>NZ_JBITIE010000003.1:31594-406470 GCF_044458665.1 Streptomyces sp. NPDC050422
GTGCCGGTTGTCGCGGCTGCCGCGCCCGTGGCGGAAGAAGCCGTGGAGCAGCCGGTCGAGGCGCCGCGTGCGCGTCGTCGCGCGTCCCGCAAGGCGACGGCCCCGGCCGGTGCGCCGCAGGCCGCCGAGACCGTGGAGGTCGTGGAGCCGGTTGTCGCGGCTGCCGCGCCCGTGGCGGAAGAAGCCGTGGAGCAGCCGGTCGAGGCGCCGCGTGCGCGTCGTCGCGCGTCCCGCAAGGCGACCGCCCCCGCCGGTGCGCCGCAGGCCGCCGAGGTGGCCGAGATCGTCGAGGAGGCCGTCGCGGCCGAGGCCGTCGAGCCCGTCGCGGCCGAGCCCGTCGTCACCGAGGCGCCGCGTGGCCGTGCCCGGCGCAGGGCCTCCGCCCCCGCCGGCGCGCCGCAGGCCGCCCGGACCGAAGCTGCCGCCGAGCCGGTTGTCGCGGTCGCGGCGCCGGTCGAGGAAGAGACCGCGGAGCCGGTCGAGGCCCCGCGTGGCCGTCGTCGTGCCTCCCGCAAGGCGACCTCTCCCGCGGGTGCCCCGCAGGTCACGGAGGCGGCCGAGGAGCGCAACGGGATCCAGACGGGCGAGAGCCTGCCCGAGGCTGCCGTTGAGGAGCTCGCCGCCGAGACCGCCGAGGTCGAGGAAGCAGCCCCGCGCGGCCGTCAGCGTCGCCGGGCCACCGCCGCGGCGGGCCGCCCCGAATTCACCGGCAAGGTAGAGGAGCCCGCGCGTCGTAGCCGTCGGGCCGAGCGCCCCGCCGTCGCCGTGTTCCAGGCGCCGGTCTTCGCCGAGCCGATGTTCCAGACCCCGGAGACGGCTGCCGCCGCTGCCGCCGCCCAGCCCCCGGCCTCGCTCGACGAGGAGCCCGAGGACGAGACCGTGACGGTGGAGGAGCAGACCGCCCCCGCCGAGACGGCCGCCCCCGCCGAGGCCGCGCCGCAGGGCGGCTCGCGCCGCCGTCGCCGCCGTCGCGGTGAGGCCGCCGAGGCCGAGCCCGCCGTCGCGCCCGCCCCGGTCGCCGCTCCGGTCCAGGAGCAGGCCGAGGACGAGCAGGAGCCTTCGAACGAGAGCGACGCCGAGCAGGACGGGGAGGAGACCGACGAGTACGGCGACCGCCCGTCGCGCCGTCGCCGTCGCGGTGGCCGTCGCCGCCGTCGTGGCGAGTCCGCCGAGGACGACGCCGCCGAGCAGCACGCGGACGGCTCCGACGACGAGCACGAGCGCGCCCAGGAGTCCGAGGACGAGGGCGACGAGGAGCAGGACGACCACGAGTCCGGCTCCGGATCGAGCAGCAGCCGCCGGCGCCGTCGCCGCCGTCGCCGCAGCGGTGACTCCTCGTCCGACGCCGAGAACGGCACGGACGACCCGGAGCGTACGGTCGTCAAGGTCCGCGAACCCCGTAAGAAGGAAGCCGAGCGCGAGCCCGGCACCGGCTTCGACGAGGTCCAGTCCATCAAGGGCTCGACCCGTATGGAGGCCAAGAAGCAGCGCCGCCGCGAGGGCCGCGAGCAGGGCCGCCGCCGGGTTCCGATCATCACCGAGGCGGAGTTCCTGGCCCGGCGCGAGGCCGTCGAGCGCGTCATGGTCGTCCGCCAGAACGGCGAGCGCACTCAGATCGGCGTCCTCGAGGACAACGTGCTCGTCGAGCACTACGTCAACAAGGAGCAGGCCACCAGCTACGTCGGCAACGTCTACCTGGGCAAGGTCCAGAACGTCCTGCCGTCCATGGAGGCCGCGTTCGTCGACATCGGCAAGGGCCGCAACGCCGTCCTGTACGCCGGAGAGGTCAACTTCGAGGCGCTCGGCATGGCTCACGGGCCGCGCCGCATCGAGACCGCGCTCAAGTCCGGCCAGTCGGTCCTCGTCCAGGTGACGAAGGACCCGATCGGCCACAAGGGCGCCCGCCTGACCAGCCAGGTCTCGCTGCCCGGCCGCTACCTGGTCTACGTGCCCGAGGGCTCGATGACCGGCATCAGCCGCAAGCTGCCCGACACCGAGCGTGCCCGGCTCAAGACCATCCTCAAGAAGATCGTCCCCGAGGACGCGGGCGTCATCGTCCGTACCGCCGCGGAGGGCGCGAGCGAGGACGAGCTGCGCCGCGATGTCGAGCGGCTGCAGGGGCAGTGGGAGGACATCCAGAAGAAGTCGAAGAGCAGCGGCAGTTCCAACGCGCCGACGCTCCTCTACGGCGAGCCGGACATGACCGTCCGGGTCGTCCGCGACATCTTCAACGAGGACTTCTCCAAGGTCATCGTCAGCGGTGACGACGCCTGGGACACCATCTACGGCTACGTCTCGCACGTGGCGCCCGACCTGACGGACCGGCTGTCGCGGTGGACCTCCGAGGTCGACATCTTCGCGACGTACCGGATCGACGAGCAGCTCATGAAGGCGCTGGACCGCAAGGTCTACCTGCCGAGCGGCGGCTCGCTGGTGATCGACAAGACCGAGGCGATGGTCGTCGTCGACGTCAACACCGGCAAGTTCACCGGTCAGGGCGGCAACCTCGAGGAGACCGTCACCAAGAACAACCTGGAGGCGGCCGAGGAGATCGTGCGTCAGCTGCGGCTGCGCGACCTCGGCGGCATCGTCGTCGTCGACTTCATCGACATGGTGCTGGAGTCCAACCGGGACCTGGTGCTGCGGCGTCTGCTGGAGTGCCTGGGCCGCGACCGTACGAAGCACCAGGTCGCCGAGGTCACCTCGCTGGGCCTGGTGCAGATGACCCGCAAGCGGGTCGGCCAGGGTCTGCTGGAGTCCTTCTCCGAGACGTGTGTCCACTGCAACGGGCGCGGCGTGATCGTGCACATGGAGCAGCCCACCTCGATCGGTGGCGGCGGCAACGGCAAGCGGTCCAAGAAGCGCCGAGGCGGTTCCGGCCAGGACCACGAGCACGACCACGGCCACGAGCACGAGCAGGACCACGAGGCCGAGACCGAGGCCGAGGTGGCTGCGGAGGTCGCCGCCCCGCTGGCGCTTCCCGAGCCGGAGTTCGTCCCGGACGAGGAGCTGTACAGCAGCCCGGCCGAGGCCGAGGCCGCCGCCTCGCGCGGTCGTGGCCGTCGCCGGGCGACGCGTAAGGCGACGGCCCCGGCCGGCGCCCCGAGGTCCGCGTCCGCCCCGGCCCCGGTGGCCGAGCCGGTCGTGGAGCCGGAGCCCGTCGTGGAGCCGGAGCCGGTTGCCGAGGCGCCGCAGGGCCGTACGCGCCGTCGGGCCACCCGTAAGGCGACCGCCCCGGCGGGTTCACCGGCCCCGGCCGCCGAGCCTGCCCCGGTCATCGAGGCTGCCCCGGTCGCCGAGCCCGCCCCCGCTGCCGAGGAGCCGGTGTCCGACGCCGACCCGGTCGCCGCGGAGGACCCGGTCGTCGAGGCGCCGCACGTCGAGGCCCCCGTCGAGGAGCCGGCCGCGCCGCCGCGTGCCCGGCGCCGGGCGACCCGTAAGGCCACCGCGGCCGCGGGTTCCCCCGCAGGTGCCGAGGACGCCGCGGTCGTCGTGGTGACGGGTGCCGAGGCCGAGTCCGCCACCGAGGCCGAGGCCGAACCGGCACCGGCCAAGAAGGCGGCCCGCAAGACGGCGAAGAAGGCCACGGCGAAGAAGGCGGCCGTCAAGAAGACGACGGCCAAGAAGACCGTGGCGAAGAAGACGACGGCCAAGAAGGCGGCGGCGAAGAAGACGGTGGCGGCCGAGCAGTCGTCGACCACCGTCACGGCTTCGACCGACGAGGTCTGACCGACCCGGGGTCTGTTCCGAGCCGGTCCGCGGCGTCGCGGCCCGACTCGGAACAGGCCCCGGCACCGCGCGCGGCGCAGTCGGGCCGGTCCCTCCACGGGGCCGGCCGGCTGCGTTCCGGCGCCCGGCCGCCCCTGCACCCTGACACGGAAGCGCTCAGTACATGCACAAGATCCAGAAGGCCGTCATACCTGCCGCCGGGCTCGGTACCCGGTTCCTGCCGGCGACGAAGGCGACTCCCAAGGAGATGCTGCCGGTCGTCGACAAGCCGGCCATCCAGTACGTCGTGGAGGAGGCCGCCGCCGCGGGGCTGAACGACGTGCTGATGATCACCGGCCGCAACAAGCGTGCTCTGGAGGACCACTTCGACCGGAACTACGAGCTGGAGTCGGCGCTCACCCGCAAGGGCGACGACGAACGGCTGGTCCGGGTCCAGGAGTCCAGTGACCTGGCGACCATGCACTACGTCCGGCAGGGCGACCCGAGGGGCCTCGGCCACGCCGTCCTGTGCGCGGAGCCGCACGTGGGTGACGAGCCCTTCGCGGTCCTGCTCGGCGACGACCTGATCGACCCGCGCGACCCGCTACTGGCCCGCATGGTCGAGATCCAGGAGCGCGAGGGCGGCAGTGTCGTCGCGCTGATGGAGGTCGCGCCCGAGCAGATCCACCTGTACGGATGCGCCGCGGTGGCGTTCACGCCGGAGGACGACGTCGTCCGCGTCACCGGGCTGGTCGAGAAGCCGGACACCAACGACGCACCCAGCAATCTGGCGGTCATCGGACGCTATGTCCTGGACCCGGCCGTCTTCGGGGTGCTGCGTGACACCGAACCGGGCCGGGGCGGCGAGATCCAGCTGACCGACGCGCTGCAGCAGCTGGCCGCCGACGAGAAGCTCGGCGGCCCGGTGCACGGTGTCGTCTTCCGCGGCCGCCGCTACGACACCGGTGACCGGGGCGACTACCTGCGGGCCATCGTCCGGCTCGCCTGCGAGCGCGAGGACCTGGGTCCGGACTTCCGTACCTGGCTGCGCGCGTTCGTCGCCACCGAACTCTGAGCGTTCCCCCCCCCGCACCACACCCCACCCGAGCACACCCGCACCCGCACCACGGACCAAGGAGAACCTCATGATCGGCATGATTCTGGCGGCCGGCGCAGGCCGACGTCTGCGCCCCTACACCGACACGCTTCCCAAGGCCCTGGTGCCGGTCGGTCCCGAGGGGAACGAGGAGAGCCTGACCGTCGTCGACCTGACGCTCGGCAACTTCGCCGAGGTCGGTCTGACCGACGTCGCGATCATCGTGGGCTACCGCAAGGAGGCCCTGTACGAGCGCAAGGCCGCCCTCGAGGCGAAGTACGGCGTCACCCTCACGCTGATCGACAACGACAAGGCCGAGGAGTGGAACAACGCCTACTCCCTCTGGTGCGGCCGTGACGCCCTCAAGGACGGCGTGATCCTCGCCAACGGTGACACCGTGCACCCCGTCTCCGTCGAGAAGACGCTGCTCGCCGCCCGCGGCGAGGGCAAGAAGATCATCCTCGCCCTCGACACGGTGAAGCAGCTGGCCGACGAGGAGATGAAGGTCGTCGTCGACCCCGAGAAGGGCGTTCAGCGGATCACCAAGCTGATGGACCCGGCCGAGGCCACCGGTGAGTACATCGGTGTCACCCTCATCGAGGGCGACGCGGCCGAGGAGCTTGCCGACGCCCTGAAGACCACCTTCGAGCGCGACCCGGACCTCTACTACGAGGACGGCTACCAGGAGCTCGTCAACCGCGGCTTCAAGGTCGACGTGGAGCCGATCGGCGACATCAAGTGGGTCGAGATCGACAACCACGAGGACCTGGCCAAGGGCAGGACCATCGCGTGCCAGTACTGACCCGGCTGATCCCCGCACCGGTCGTCGTCGACATCCGGGCCGGCGCTCTGTCCGATCTGGCGGGTGTCCTCGCCGATCAGCGGATCTCCGGCTCGGGCAAACTGGCGATCGCGATCAGCGGGGGTTCCGGCCGGGCGCTGCGGGAGCGGCTCTCGGACAGCCTGCCGGGCGCTTCCTGGTTCGAGGTGGGCGGCGGCACGCTGGACGATGCCGTCAAGCTCGCCGAGGCCATGAAGTCCGGCCGGTACGACGCCGTCGTGGGTCTCGGTGGCGGCAAGATCATCGACTGTGCGAAGTTCGCCGCCGCGCGCGTCGGGCTGCCGCTGGTCGCCGTGGCGACGAACCTGTCGCACGACGGTCTGTGCTCACCGGTGGCCACGCTGGACAACGACGCGGGCCGCGGCTCGTACGGTGTCCCGAACCCGATCGCCGTCGTCATCGACCTCGACATCATCCGTGAGGCCCCGGTCCGTTTCGTGCGGTCCGGGATCGGTGACGCGCTCTCGAACATCTCCGCCGTCGCGGACTGGGAGCTGGCCCACCGGGTCAACGGCGAGGACATCGACGGGCTGGCCGCCGCGATGGCCCGGCAGGCAGGAGAGGCCGTGCTGCGCCACCCCGGCGCCCTCGGGGACGACGACTTCCTCCAGGTGCTGGCCGAGGGGCTGGTGCTGACCGGCATCTCGATGTCGGTGGCGGGGGACAGCCGCCCCGCCTCCGGCGCGTGCCACGAGATCAACCACGCCTTCGACCTGATCTTCCCCAAGCGCGCGGCGAGCCACGGGGAGCAGTGCGGTCTGGGCGCGGCGTTCGCGATGCACCTGCGCGGTGCGCACGAGGAGTCGGTGCGGATGACCGAGGCGCTGCGGCGCCACGGCCTGCCGGTCACCGCGGAGGAGATCGGGTTCAGCGCGGACGAATTCGTCCAGGTGGTCGACTTCGCCCCCCGGACCAGGCCGGGGCGCTACACGATCCTGGAACACCTGAACCTGTCCACGGACCGGATCAGGGACGCCTACGCCGACTACGTCAGGGCCGCCGGGGCCTGAAAGGGGGGCCCGGTTTGACCGGGCTGTCCAGCGCCCCGTAATCTTGACCGTCGGCGTTTGTTTCGCCACACCTCTGAGCACTCACCTCCCGCTCGTACGGGAGAGGCCGCTCGTCCAATCCGGATCATCACGGGTCCCCGGACCCGTGTGAGCGGCTGGCCTCAGAGGTTTTCGCTTCGAGTGAGAGTGAGATCCGCGTGTACGCCATCGTGCGCAGCGGTGGTCGCCAGCACAAGGTTGCTGTCGGCGACATCGTTGAGGTTGACAAGATTCCCACCGCCAAGGTTGGCGACACGGTAGAGCTCTCTACCCTGCTCGTTGTCGACGGCGACGCCGTGACCAGCGACCCGTGGGTGCTTGACGGCATCAAGGTCCAGGCCGAGATCGTGGACCACCACAAGGGCGCGAAGATCGACATCCTTCGCTACAAGAACAAGACCGGCTACCGCCGTCGCCAGGGTCACCGCCAGCAGTACACGGCGATCAAGGTCACCGGTATCCCCGCGGCTGCGAAGTAAGGGACTGAGAACACATGGCACACAAGAAGGGCGCATCGTCCACCCGGAACGGGCGCGATTCCAATGCTCAGCGGCTCGGCGTGAAGCGCTTCGGCGGTCAGGCCGTCAACGCCGGTGAGATCCTGGTCCGCCAGCGCGGCACCCACTTCCACCCGGGCACGGGCGTCGGCCGTGGCGGCGACGACACGCTGTTCGCCCTCGCCGCCGGTGCGGTCGAGTTCGGCACGCACCGTGGCCGCAAGGTCGTGAACATCGTTCCGATCGCCGGCTGATTTTCGGCGCTCGTCGAGCGGTATGACGTGGAGGCGGACCTCACTTCCTGTTACGGGAAGTGGGTCCGCCTTTCGCGTGTTGCTCCTACAGGGGCGCACGAGCGAGACATTTCTGCATGTATGTAACTGGAGGTTCCACCCATGACCACCTTCGTGGACCGCGTCGAACTGCATGTCGCCGCGGGTAACGGAGGCCACGGCTGTGCCTCCGTTCACCGTGAGAAGTTCAAGCCGCTCGGCGGCCCGGACGGCGGCAACGGCGGCCGTGGCGGCGACGTGACCCTGATCGTCGATCAGGCGGTCACCACGCTCCTCGACTACCACCACCACCCCCACCGCAAGGCCACCAACGGCCAGCCCGGCGCGGGCGACAACCGCACCGGCAAGGAGGGCCAGGACCTGGTCCTGCCCGTGCCGGACGGCACCGTCGTCCTCGACAGCGCGGGCAACGTGCTGGCCGACCTCGTCGGCCAGGGCACCATGTTCATCGCCGGCCAGGGCGGCCGCGGCGGCCTCGGCAACGGCGCGCTGGCCTCCGCCCGGCGCAAGGCCCCCGGCTTCGCGCTGCTCGGCGAGCCCGGCGAGGCCCGGGACGTCGTCCTGGAGCTGAAGACCGTCGCCGACGTCGCGCTGGTCGGCTACCCGAGTGCGGGCAAGTCCTCGCTGATCTCGGTCCTGTCGGCCGCCAAGCCGAAGATCGCCGACTACCCGTTCACCACCCTCGTCCCGAACCTGGGCGTGGTCACGGCGGGCAGCACCGTCTACACCATCGCGGACGTCCCGGGCCTGATCCCGGGCGCCAGCCAGGGCAAGGGCCTCGGCCTGGAGTTCCTGCGGCACGTCGAGCGCTGCTCGGTGCTCGTACACGTGCTGGACACGGCGACGCTGGAGTCCGACCGCGACCCGGTCTCCGACCTCGACATGATCGAGGAGGAGCTCACGCTGTACGGGGGACTGGACGACCGGCCCCGCATCGTCGTCCTGAACAAGATCGACATCCCGGACGGCCAGGACCTCGCGGACATGATCCGTCCGGAGCTGGAGGCCCGCGGCTACCGCGTCTTCGAGGTGTCGGCGGTCGCCCGTACCGGCCTCAAGGAGCTCTCCTTCGCACTGGCCGGGGTCATCGCCGAGGCGCGAGCCGCCAAGCCGGTGGAGGAGGCGACCCGTATCGTCATCCGGCCGAGGGCCGTGGACGACGCCGGTTTCACCGTGGTGCTGGAGGACGACGGCATCTACCGGGTGCGCGGCGAGAAGCCGGAGCGCTGGGTGCGCCAGACCGACTTCAACAACGACGAGGCCGTCGGCTACCTCGCGGACCGGCTGAACCGGCTCGGTGTCGAGGACGCGCTGCGCAAGGCCGGGGCCAAGGCCGGCGACGGTGTGGCCATCGGTGCCGAGGACAACGCCGTGGTCTTCGACTGGGAGCCGACGGTGACGGCCGGCGCGGAGATGCTCGGCCGCCGCGGTGAGGACCACCGCCTGGAGGAGCCGCGTCCGGCGGCGCAGCGTCGTCGTGACCGCGAGGACGAGCGCGACGACGTCAGCAAGGAGTACCAGGAGTTCGATCCGTTCGCGTAGGACGGAAGCGTGAGGGGCGTGTCCCCGTACTGGAACACCGGTACGGGACATGCCCCTTTTAGGGGTGATTCCTTACGTCATTTCGGTGCCTGCTACGCCAGGGTCAAAGATTCGATAAACTTTCACTCCCTGCACAACCCTGTGACCCACCTGTCCGTCTTCCTTGTGCGAGGACAGGGCCTGCCCTCGCACCGCCGAGGGGGTAGGGGGAGCGTGGTAACCACCACGCGAGGCTGCCCTGGGATTGCCGCGAGCCGCGGCCCAGCCGAAAGACGCAAGTGAAGATTTCATTTCTGGTGCGCGACCTCTGCCACATGGGCGGAGTGGTCAGCGCGACGCAGAACCTGGCGGGCGCACTCGCCGCCCGGCACGAGGTAGAGATCATCGCTCTCCGCAAAGTACGGGACGAGTCCTACTTCCCGCTCGACCCGCGGGTTTCCGTGCGTGCTCTGACCGACCTGCGCAAGCACTCACCGACATCGGATCTGGACGATCCGCTGATCGAGGTCTTCCCCAAGGTCTACCCGGTGGACCCGGCCGAGAAGAAGCCGGTCGTCAGCCGGCTGGCAGAGCTGCGGCTGCTCGAATTCCTCGCGACCACGGACTCCGACGTCGTGGTGAGCTCCAGCCCGCGGAACACGATCATGCTGTCGTACGCCGAGGGCGACTACCTGCGGGTCACGCAGGAGCACTCGATGCCCTCGATCTACGCGAAGTACTACCAGGGCCGGCTGTTCAAGGCCTACCACTCGCTGGACGCGCTCACGGCGCTCACGCCCGAAGAGGTCGAGAGCATCGGCAAGCAGGTGCCCGGTGTGCGCAACCGGCTGGCCGTCATGCCGAACTGCGTGCCCGCCGCCCCCGTACAGTCCAAGAGCACCAACAAGGTCATCATCGCGGCGGGCCTCCTCAAGGAGAACAAGAACTTCGCGGCGGTCGTCGACGCCTTCGCCACCGTGGTCGCCAAGCGCCCCGACTGGCGGCTGCGGATCTACGGCGGCGGTACCGAGAAGGCCAACCTGCGCCGGCAGATCGAGCGCCTCGGCCTGCACAACACCGTGACGCTGATGGGACCGGCCGCGCCGGTCGCGCCGGAGTTCAGCAAGGGCTCGATCTTCGTACTCCCGTCCAAGCGGGAGGCGTTCGGCAACGTGATCGTCGAGGCGATGGCGGCCGGCCTGCCCGTCGTCAGCACCGACGCCAACCACGGCCCGCGCAACATCATCACGCACGGCGAGGACGGGCTCATCGTCCCGGGCGGCGACACCGCCGCCATGGCCGACGCCATCCTCGAACTGGTCGAGGACGACGAGCGCCGCGGCCGTATGAGCGAGGCGGCGGTGCGCAACGCGGTGCGCTTCCACGAGCCGGCGAGCTGTGCGCGCTTCGAGGCGATCCTGCACGACGCGTCCGCCCGCCGGGCGCTGCCCAGGACCGCCACCGCACAGGTGGACCCCCTGGGTTCGGTCCGCATCGAGGTCGGCGTGCTGCCCGCGGAGGCCCACGGAGCCGAGATCGTCTGCCGCCGGGTCGGGCGGAACCCGGCCGAGGAGCGGTTCGTGATCACGCCCGACGGCAGCGCGGTCGTGCCCTGGCACGGCGGGCTGCCCGAGGGAACGTGGGAGCTGTCCGTCTCCACCCAGGACGGCAACGAGGTCCCGCTCACGGTCGACGGTTACGGCTGCGACGTGCGCGATCTCCTCAACGTCCCGCTGCCCCGGGAGAACGGCGCCCCCGCGCTGGAGCTGCTGCTCCCGCACCGGGGCGAGATGGACCGGCTGCGGATCCGCAGCGTGGTGCGGGACTCCCACGTGGAGATCGACGGGCTCGCGGTCGACACCGGGACCATCGACGTGGAGGCCGCCGCCTGGGGCGTGACCCTGGGCCCGGGAGCGGTCCTGGAGGCCGTGCACCGCAAGGACAAGGACCGGGTGCTGTCGTTCCCGGTAGCGGCCCTGGAGGACCACCGGATCACCGCCTCGATCGACTGCGCCGCGCTGGTGGCCGAGCACGAGGGACCCGAGCAGATCTGGGACGCCTGGTTGCGCCCGGCCGCGGGCGCGGACCGCGTCCAGGTCGGCAAGCTCGCCACCGACGTCCTGGCGCCCATAGGCGTGTTCACCTTCCCGCGGCCGGTGATCCGGATCCTGCCCGAGCCCAGCAGGACGCTGCTGGCGAAGGTGGGGCGCAGGGTGACCCGGACGCTCAACGGCGGCAAGCCGGCGCCGCGCCCGGTCACGAAGATCGAGATCCGGCCCTACTACACGTCGCTGTCGCAGCTTGCCTTCAAGACGGTGGACGTCGAGCCGTAGGACGTCCCGGACAGAACGAAGGGGCGGGCCCGGAGAGCTGATCTCCGGGCCCGCCCCTTCGGCGTGTGCGGCTACTTCTCCTCGGTGAGCTCCGTCGCCTGCCCGATCATGCGGTCCACGACGCGCTGCGAGGCGCGGCCGTCGTCCAGGTCGCAGAACAGGTGGTGGAAGCGTTCGAAGCGCTCGCCGTACTCGGGCCACACCGTGTCGATGTCGCGGATCGAGTCGATCAGCTCCGAGGACGTACGGACCAGCGGACCGGGCGAGTCCTTCTCGAAGTCGAAGTAGAACCCGCGCAGCGTGTCGCGGTAGTGCTCCAGGTCGTACGTGAAGAAGAGCATCGGCCGCTTGAGGTGGGCGTAGTCGAACATCACGGACGAGTAGTCGGTGATCATGATGTCGGACGCCAGGTACAGATCGGCGATGTCCGGGTACTCGGAGACGTCCCAGACGAAGCCGTTGCCGGCGCCCGGTACCTGGTCGACGACGTTGGAGTGGCGCCGGATCAGCAGGACGTGGTCGTCACCGAGACGGCGGCGGGCGTCCTCCAGATCGAGCCGGAGGTCGAAGGAGTACTGACCGGCCCGGTGCGACTGGTCGTCGCGCCACGTCGGTGCGTACAGCACGACCTTCTTGCCCTCGGGCAGCCCGATCCGCTTCCTGATCTCCTCGGCGAGCTTGACCCGCTCGTCGGAGTACAGGTAGTCGTTGCGCGGGTAACCGGCCTCCAGGATCTCCCCGTCGTAGGAGAAGGCCCGCTTCAGGATCGGTGTGCTGAAGCGGTTGGAGGAGATGAGCATGCTCCAGTTCTTCGCTTCGAGCTCCAGACGCTTCTGGTACTCCTTGTCGAAGTGGAGCGTGTCGATGTCATGACCGATCTTCTTCAGCATCGTGCCGTGCCAGGTCTGGACGATGACCTGTCCGGGACGCCGGACGACCCACTCGGGAAGGTGCGCGTTGGTCACGATGTACTTGCTGGAGGCCAGCGCGTCGAACCACTCGGTGCCCCACATCCGGACCCGCTCGGCCGTCGGCGGCAGCTCCACCTGGCCGTCCCGGACCGCCCACAGGTGCTTGAGGTCGGCACCCCGGCGCACCAGCTCCTCGTGCATGGCACGCGGGCTGTCCGAGTACTGCTTGCCGTTGTAGCTCAGATAGAACACCTGGTCGCGCAGCGGCTCCAGGCACTTGGTGTCGTACACCTCACGGCGCAACTGGGCCTGGCGGAACGGGCCGCGCTCCACGTCGGCCAGCTCCGAGCGGCAGTTGAGCTGCGGGAAGTCGTGCCAGCGGGCCTCCAGCCAGTAGCGGCGGCCCTTCAGCGTGGTGTGCAGCGGGAACTGGTCCGAAGCGAGGCGGTCGATGACGAACTCGACGTCCGGGCCGTCGGCCTGGCGGAGGAAGAAGTTCCACCGGCCGGCCTTGAGCGGGATGGTGCCCTGGGCGCCACCGCCCAGCGTCGAGGGGTCGAAGGCCGCCTCGTACGAGCCGTCGGCGGTCCAGTCGATCGGGACCAGGCGCTCGTCGAACCGGCCCTTGGCCTTCAGCAGCAGCTCGGAACCCGCCAGGTGCAGCGGGGCGTGACCGGACAGGACGATCTTGCCGTCCCGCTCGCTCACCCGCGTCATCACGGCACGCTCGGTCTGGCCGCGGAACTTGAGGTAGCCGTTGTGGCCGGCGATGACCGCCAGCTCGTGCCGGCCCGCCTGGCGGCCCAGGCTCGCGGGCAGCTGGAAGCGCGCGTCCTCGAGGCCCTCCTGGACGACGGGGCTCAGCCGGCGCGGCTCCGCGGTCTCGTCGGGGCCGGAGACCATCAGGGCGGTGGACCAGTTGCGGACCCGGGGCTGGGCGTGACCTTCGGTGCTTTCGGCGGTGACGAGGGCGACGTCGGTGAGCGGCACCTCGACGTGGAAGGGGCGGATGCCGTTCTGCTCGGCCTCGACGGTGACCGGGTAGCGCCGGACCTCACCGCTGGACTGGTTGGAGACCTGAAGGGTGACGGACTCGTCGCTCGCCAGGGCCGTACGGATCTCGCCCCGGATCACGATCTTGTCGCCGTCCAGCTCCCGGCCGGTCACCAGCGCGTTGACCCGCTCGATGCGCAGCTTGAGCGCGGCGCCCTCGACGCTCGGCAGCATCCGGTAGTTCTTGTCGAGCCACTGGTAGGGCGGGAAGTTCTGGGCGCTGCCGCCGTTCGACTGGATGCCCCGGCGGCGCAGGAGCCCGGAGCTCATGACGATCACGCCGATGTGCCAGATGCCCTCCTCCCACTGCCCGTTGTGGCGGAGCTTGGCGGGGTCGAAGGAGAACTCCCAGCCGGACCAGTCGTAGTTGTAGCGCTTCTGCCAGGTGTCCGACGTACGCCCCGGGCGGAAGATGTTCTTCGCGGGGAAGATCAGACGGCGGCGCGAGCCGCCCTTCTTGATCTGGATGAACTTGGCGGTGCTGCGCCGGTTCGGGATGTCGATCTTGTCTATCCAGGCATCGCCGGTCAGCAGCAGCTTGCCCTTCTCCCACTCCACGCCGACCAGCGGGGTCCTGAGTTCCAGGTCCTTGTCGATGCGCAGGGTCTTGCGGGAGAGCGTGACACCGCTGCGGTCCAGGGCCTTGAACCCGGCGTACTTGCGCAGGAAGCCGCTGACCTCGACCGGCTCACGGCGACGCTGGTCGGCCAGGAGGTCGATCAGCTCGGAGACCGCGCCGCGGCGCACCAGCGCGTACTGCACGCGCAGCACGGCGGGCAGTTCGTCCAGGACCTGCGGGTCGACCTGGTCGAGGTAGCGGTTCGCGGCGATGAGGAAGGCCTCGCGGTACTCCTCGTCGCCGTCCGGCACGACGTTGAGGAAGATGCGCAGGTCGTCCCTGAGCACCCGGGCGTCGTACTCCCGCTTGAACTGGGCCCACTTGGCGCCGGGGCGGTCGGCCAGGAACTGGGTCACGCTCTCACAGGCGGCGACCCGGTCGCGGACGCCCTGCGGGTCCGTGCGGCGCTGGGTGATCGACGGGGCGGACTCGCCCTCGCGCAGCCGCCAGTAGTAGACGGGCTCGCCGATCAGGTCGATGGCGTCGGCCAGGTAGTGGGCGCGCAGCACCACGGCGCTGTCCTCGTAGAGCACGCCCTCGGGGAAGGTGAAGGCGTTCTTCTCCCAGAAGGTGCGGCGCCAGACCTTGTTGCAGGAGATGCGGTCCGCGACGAGCTTGGGGTACTCGGAGATGTGGGTGCGCTTGCGGGCCTCGCCGGCCAGCATCTTCATGAGCGGTACCTGCCAGGACCGCTCGCCCTTGACGTGGAACACGTTGCCGGTGGCGAAGTCGGAGCCCGTGTCGTCGAGGCTGGCGACCATCATGCGGTAGCCGTCCGGCGGGATGACGTCGTCACTGTCGAGGAAGGCGAAGTACTCGCTCTCGGGCGCCATGTCGGCCAGGCCCGCGTTACGGGCCGATCCCAGGCCGCCGTTCACCTTCGTCACCAGCCGGAAGCGCGGGTCGCGCTCGGCGTAGGCGGCGGCTATCGCAGCCGAGCCGTCGGTCGAACCGTCGTCGACCATGACGACTTCCAGATCGGTGAAGGTCTGCGCCTCCACCGAGTCGAGGCACGCTTCGAGATACGCCTCGACGTTGTACATGGGCACGATGACACTGAGCCGGGGGGTCATGTTTTTCGGCATTCCTTTCGGGTCAGACCCGCTCGACCAGTTCGAGCGCCTGGGCAGGGGATGGTGCCGGCTTGCGTGCGGCAAGCGGGACGACGGGAAGGACTTCTTCCTCGTTCAGGAAGACGGCACGGACGACACGCTCGGCCGCACGGCCGTCGTCGAAGTCGCAGAAGCGCTCACGGAACGCCCTGCGGAAGGTCGCGGACTCCTCGCTCCGCCACTCGTCGGACCGGAGGATCTCGGTGAGCTGCGCCTGGCTGGTGGCGACGGCGCCGGGAGGCTCGGCCAGCAGGTCGAAGTAGCTGCCCCGGACGACCTTGTACGTGTCCCAGTCGTCGGCGAAGATCACGATCGGCCGGTCGAGGTTGGCGTAGTCGAACATCGCCGACGAGTAGTCGGTGATCAGGGCGTCGGCCGCGAGGTAGAGCTGCTCCACGCACTGGTGTGCGGAGACGTCGATGACGCGGCCCTTGGCCTGGAGCTCGGCGAGCCGGCCGGTGGGCTTGTAGAAGTAGTGGCCGCGCACCAGCAGGGTGACGTCCGGGCCCAGTTCCTCGGCGAGCTTCGGCAGGTCGATCCGCGGGGCGAATTCCTTCTGGTACTCACGGTGGGTCGGCATGTACAGAAAGACCTTGGAGCCATCCGGCGCGCCGAGTTCGCGGCGGGCCTGGGCGACCTCGCGGGCCCCGGAGTTGATCAGCACGTCGTTGCGCGGATAGCCGGTCTCCAGCGAGGTGTAGGAACACGGATAGACCCGCTCCCAGACCGAGGTGGAGAAGCGGTTGGAGGAAATGCTGTAGTCCCAGCGGTCGCAGCGCCGGAGCAGGTCCTCCATGTTCATGTTCGTGGAGGCGGGGTAGTTGGCCTGGTCGAGGCCCATCGTCTTCAGCGGGGTGCCGTGATGGGTCTGCAGGTGGATCTGACCCACGCGCTTGACCAGCGAGTCCGCGAAGTTCACGTTGTTGATGAAGTACTTGCCGCGGGCCAGCGCCGTCCAGTACTCGCGGGAGCCGACGACGGCCACCTCGACGCCCTTGGGCACCCGGCTCACGTGCTCCGCGCGCACCGCCCAGACCCGGCGGATGTGCGGGGCCAGCCGCGCCAGCTCGGCGTCGATGGCCGCAGGGTTGCACGAGTAGCCCCGGCTCCAGTACGCGGAGAAGACGGCGAGGTTCTCGTCCACCGGCAGGCGCAGCTGGGACTGGTAGATCATCCGCATCGCGGCGCGCTTGGCCCGGCCGAGGCGCTCGCTGTTGCGCAGCCGCGCCCGGTTGCGCACCCGGTTGGCCCGGGTGACACCGGTCAGCGCCGGATAGGAGTCCATGCCGAGCAGCGCGTACTTGTAACCGCGGCCGCCGGCCGGACGCTCGAATCCCTCGGGCAGCCGGCGGTTGTAGTCGGCGGACGCGCGGTGGAAGAATTCGGACCGCGCATCCCTGGGAAGGCGGCCCGCCTTTTCCATAACGGTGAGATAGTGGTCGATCATTTTACGGAAAAGCGCGGGACGCCAGGAATCGAATTCCGGATGCTCGTCCAGGTAGGCGAATACGCGGTCGTACTGGTCGAATACATCGAAGTGCTTGCGGCTGACGGTGCGAAGGATGTTTCCGCCCTCGCGCCGCTGTCGGTAGAGCACGCAGATGCGGTCGAGCACCGCGATGCTTTCCGCCGCGACCAGGGTGGTGTACGTCCAGGGGGCGTCCTCGTAGTACCCGGACGGGAACCGGAACCCGTGCGCCTCGACGAAGTCGCGGCGGTAGGCCTTGTTCCAGACGATCTGCAGCAGGTCGAGCAACCCGGGCCGCTCCGACAGCGGGGAGACCGCGGGCCCGTCGGCGGCGAGGAGGTCGGCCCGCTGGTTGGGCAGCAGGCGGCCGTCCCAGTAGCTGCGCGCGTAGTCGTAGATCAGGATGTCGGGGTCGTCGGTCGCGTCGAGGCGCCCGGCGACACCGCTCAGCGCGCCGGGCGTCAGGGTGTCGTCACTGTCGAGGAAGAGCAGGTAGTCGCCGGTCGCCTGCTCGATTCCGGCGTTACGGGCGTGGCCCAGCCCGACGTTCTCGCTCAGGTGGAGCACCCGCACCCGGGGGTCGCGCTCCGCGTACTCGTCGAGGATGGCGCCGGATCCGTCCGGCGAGCAGTCGTCCACGGCGACGACCTCGAAGTCGGTGAAGTCCTGCTGCAGCACGGAGTCGAGGCACTCCCGAACATACCCCTGCACGTTGTACGCAGGCACGATGAGTGTCAGTCGAGGCATCCTTCACCAGTCCAGAGAGCTGTCTGCAGGGTCCGTGCGCAGGCACCGATTCGCACCGCGGAATCATGGGGGAGCGCCTGAGCACCTGAACAGCGTAATTGATTGACATCCGCCCACCGTGGCCTTGTGTTTGCCCCGGCTTCATCCGGGGCTGCCCGGCTTCACCCGTGGTGTTCCCCGGGCGTCACCCGGACGCAGCTTCATATCGCACGATAATACGGTTGAAGCCTATTTGTCTGATTCGATTTCCCGTACACGTAGGGTGGCCCTGACGGCAGGACCACGCACAGCAGGACCACGCACAGCAGGACCACGCACAGCAGGACCACATACAGAGGGAGAGACGCACAGAATGACCTGGATGGTTACGGGCGGGGCCGGATACATAGGTGCGCACGTCGTACGGGCGATGCTCGCCGGCGGTCTGCAGGTCGTCGTGTACGACGACCTCTCGACGGGGAACGCCGGAAGTGTGCCGGACGGGGTGCCCCTGGTCACCGGCAGCGTGCTGGACCGCGAGGCCCTGGACACGGCGATCCGTGACCACACCGTGACAGGTGTGGTGCATGTCGCAGGCAAGAAGCAGGTCGGCGAGTCCGTCGAGCGCCCCCTCCACTACTACCGGGAGAACGTGACCGGTCTGGAGGTGCTCCTGGAGAGCATGGTCGCGGCCGGAGTCGGCCGGCTGGTGTTCTCCTCGTCGGCCTCCGTCTACGGCATGCCGGACGTGGACCTCGTCACGGAGGACACCCCCTGCGCGCCGATGAGCCCGTACGGGGAGACCAAGCTCGTCGGCGAATGGCTGATCCACGCCGCCGCCCGGGCCCACGGACTGCGCTGCGCCTCCCTCCGCTACTTCAACGTCGCCGGTGCGGCCTCGCCCGAGCTCGCCGACGCCGGGGTGTTCAACCTCATCCCGATGGTCTTCGAGCGCCTGGAGGCCGGCGAGGGCCCGCGGATCTTCGGCGACGACTACGCGACGCCCGACGGCACCTGCGTCCGCGACTACATCCATGTGGACGACATCGCCTCCGCCCACCTGGCGGCCGCGCACAGGCTGGAAGCGGCCGAGCCCGGTACGGACCTCACGCTGAACATCGGCCGCGGTGAGGGCAGCTCGGTGCGCGAGATGGTCGACCGCATCCTCAAGGTGACCGACCGCGGGGACGTCGCCCCCGAGGTGACCGCCCGCCGCCCCGGCGACCCGGCGCGCGTCGTCGCGGGCGCGGACCGGATCCGGGCGGAGCTGGGCTGGTCGGCCCGGTACGGCGTCGACGAGATGATCGAGTCCGCCTGGCAGGGCTGGCGCCTGCGTCACCCGTAAGGAGCCGTCCGGGCGGGCCCGCAACGGCGTCCGGACCTCACGCCCCGGAGCGCGGCCCCGGCAGGTCCTCGGGCCTCTCCACGGCGTCGGCCGCCGCCAGCGGTCCGCGCTGTGCAGGAATGCCGGGGAGCAGCCGGGCCGTCATCCGGGCGCGGTGCCCGTCGGCGGCCGCGCACAGACGCAGCGCCGCCTCGCCGAACCGCACCCGGCCGTCATCCGGGCGCGGTGCCCGTCGGCGGCCGCGCACAGACGCAGCGCCGCCTCGCCGAACCGCACCACGGACGGCGGGTCCGACGGTCCGAGCAGATGGAGCTTCAGCTCCGCCCGGGCCCGCGCCGCCCCGTCGTCGGCGGGGCGGCGCACAGACTCCAGCAGGGCGGGGATGCGCCGGGCGTCCGGCCCGAGGACCGTCGCCGCGCGGACCGTCGGGAAGGCCTCGCGGAACAGCGCGTCGGGCAGATCCCCGGTGTTCGCCACGGCGTAGGGCTTCTCGCCGGCCGCCAGATAGTCCGTGACCACGCTCGACACATCGCTGATCAGCAGGTCCGCCTGGTTGAAGCAGGAGTACAGCGCGGGCTGCGCAGTGGTGATGATCTGGTGCTCCCACTTGGGCAGGGACGCCCAGTGGGCGCCCTCCCAGGCGGCCGTCGCCGCCGCGACGGCCGCGGCCCGGCCGGCCGGCGGAGCGCCCTGGACCCGCATGCGCTCCGCGTCGTCCGCGCCGGCGCGGAACGAGGAGGCCGTCAGCCGGTTCAGCTCCGCCGCCCACAGGGCCGGGTCCGCGCCGTCCCGCGGTGCGGGGCGCGGTCCGGTGCGGACCGGGTCGGCCTCGCGGATCAGGGCCTGGACGCGGTCGTTCGCGGCTCCCGCCAGCGGGTCGACCGAGCCCGTCAGCGGGTGCGGCTTGTAGAGCAGCCGGACACCGGGGTCGGCGAGCAGCGCCCGGACGATGTTCTCCCCGGCCAGGATGATCGACGTGTTGCCGGGGTTCCCGTCCCATCCCTCCCAGGTCGGGGCGTACAGCACGGTCGTGTACGGGCCGGCGGGCGGTCCCGCGTACGGGGCGATCGGGGCCAGTTGGGGCCGGCCGATCTCCACCACGTCGTCGTCCTGCACACCGACGTCGGCCTGGGCGTAGCGTGCGCGCGCCGCCGGTCCGGCGACCCACACCTTGTCGTACACCTTCGCGTACGGATTGCAGCTGGAGAGCTTGTCGCTCTCGCCGTGGTTGACGAAGGCGTGCTTGATCGACGGTATGCGCAGGATCTGTGAGGTCTTGCCGGAGTTCGCGGGATGGATCATCACCTTGATGGTGGACTGCTCCAGGCGGAGGAGATGCGCGACCTTCGGGATGCACACGACGGGAAGGTCCGTCGGGCCGATCCGCTGCATCATGAATCGCTCGCGCAGCACGATCACCGGGCGGCCCTCCAGCCCGGCCAGTGAGTCCAGCCACATGTTGGCCTGGTAGGCCGACGAGGCGCCGCCGGAGAAGTACATCCCGACCGTCGGCCGGTATTCGGCGAGCCACGCGTCGAACCACTCCAGCACCGCCTCCGGCGACGCGGGACGGCGGCGGAGCAGCCGGTCCGCCAGACAGGCCAGGGCGGCTGCGGCCAGGGCGGCCGACAACGCGGTGCCCGCGGCGGCGTACACGGGCCGTCCGGCCATCGCCGTCAGCAGCAGTCCGGCGGTCGCCGGGAGGCCCAGGAACAGCAGGTGCGGGCCGTGGCGGCGCGTCAGCAGGGCGGGAGGAGCCGGGGGGATCCGCAGCGCCGAGGCGTCGATGTTGCGGGTGAGCACGGGCAGCGTCCGGGTGGAGCGAACCCGGATCGCGGCCGCGTGCGTGGCCAGGTGGAGTGCGTAGAAGAGGAGTAGCCCGAGGACCAGGGGGACGGTGACCGACTCCTGGAGGCTGTCCAGCCGGAGAAGCCCCACGAGCAGCAGGAAGTCACAGGTCAGCCGGCGGACCACGACGTCGGCCCGCACCCTGGCGAGCAGGGCGGCCCGGCCGGGCTGCCACCGGTACAGCGCGGCATCGGCGCCGAGACCGGTGACGGTCGCCACCACGAGCAGCGCGAGGTGGGGGGAAGACGGCCGCCGCGGCCTGGACGACGAAGGAAGCAGACAGTACGGCGAGCGGGAGGGCCTTCGCGGCGGACCGCAGGGCCGGGGGGAGCGGTTGCACCGGGGACTCCAGCGAGCTTGCGCTCTTGCGTGCGTGTGGGGCGGCGCCGAGGTATCGGGCGGGCCGGGGCGGCCGGTGCCGGGTGGGTGCCCGGCAGGGGAGGGGGCGGTGCCCACCGTAGGAAAGGCATCCTGTCCGATCATGAGGCGGGAATGAAGGCTGCGTGAGAATCGGCCGTCCGCGCACAACCGGCTGCCGCGTACGCGAATTCACTGGTGCGGTACGAACACTGGTCACCGAAAGTGAACGGCCGATCGCGCGGCGGCCGATGCGTGGTGCGAAATCGATACCGGACTCGATGTCGAACTCGATAGCGAATTTCCTGAGAGATGACGAAACTGATCGGTTACGGGCAACGACAGCTTTTCCTCCGGACGAGTCGGCAACCGGTCGACGGCACTGTTTCGCCACGGATGGGACACCGAATCTCAGTAAGGTCACCCCGGTAGGTCGCAGCTGCGACAGGACCGCCGACTCATCGTGGGGCAGAACTGTGAAGGCTCTCGTACTTTCCGGTGGGGCAGGCACCCGGCTTCGTCCCATTACTCATACCTCGGCCAAACAGCTGGTCCCGGTGGCGAACAAACCGGTGCTGTTCTACGGGCTCGAAGCCATCGCGGAAGCCGGTATCACCGAGGTCGGCATCATCGTGGGCGACACCGAGGAGGAGATCCGCGCCGCGGTCGGCGACGGCTCCCGGTTCGGCATCGACGTCACGTACATCCCGCAGTCCGAACCGCTCGGCCTCGCGCACGCGGTCCTGATCGCCCAGCGCTTCCTGGGCGACGACGACTTCGTCATGTACCTCGGCGACAACTTCATCGTCGGCGGGATCGCGGGCCTGGTCGAGGGGTTCTGCGCGGACCGGCCCGACGCCCAGATCCTCCTGACCCAGGTGCCCGACCCGACCTCGTTCGGCGTCGCCGAACTCGACGGCGACGGCAGGGTCGTGGCCCTGGAGGAGAAGCCGAAGGAGCCCAAGAGCGATCTGGCGCTCGTCGGTGTCTACCTCTTCACCCGGGTCATCCACGAGGCGGTCCGCTCCATCCGCCCGTCCTGGCGCGGCGAGCTGGAGATCACCCACGCCATCCAGTGGCTGATCGACCAGGAGCGCGACGTCCGCTCCACCACGATCCGCGGCTACTGGAAGGACACCGGCAACGTCACCGACATGCTGGAGGTCAACCGCACCGTCCTGGAGACCGTCGAACCGTGCACCCACGGCGCCCACGTCGACGACGAGAGCGAGATCATCGGCCGGGTACGGATCGAGCCGGGCGCCCGGGTCACCCGCAGCCGGATCGTCGGCCCCGCCATCATCGGCGCCCGTTCGGTGATCAGCGACGCCTACGTGGGACCGTTCACCTCGGTCGCCCACGACTGCCGGATCGAGGACAGCGAGATCGAGTACTCCATCGTCCTGCGCGGCGCCTCGATCGACGGCGTCCGCCGCGTCGAGGCCTCCCTCATCGGCCACGAGGTCGAGGTGACCCCCGCACCCCGGAGCCCGTCCGCCCACCGACTCGTCCTCGGCGACCACAGCAAGGTGCAGATCTCCTCATGACGACCCACCTCCTGGTGACCGGCGGTGCCGGCTTCATCGGCTCCCACTACGTCCGCACGCTGCTGGGCCCGGACGGCCCCGGTGACATCGCCGTCACCGTGCTCGACAAGCTCACCTACGCGGGCAACCCGGCCAACCTCGACGAGGTGCGCGGCCACCCCGGATTCTCGTTCGTGCAGGGCGACATCTGCGACGCGGAGCTGGTCGGCGGCCTCATGGCCGGGCACGACCAGGTGGTGCACTTCGCCGCCGAATCGCATGTGGACCGCTCCATCGACGGCGGCGCCGAGTTCGTCCGTACCAACGTCGTTGGCACCCACACCCTCGTCCACGCCGCGCACCTGGCGGGTGTCCGCACCTTCGTGCACATCTCCACCGACGAGGTCTACGGATCGATCGACGAGGGCTCCTGGACCGAGAGCGAACCGCTCGCGCCCAACTCCCCGTACTCCGCCTCCAAGGCGTCGAGCGACCTGATCGCGCTCTCCTACCACCGCACCCACGGACTCGACGTGCGGGTGACCCGCTGCTCCAACAACTACGGGCACCACCACTTCCCCGAAAAGGTCATCCCGCTCTTCGTCACCCACCTGCTGGAGGGCCGGCCGGTCCCGCTGTACGGCGACGGCGCCCATGTGCGCGACTGGCTGCACATCGACGACCACGTCCAGGGCATCGAACTCGTCCGCACCGAGGGCCGCGCGGGCCGGGTCTACAACATCGGCGGCGGCACCGAACTCTCCAACAAGGAACTCACCGGGCTGCTCCTGGAGGCGTGCGGCGCCGACTGGGACACCGACGTCGTCCACGTCGAGGACCGCAAGGGACACGACCGGCGCTACTCCGTGGACTGCACCAGGATCCGCGAGGAGCTCGGCTACGAGCCCCGCAAGGACTTCCGCGCCGGACTCGCCGAGACCGTGCGCTGGTACCGCGAGAACCGCTCCTGGTGGGAGCCGCTCAAGGAGAGGGTCGCGCTGTGAGCCCCCTCTGGCTGGTCACCGGGGCCGCCGGAATGCTCGGACAGGACCTCATGGCCGCGCTCGCCCACGAGGGCGCCACCGCCGTCGCCGCCGACCGCACGGTCCTGGACATCACCGACCCCGGCCGCGTGCGCGAGGTGTTCGCCGCCCACCGCCCCGCCGTCGTGGTCAACTGCGCGGCCTGGACCGCAGTCGACGACGCCGAGAGCCGGGAGGACGCCGCGCTGCGGATCAACGGCACCGGCCCCGCGGTCCTGGCCGCCGCCTGCCGGGACCACGGCGCCGTCCTCCTTCACGTCTCCACCGACTACGTGTTCGCCGGGGACGCCGGCCGGCCCTACGCCGAGGACGCACCCACCGCCCCGCGCAGCGCCTACGGCCGCACCAAGCTGGCCGGCGAACGCGCCGTGCTGGAGACCCTCCCCGACACCGGCTACGTCGTGCGCACCGCCTGGCTCTACGGAGCGGGCGGTGCCAACTTCGTCCGCACGATGATCAGGCTGGAGGGCGTCAAGGACACCCTCGACGTGGTGGACGACCAGCGCGGACAGCCCACCTGGACCGTCGACCTGGCCGGGCGGCTCGTCCGGCTCGGACGGGCCGCGCTGGAGGGCACCGCCCCGGCGGGCGTCTACCACGCCACCAGCGGCGGTGAGACGACCTGGTTCGGCTTCACCCGGGAGATCTTCCGGCTGCTCGGCGCGGACCCGGCCCGCGTCCGGCCCACCACCAGCGCCGCGTACCCCCGCCCGGCCCCCCGGCCCGCGTTCAGCGTGCTCGCGCAGCGGCGGTTCGCGGCGGCCGGGATCGAACCGATCCGGGACTGGCGCGCCGCGCTCAAGGAGGCGTTCCCGGCCCTGCTCGCCGCGGAACGCCCCCTGATCAGCGGCCGGCCGGGCTGAGAGGCCGCAGGGCGGCGGCCGGGGCCGGCGCGCCTGCCCGCAGCCGCGCGTAGTACGCCTCGCACGCGGCGTACGACGGAAGCAGCCCCTGTTCCTCGGCCCCGGCGAGCGAGGGTGCCGAGGCGTCCTTCCCGGACAGCAGCGGCGCGATGTCCGCCGGCCACTCGATGCCCAGCTCCGCGTCGAGCGGATCGATGCCGCGCTCGCGCCCGGGCGCATAGCCCTCGGAGCAGAGGTAGAGGACGCACGCGTCATCGGTCAGCGCCATGAACGCGTGGCCGAGCCCCTCGGCGATGTAGACCGCCCGGTGATCGGTGTCGTCGAGGCGGACGCCCTCCCACCGCTTGTACGTGGGCGAGCCCGCCCGGACGTCCACGATCACGTCGAGCACGGCGCCACGTACGCACTTCACGTACTTCGCCTGGCCCGGCGGCACGTCGGCGAAGTGGATCCCGCGCAGCGTGCCCCGGCGCGAACAGGAGAAGTTGGCCTGCGCGAGCCCCAGCGGATGCCCCGCCGCCTCCCCGAGGTCCGAGGCCCTGAACCACTCGTGGAAACTGCCGCGGCTGTCGGGGATGACCTCGGGCTCGTGCACCCAGGCCCCGGGAATGGAGAGCTGGCGCATGCGATCACGTCCTGTTCTGTTCCTGAGATTCGCCGGACTCGCGGCGGTGGAGCCGGGACTCGCGGCGGTGGAGCCGACGTCTCCTGCAACGAGCCGCGGTACGGAACAGATACGGAACGGTACGGATACGGACGAAACAGGGTCCACGGTGCGGAACGTGAAGGCGCCGAATCCCGTGCTCGCGTAGATTGCGGGGTCCAGCGAGGCGAACCATGGGGGATGCGCGTGTCAGGGGCCAGGCAGGGCGTCACGGAGGCCCGCAGGATCGTGGTCAAGGTCGGTTCCTCCTCCCTCACCACCGCCGCCGGAGGCCTCGACGCGGACCGGGTCGACGCACTCGTCGACGTGCTCGCCAAGGTGCGCAGCGGCGGCGAGCGGGAGGTCGTCCTCGTCTCCAGCGGCGCCATCGCGGCCGGACTCGCCCCGCTCGGACTGCACCGCAGGCCCAAGGACCTGGCCAGACAGCAGGCCGCCGCCAGTGTCGGGCAGGGGCTGCTCGTGGCCCGTTACACCGCCTCGTTCGCCCGCTACGGAATCCGCGTCGGCCAGGTCCTGCTCACCAGCAACGACACCAGCCGCCGCGCCCACTACCGCAACGCCTACCGGACCCTGGACCAGCTCCTGGACATGGGCGCGCTGCCCGTCGTCAACGAGAACGACACCGTCGCCACCGACGAGATCCGCTTCGGCGACAACGACCGGCTCGCCGCGCTCGTCGCCCACCTGGTCCGCGCCGATCTGCTGATCCTGCTCTCGGACGTGGACGGCCTCTACGACGGCGACCCGAGCATCCCGGGCACCACCCGCATCGCGGAGATCACCGGCCCCGCCGACCTGGCCGGGGTCAGCATCGGCAGCGCCGGCAAGGCGGGCGTCGGGACCGGCGGCATGGTCACCAAGGTCGAGGCCGCCCGGATCGCCACCGCGGCCGGTGTCCCGGTCGTCCTGACCTCGGCGAGCCATGCGGCCGACGCGCTGGCCGGCCGGGACACGGGCACCTACTTCCACCGCACCGGACGCCGCTCGGCGGACCGGCTCCTGTGGCTTGCCCACGCCTCCACCCCGCAGGGCTGGCTGACGCTGGACGACGGGGCCGTGCAGGCGGTCGTGGAGCGCCACAGCTCGTTGCTGCCGGCCGGGATCGCCGCGGTCGAGGGCGAGTTCACCGCGGGCGACCCGGTGGAACTGCGCGATCTGCGGGGCCGGCCGGTGGCCCGTGGTCTCGTCAACTTCGACGCCAAGGAGATCCCGCAGCTCCTCGGCCGCTCCACCCGCGACCTGGCCCGCGAGCTCGGTCCCGCCTACGAGCGCGAGGTCGTACACAGGGACGATCTCGTCGTTCTCGGCACCTGACAAACTCCTGAAACGGCTGAAAGTCCAGCCTTCGGGCAGAGACCTTCACGAAAACCGCCCCAAGCCGGGCCGCGGACTGGTCCACTTTGTAGCAGGGACACTGCGGGTTGACAGCACAGCAACACATTCACAGGAGGCCGCCGGTGAGACGAGCGCGCCCGGGAGCGCCGCCCCGAGGAACGGGTGGCCGCGCCCTGACCAGCGTCGGAGCAGGGACCGGCTTCGACGGAAGCAGGACCGCGGACCGGAGGGACGAACGGACCACCGGGCCGGAACCGGCGAGGGCCGGCCAGGAACGCACGCAGTCGAAGCTGTGGCACATCACGCTCTGCGTTTCCGGCTCGGAGATTCCGCTGCAGGAGGTCAGACGCGGCCTCGAACAGCTCGCCCACGACCATCCCTTCCTGCTGACCAGCCGCTATGCCAACGACCACGCGGAGATCCGCTACTGGGAAGAGGCCCGCGACCTGCACGACGCGGCGGCCGTGGCCCTGCGGCTGTGGGGCGAGCACCGGTCCAGCGCGGGGCTGCCGCCCTGGGAGATCGTCGGCCTGGAGGTCATCGACCGCGAGACGTACCACCAGCGCGTCGCCGAGGGGTACGGGCCGCCCCCGGCCGCCCCGGTCGGCGTGCACCCCTACTGACGGGCCGCCGTCCTCCGGACGGCCGTCTCGCATCACGGGATACGTGACGGATGCCCGCAGCGTGCGCATTATTCTGCGGGCATGACCACCCTTTCGCCGTACGACAACATGTCCCCGGTCGCCCAGGCCGCCTACCGGGCCCGCTCCGCGGCAGCCGACATCGCGCCACTTCCGCGCGCGGCGAAGGACGACGCGCTGCTGGCGATCGCGGACGCACTCGAAGTGCGGACCAGCGACATCCTCGCGGCCAACGCCGAGGACGTGGCGCGCGCCCGCGAGGCCGGGACCAGCGAGTCGGTCGTCGACCGGCTCACTCTCACCCCCGAGCGGATCCGGGCCATCGCGGCCGATGTGCGGGACGTGGCGGCGCTGCCCGACCCGGTCGGCGAGGTGGTGCGCGGCTCGACCCTGCCCAACGGCATCGATCTGCGCCAGGTCCGGGTGCCCCTCGGCGTGGTCGGCATCATCTACGAGGCGCGGCCCAACGTGACGGTGGACGCCGCGGCCCTCTGCCTGAAGTCGGGCAACGCCGTGCTGCTGCGAGGTTCGTCCTCCGCCCACGCCTCCAACAGCGCACTCGTCCGGGTGCTGCGCGACGCGGTCGGCGGTTCCGGACTGCCGGCCGACGCGGTGCAGCTGGTGCCCGGTGAGAACCGTGACTCCGTACGCGAGCTCATGCGGGCGCGCGGCCTGGTCGACGTGCTCATCCCGCGCGGCGGCGCCTCGCTGATCCGCACCGTCGTCGAGGAGTCCACCGTCCCGGTGATCGAGACCGGTACCGGCAACTGCCATGTGTACGTGGACGCGCAGACCGACCTCGACATGGCCGTCGCCATCCTGGTCAACTCCAAGGCGCAGCGCCCGAGCGTCTGCAACGCCGCGGAGACACTCCTGGTCCACAAGGACGTCGCCGACGCGTTCCTGCCGCGCGCCTTGGACGCCCTCGCGGAGGCCGGGGTCACCGTGCACGGCGACGAGCGGGTCCTGGAGTACGCGGGGGGCTCCAAGGCCACTGTGGTCGCGGCGACGCCGGAGGACTGGGAGACCGAGTACCTCTCGTACGACATCGCGGCGGCCGTCGTGGAGTCGCTGGACGCGGCCGTGGCGCACATCCGGCTCTGGTCGTCCGGCCACACCGAGGCGATCGTGACGACCTCACAGGCGGCGGCACGCCGTTTCACCCAGTTGGTGGATTCGACGACGGTGGCCGTGAACGCCTCGACGCGTTTCACGGACGGCGGTCAGTTCGGCTTCGGCGCCGAGATCGGTATCTCCACGCAGAAGCTGCACGCCAGGGGCCCGATGGGGCTGTCGGAGCTGACATCCACGAAGTACATCGTGACCGGCGACGGCCATGTGAGGTGACCGTGCGATGCGTCGAATGTGCCGTCTCCCTGCCCAAAACCATGCCGCAGGTCTAGGCTGAAGCCGTGCCGGACGACGTGGGGGGCAGGCCGTTCCCGAACGGCTGGGAGCCCGACGACGACCGCGGGGGCGCGGACGAGGACTTCGCCTCCGTGGTGTTCGACGAGGACTTCGTACGGGCAGCCGAGTTCCACGAACCCACCGCTGTCGAGCGGCTGTTGGCCGCTGCCGAGGCACGCGCCGAAGCCGATGGCTTCCGGACCCGGGCCGGTGGCGGGCCGCTGGACGACGACCTCTACGACGACGGCTACGGGCCGGGCGGCGGAAGCGGCTACGGCGACCCGCTGGGCGCGGACGACGACTACCGCATCGGCGGCCCCTACGGGCGTCACGGAGGCGCTCTCCGGCCCTACCGGGGAGCCGCCCGCTGGCATCGGCCGGTGGCATGGCTGCTTGCCCTGCTGATGGGGGTCGGCATGATCGCGCTGGCCTTCAGCGCCGTCTTCCGCAACACCTCGGCCGACCGCCAGGACCAGGTCCCGCCACCGGCCACGAGCGGCGTGGACAGTGCGCCGGGCCCCACCGCGGGCCCGTCCGCCGCGGACGGCTACTCCCGCCCGCTGGTCTCCGCCGTCCCGCGCACGCCCTGACTCGCCGAACCGCCCGCGGGGCCCGGCCTCCGGGACTGCGCCGAAGCTCCCGCCGGCCGGGTCCGCCCGACCGGGGGAACCCTGCGGCAGTTCCCGCCCGTCACCGCGTTTACCTCCGCCGTAATCGACCTACTGTCAACTTGGCCCGGTCTTGAAGGACCGGGCTTGGAGGTAGCGCCCAGCTGGCTGCTGGGTTGGCTCCTCCGTCCGGGCCGCCTACAGGGTGGCTGGGACGCGTGACTCACGCCCCGCAGCCCACACAGCTTCGCCCTTGCGGTCGATGTTGTGGGACGCGTTGTCGTCCGCGTGCAGGGTGACGCCGCAGGCGCGGCACGCGAACGTTGCTTGATCGGCCCGGTTCTTCCGGTCGATGTGTCCGCACTCGGAGCATTGCCGGCTGGTGTACGCCGGATCGACGTATACCAGCGGCACCCCGGCCCGGCGGGCCTTGTACTCGATGAAGGAGCCGAGCTGGTGGAAGCCCCAGGTGTGCAGTGGTGCCCGCTGGTCCTTGCGGAGCCGTACCCGGTCGCGGATGCCCGTGAGGTCTTCCAGGGCGATACCGCGGCCGGTGCGTTCAGCGGTGGTGACGATCTTCTTCGAGATGATGTGGTTGATGTTCGCGGCGTGCCGCTGTTCTTTGCGGGCACGCTGCTTCAAGCGGCGTTTGGCGGACTTGGTGCCCTTGGCCTGCAACTTGCGGCGCAGCTCAGTCTGTCGCTTGCGGTGCCGGTTGAGGCCGCGCCCGGCGGCCCGGTAGCCGGTGGAGGTGGTGGCGATGTTGACGATCCCGAGGTCCACGCCGATGAACCCGGACGGGTCCTCGTTGACCGGGGCCTCGGGGATCTCGCACACCGCGATCAGGTAGAACATGCCGTCGCGTTCGATCAGATCGGACTCGCCCTTGCGGTACTCACGGAGCGTCTTGAGCGCGCCGGCGGAGCAGGCGAAGCGGACGTTCTTGATACGGCCTGCGGTGGTCCAGATGCTGACGGTCTGCGCGTCGTACTGCCAGGACAGGCACCGGTCGTCGAACGGGTGCGCGGCCCGTGGATGGAAGACGATCGGCTTGGACTCGGCCTTGGCCCGGCGCTTCGAACCCGGCTTGCCCAGGTTCCCGGCCCGGATGTTGGCCGCCAGTGTGGTGTAGGCGTCGCGCACCTTCTTGATCGTGTGCTGGGCTGCCTGCGCCCCGAGGCCGGCTGCTTTCAGCTGGGCGTAGGTGTGCTTGCGCAGTTCGTACTCACGTGGCACACCGTGCTCGAACGCCACACCGGATACCCAGTTGGCCCGGTCGTTGACCGTGCGCAGGGTCGCACCGATGGCCGGTGCCTGTACAGCGTCCGGCATCAGTTTCACCTGCACGACGATCTTCACACGGTCACGCTAATCCAGTTGGCCTATGGCACCACAAGGAGAACCGGACTCGAACATTCGTGTGGGTCGTACGGCTGTGTGCACCCTCCACGCCGATCCGGGTGATCCGCAGCGCCGGTCAGGCCGTCAGCCGACGAGAACCTCCGACGTTGCAAAGAAGTCATGCGATCGGTCTGCGCGGAGGGCGTCTCTGCCCGCAGGCTCCGCCAGGAACACCCCGACCACATCCACACTTACCTGCGGGGCGCACATTTCTGGTCACCCTCGCACTTCGCAGCGAGCTGTGGCGGCGCACCGTTGTCCGTCATCAAGGAGTACACCGAGCAACAAAAACGTCCCACGTAACCCGCATGTCAGAGCATTCCGGAGAAGCGATTCCTCCCGGGGCCGAAGCCCGGGGTTCCTCGCTGGATTACGCTGAAGACATGACCCCTCACCCGTTCGAAGAGGGGGCTTCTCACTTGTCCGTGCATGCCCACGCATGACGGGCAGACCCTGTCCGGAGCCTTCCGGCCGGAGGGGGCGCACCGTTTCGGCCCCGGTCGGTGGCGTGGAGTCGGGAGAAGTCATGGCAGACCGCGGAGATCCACCCGAAGGCCCGTCGGAGAACGGTGCGAGCGGCAGCGAGGACGAGTACCGGTCACTCGTCTTCGACGAGTCCTTCGTCCGGGCTGCCCGGCTGCAGGAATTCTCCGCCCAGGAGCGCATGGGGGAGCATGCCCGTGCCGTCCGGAGCCTGCCGGGCCGAGCCGTCCGCAACGGCTCACGGGCCGCACTCGCCCTGGTCGTCCTGATCGCCCTGGCCTTCGGCACCGCCGTCTTCATGGGCTTCCGCCACCCCTACCAGAACCCCGTCACCAGGCGGGCCGAGCCGCTGCGGATGACCGTCGTCCCGCTGGCGCCCCGTGGAGCCGTGCCCTCCGGCACCCCGGCCGGTCTCTTCGCGAGCAGCCCCGCCGCCTCGTTCCCGAAGGGGGCCGCAGGCATCAACCTCCCGGTCACCCGGCGTACGGACAACTTCTCCGACAACCAGGTGTACACCGCCCTGGCCACGGCCAAGGACTACCTGGTGGCCTCCTCGCTCGACCTCGACGTCCTCGGCGGGAACGCGGTGCGCCCCGTGGAGTCCCTGCTCGACCCGGACCAGATGGGCCAGTTCGAGCGGAGCATGGAGACCCCGCACGACGACGGGCAGCACGCGGCGACCGGCTGGCTGGTGCGATTCGACCCGGCCAGGGTCACCCCCGATCCGGAGATCCGGGTCCGGGGCACCCTGCGGTACGCCGAGGTGGGGGCCGACGCCCTGGAGGTGGTGTCGGACCACACCTTCGCCTATGTGCTCCACCCGGCCGTCTCCGGCCCCCAACAGGCCGGCGGTGCGTCGCTGTTCACCGTACGGCGGGAGATGCGCTTCCGGTTCGACCGGGACGATCTGAGGCTGCACCGGCTGGAGGTGCAGACCAGCTACGTCCAGGCCGGACCGCAGTCCTGCTCGCCCGACACCACCGGCGCTCTGAGGCCACTGCTCGCGGGTGGACGAGCGGTCGACCGCGGCCCGGCGGGCACCGACCCGTACGCGGCGGGCCGGCCCGCCGCGGCGCTGTGCGGGACGCTGGAGGTCAGCTCCCCGCCGTCCCCGGAGCGGACGGCCCCTCAGGGTCCTCAGGCCTCGGGGGCTGCTCCGAGCCGTCCGTAGCGTCGTCCTTGGCCGCCCCGGCCCCCTTGGCACCGCTGCCGCCCGCTCCGGTGAACTTGTCCCGGAGCTTGCCGCCCAGGTCGCCGGCGCCGCCCGCTATGTCGCCGACCAGCTTCATCAGCGGGTCCTTGCTGCTGCGCACCGAATCGGCGTAGTGCGAGGCGGACTCCTTGAAGGCGTCCGTCACCGAGGTGTCCTTGTCCTCGTCGCGCCGCGGGTAGTGGCCGTCCATGATCCGCTGGTAGTCGCGGGTCTCGGACCACTTCTTCAGCTCGGCCGCGCGCACCGTGGTGAACGGGTGGGAACGGGGGAGCACGTTCAGGATCTTGAGGACGGAATCACGCAGGTCGCCGGCCTTCTCGTACTCATCGGCCTGGGCGAGGAAGGCGTCCACGTTCATCTCGTGGAGGTGGTTGCCTCCGGCGATCTTCATCAGCCCGCGCATCGAGGCCTGCAGATCCTGGCCTGCCAGCAGCCCGGCCCGGTCGGCGGACAGCTCGGACTTGCGGAACCACTCGCGCAGCGCAGTGACGATCGCCATGATCGCCACGTTGCCGAGGGGGATCCACGCCACCTTGAGCGCGAGATTGGTGAGGAAGAGCAGGATCGTGCGGTAGACGGCGTGGCCGGAGAGGGCGTGCCCCACCTCGTGCCCGACGACCGCCCGCATCTCCTCCTCGTCGAGCAGCTCCACCAGGCCCGTCGTCACCACGATGATCGGCTCGTCCAGACCGATGCACATCGCGTTGGGCTGCGGATTCTGACTGACGTACATCGGAGGGACCTTCTCCAGGTCCAGGATGTAACAGGCGTCCCGCAGCATGTCGTTGAGGTGGCTGAACTGCGCGTCGCTCACCCGGACGGAGTCCGACAGGAAGAGCAGTCGCAGACTGCGCTCCGGCAGCAGTCCGCTCAGTGCCTTGAAAACGGTGTCGAAACCGCTCAGCTTGCGCAGCGCCACCAGGGCCGAGCGGTCCGCCGGGTGTTCGTACGCCCGGGAGGAGATTCCCGGGAAACGCCTGCGCTGCCTGCTCGGCACCTGGCCATGGCTCTCGTGGCTGCCGTCGGTCATGAATGGGCCCCCTGTTCGTACGAGACGTCGCTCGCCCCCCTGACAAATCCCAGCCTAGGCGCTGGGGCTACGGTGTGCGGGGGCTGTGGATAACTGAGGAGACGCCCGACATGCCGCACACCGTTGCTCTGCTCGCTGCCGCATCCGAGGATCAGGGGCCGGGCAACACCATCCGCATCGTGCTGATCGCCTCGCTCGTCGGAGCGGCCCTGCTGGCCTGGTTCCTGCTCCGCGGATACCGCAACGACGACAACAACGACTGAGTCGGCGTGAGCGTGCCCGGGGCACCCGCATACGATGTCCGCGACGTCTTCCCTCCGACTCCCGATCGATAGGTCCTGCCGAAGATGAGCCTCACGAGCACCGCACACCAGCTGGTCACCGTCGCCGCCGAGGGCGAGCACGGTGGAAACCACGAAAGTCTCAACCCGCTCCTCACCGGTGGCGGTGCGTTTGTCGCGCTTCTCCTCCTTCTGTGGATCACCACGCGCTTCAACCGCGACCGCTGAGGCCGAGGCGTACAGCTGTGCCAGTAGGCTCTGCACGCATGGGAGAGCAGGAAGTGCCTACCGGCCGCGGAAAGCGCCGACTCGGCGTGATGGGCGGGACGTTTGACCCGATCCATCATGGACACCTGGTGGCGGCCAGTGAAGTGGCCGCCCAGTTCCACCTCGACGAGGTGATCTTCGTTCCGACCGGGCAGCCGTGGCAGAAGAGCCACAAGGAGGTCTCCCCGGCCGAGGACCGCTACCTGATGACCGTCATCGCGACGGCGTCCAACCCGCAGTTCTCGGTCAGCCGGAGCGACATCGACCGCAAGGGCCCGACGTACACGATCGACACCCTGCGGGACCTGCGCGCGGTCCATGGCGACGCGGACCTCTTCTTCATCACCGGCGCCGACGCCCTCTCCCAGATCCTCACCTGGCGGGATGCCGACGAGCTCTTCTCGCTGTCCCACTTCATCGGTGTGACACGGCCGGGGCACGTGCTCACGGACGACGGGCTGCCGGAGGGCGGCGTCTCCCTCGTGGAGGTCCCCGCACTGGCGATCTCCTCCACGGACTGCCGTGGGAGGGTCGCCCAGGGAGACCCGGTCTGGTACCTGGTGCCGGACGGTGTGGTCCGCTACATCGACAAGCGCCAGCTGTACCGCGGCGAATGAGCCACGGAGAGGGGCACCGGTGAACGACCGACAGAATCCGTACGACCCGTACTACCAGCAGCCGCAGATCATCGGCTACGACGAGTACGGGCAGCCGGTGTACCAGCAGCAGCCCGGACAGGCGCAGCCCGGACAACAGCAGCAGTACGACGCGTACGCCCAGCAGCAGCACCAGGCCCAGCAGCCCCAGCCGCCGCACCAGGCCCAGCAGCCCCAGCAGCAGGCGCCGCAGGCCGGTCAGGGATACGGCTACGACCCGTACGCCCAGCAACAGCAACAGCAACAGCCCGCCGCGCCCCCGCAGCAGTACGACCCCTACGCCACCCAGCAGCACCCCCCGCAGCAGGGGTACGGCTATGACGCCGGCTACGGCTATGACGCCGGCCGGCAGCCCGCCGCGGTCGACACCACGCAGCAGTGGAGCATCCCGCAGCAGGCCCCGGCGCCCGAAGCCGCGGCCGCTCCGCCGCAGCCGGCCCCCGAACCGCAGCGGGCTCCCGAACAGCAGCCGTCCGCGGAGCCGGAGACGGGCGTCCCGGGGCCGCGCCGGGGCGACCGCGACTACCGCACGGAGCAGTTCTCCTTCATCGAGGAGCCCGACGAGGACTCCGAAGACGTCATCGACTGGCTGAAGTTCACCGAGAGCCGCAGCGAACGCCGCGAGGAGGCTCGTCGCCGCGGTCACAACCGGATGGTGGCGCTGATCGTCGTCGCCGCCCTCGTCGTGGTCGGCGGCGTCGGCTACCTGTGGTCCGCGGACAAGCTCCCCGGCTTCTCCGCGTCGGAGAAGGAGAACACCGCGGCGACCGGCCCCCAGCGCCGGGACGTCATCGTGGTCCACCTCCACAACACCAAGGGCGGCGGCACGTCCACGGCCCTGCTCGTCGACAACGTCACCACCAAGCAGGGCACGACGGTTCTGCTGCCCAACTCGCTGGCCGTCGCCGACGAGGACGGTGCCACCACCACGCTCGCCAAGTCGGTCGACGACGACGGAACCTCCGGAACCCGTGAGTCCATCGACACTCTGCTCGGCACCGAGATCAGCGGCACGTGGCGGCTCGACACCCCGTATCTGGAGAACCTCGTCGACCTGGTCGGCAACATCGAGGTCGACACCGACACGGCTGTTCCCGACTCGAAGAAGGGCGCCTCGCCCCTGGTGAAGCAGGGCAAGGCGCAGACGCTCAGCGGCCCGATGGCCGTCGCGTACGCCACCTACCGGGGGCCCGGGGAGGCCGAGGCCAAGCAGCTGATGCGGTTCGGGCAGGTCATGCGCGGCGTGCTGCGGAAGATCTCCGACGATCCGAAGGCCGCCACGGTCACCGTCCAGACGCTGGCCCAGATCCTCGACCCGTCCCTGCCCGAGCAGGATCTCGGCGCCTCCCTGGCCAAGCTCGCCGAGCACGCCAAGATCGGCGACTACAAGACGGCGCTGCTGCCGGTCCAGGACGACGGCACCCTCACCGACGCGGCCACGGAAAGTGTCGTCAAGGACATCCTGGGCGGCACGGTCAAGGCCCCGGCCGCGGATGCGGCGGTACGGGTCGGCGTCAAGAACGGCACGGGCAGCGACCAAGGTACGGAGTCCGCCCGGATCGAGCTGGTCAACGGCGGCTACACCTTCGTCAACAGCGGGAAGTCCGACACGGTGGCCTCCTCCGAGGTCGTCTACAAGGACGCTGCGGACAAGAAGAAGGCGGCCGAGGTCGCCGCGACCCTCGGGCTGCCGGCGAGCGCTGCGAAGCAGGGCAAGCCGGCCGGAAACGCGGACGTGTCCGTCGTCATCGGCCAGGACTACAAGATCAAGTAGGCGCGGTACGGCCCGGCCGGTCCTCCGGTCCGGTTCAGGGGTGGCTCCGGGACGGTTCCGGGCCGCCCCGCCGTCGTTCCCGGCCCGCTCCCGGAGCCTCTGCGGGCCGTCTGCGGGCCGGTGCGGGCGGTTCCGCGGCTGGTCCGGGGCGCCGCCGGACGGCTCCTGCACGGTCTTCGAAAGATGGCTGCGTGGGCTGTCGGCGGTCCGTGAGACCCTAGAGGTTGATCTGACCGCCTACGAAAGCCTGCATGTGACCGCCACGGACCGCTCCATCGAGCTCATCAACGCCGCCGCTCAGGCGGCCGCCGACCGGCTCGCGCACGACATCATCGCGTACGACGTCAGCGACGTGCTGTCGATCACGGACGCCTTCCTGCTGGCCTCGGCCCCCAACGACCGCCAGGTCAAGTCGATCGTCGACGAGATCGAGGAGCAGCTTCAGGAGAAGCTCGGCGCCAAGCCGGTCCGCCGTGAAGGCGACCGCGACGCACGCTGGATCCTCCTCGACTACGTCGACATCGTCATCCACGTCCAGCACAGCGAGGAGCGCGTGTTCTACGCGCTGGAGCGCCTGTGGAAGGACTGCCCCGAGATCCCTCTTCCCGAGGATGCCGTGAAGACCCGCGGCAAGGCCGAGGAGCACGCACAGCTCACCGGCAGCACGGAAGGTGAGCAGAGCTGAACGGCAGCGGAAGCGGCAGGGGCCGCAGGATCGTCCTCTGGCGACACGGCCAGACGGCGTGGAACCTGGAGCGCCGGTTCCAGGGCTCCACGGACATCGAGCTCACCGAGGAAGGCGTCGGGCAGGCCCGGCGAGCAGCCCGGCTGCTCGCCTCGCTGAAGCCGGACGCGATCGTCGCCTCCGATCTGCGGCGGGCCGCGGCCACGGCGGCCGAGCTCGTCGCGATCACCGGGCTCGGTGTCGCGCACGATCCGGGACTGCGCGAGACCTATGCGGGCGCCTGGCAGGGTCTCACCCACGAGGAGATCGTGGGCCTCTACGGCGATCAGTACGCGGCCTGGAAGCGCGGCGAGCCCGTGCGGCGCGGCGGCGGTGAGCTGGAGACCGAGGTCGCCGACCGGGCGGCCCCTGTCGTGCTTGCCCACGCCGACAAACTGCCCGACGACGGCACGCTCGTCGTCGTCAGCCATGGTGGCACCATCCGGACCACCATCGGCCGACTGCTGGGCCTGGAAGCGCACCACTGGGAAGGACTCGGCGGACTCACCAACTGCTGCTGGTCGGTGCTGGGCGAGGGCGCCCGTGGCTGGCGTCTGCTGGAGCACAACGCCGGCACCCTGCCCGAAGCGGTGCTCGGCGACGACACCTGACCTGGTGTCCGGACGGCGCCCGCAGGGCGTCGTCGGGAAGCATCGGCCGGATTTCGCTTTCCGGCTGGTCACAGGCTAAAGTTCTTCTTGTTCGCAGCGCGGAAACGCAGGGAAACACAGCGAACAGCGGGGCTATAGCTCAGTTGGTAGAGCGCCTGCATGGCATGCAGGAGGTCAGGAGTTCAATTCTCCTTAGCTCCACAATCAGGATCCCGTCCCCGTCAGGGGGCGGGATCCTTGCTCGTCCCCGGGCTCGGTCTCCGAAGGATCTCCGGCGGGCTGCCCCCCCCTTGCGGGGTCATGGCAGAATCGGACCGCCGGAGGGGAGACGGACCGAACGGGGAGGAGTGAGCGATGCCTGCGAGCCGCCACGAAGTCCCGGACCTGCCCTCAGGACCTGTTCCGATTCGTCCCGCGGTGGCCCGAACGCCCGGTGGTCATACCGGAGTCCTCCCCATGTGCACGGCCCGCGGCCGCACCCGGAGCTGATCCATGGGTGCGCACAGGCGGAAATGCGACTGGTGCGGCAGCGGTACGCCCATCGTCAGGGACATGGACCCGGTCAACGTGGACTACCAGTACTGGTGCGAGGAATGCGCGCGGGCGCTGGTCATAAAGGGCGACCCCATCGAGACCTACCGGGAGCTGGAGGGGGAACCGATCTACGGGCGGCTCCTGGAGGAGCACTGCGCGCTGAAGCGGTTCTACTCCTTCGCCACCGCCTGATCCGCCCCGGCGATCGGCCGGAGAGGGGCCGATCGCAAACGATTTGGTGGACGGCCGGGGTGACCGGTAATGTTCTCGATGTCGCCACGGGAGACCGGGCAGCACAGCACGGGGCTATAGCTCAGTTGGTAGAGCGCCTGCATGGCATGCAGGAGGTCAGGAGTTCAATTCTCCTTAGCTCCACAGTGAAGATCGACTGGCGGGCCATCCGATGACGGATGGCCCGCCAGTCTTTTGCGTCCGGTCAACTCCGGCCGCTGCCCAGGGCCTTCCGGCCGGTGCCCGGAGGCAGCGCCGGCCGCTCGGGAGCCGGCTGCTCGATTCGGAGCGCCAGGGCGGGACAACGGCGTACGGCACGTTGCGCGCGTCCCCGCAGGTGCATCGGAACCGCGGCGTCCGCGAGTGCCGGATATCCGTCGGGGCCCAGCCTGATCAGCTCCGGGACGATGTCGGCGCACAGGCCGTGGCCCCGGCAGAGCGTCCAGTCCACGGCCAGCTTCTCGCCGCTCGGAATGGATTCCTCCGCGTCCTGGTAACCAGGTGCGGGAAGAGGGAGGACCCCGAGCGTCTCGCGGCCGCAGCCGCCGTCCAGCACATGCGCGGCCAGGTCGTCGGTGAACGCGGAGAGCGTCGAGGACAGGAACCGCGCAGAACCGTCCGGATGCTTGCAGGCGCCCCGCCCCTTCACCGCCAGGGTCACCTCGCGCAGCGCCTCCAGCGCGGCCGGTCCGCCCCCGTTCAGTACGTCGGAGAGCCCGCCCGCGGCGGCCGGCAGCCCGAGCTTGCACGGGCCGCACTGGCCCGCGGTCTCGGCGGCCAGCCAGTTCGCCACGCGCAGGGACTCGCCGAGCGGACAGGTCTCCGGCCCGATCGGCAGGATCGCGCCCGCTCCCAGCGCGCCGCCCGCCGCGGCCATCGACTCCCGGGAGACGACGGCGTCATGCATGGCGTTCGCACTGATCCAGTTGCCGTGATAGCCGCCCGTCAGCACGCCCTGCGGCAGCGGGGGTGCGCCGGCCAACTGGAGCACGTACCGCAGCGGAACCCCCGTGGGCACCTCGATGACCATCGGACGCGCGACCGCGCCGGAGAGGGTGAGGAGCACCGTCCCCGGCTCGTCGGGCAGGCCCGTGTTCCCGTAGCGGCGGGCTCCCGTGCGGGCGGCGACGGCGAGTTGTGCGTACGTCTCCGCGTTCGACAGCAGGGTCGGTGCGCCGCCGACCCCCGACTCGGCGGCCCGTTCGCGGCGCCCCGGCGGCAGGGCGGGGCCACCGGACGCCGCCCGGATGACCGCCGACGCCTCGCCGGAGACCATGCGCTCGGGCGTGCGCACCACCCGGGCGCGCAACTGCTGTCCGCGCCGGTCGGACAGGCCTCGCTCGGCGAGTGCGGAGCGCACCGAGATCTCCGTGGAGTTACGGGTGACGGCGACGATCAGCGTCCGGGCACCGAGCGCCTCGGCGGCCAGCAGGGCGCCGTCCAGGATGAGGTGCGGCGCCCGGTTGAGCAGCACCGTGTCCTTGCGGCAGGCGGGCTCGCCCTCGCTGCCGTTGATCACGACGACCGGCCGCACCCCCCGCCGGATCGACGCCTTGGCGACGGCCCGCAGCTTTCTGCCGAACGGGAATCCGGCACCGCCCCGGCCGTTCAGCGAGATGGCCTCGGCGAGTTCCGCCAGGCGTTCGCCGGTCATCGGCTCCAGCGGTCCGTGCACCTTCAGATGCATGCCCAGATCGAGCCGCTCCACCAGGTCGAAGCCGCTGGTCAGTTGGGGCAGGCCGACGACGCGGACTTCGGGGACGTCGGGGAGGGGGAGGTTCACGGTCGGTCTCCTGCGGGTGCGGTCCAGGGTTCTCCGGCCGGGGGCGGGTAGAACGGCCCCGGAAGCGGTGCGGTGTCGCCGAGGGCGGGCAGCGGAGCGGTCGCTGGTCCGGCGGCGTACGGACGTTCCTGGGCGGGGACGTAGGGGGCGGCGGCGGGCTTCGGTACGGGTTCGAAGGACGGCGCGGGGGGTTCGTACGCGGTGTACGGGGGGTGCGCCGGTCCTGCGGGACAGGGCGGCGGGCGCAGCGCCCGGGCCGGCGGGGCGGGTGACGGTGCGGGCCAGCGCCCGGACGGCTCCCGTCGCCCGGCGGTTCCGGTGGCCGGTGAGACGGCGCGGTATCCGGCGGCGATCCCCGGCCCCGGGCCCGTGCGGACGCCGGGCGTACTCGGGACCGGGTCCGTCAGGCGGTCGGAGCTGCGGGGCGGGGCCTCGTACAGCGGTGGGGCGGGTGCCGGAAGTGTGGTCCGGGGGTGCTCGAAGGACGAGGCCCGGGGGTGCTCGAAGGACGAGGCCCGGGGGTGCTCGAAGGACGAGGCCCGGGGGTGCTCGAAGGACGAGGGCAGCGGGGTACCCCGCAGCCGGCTGCCGGGTCCGCCCCGGCCGGTGCCGTCGGCGCCCGTTCCGTACGCCCCCGGCAGGGCCGTGGTGTCCGCGCCGGGCAGCGGGGCCTCGCGGGTCACCGGATCCGGTTCGGCGGGGAGGGCGTCCGGCTTGATCAGAGCGGTGATCAGTCCGGCGATCCCCCGCTTCACCGCCGGGGGCAGCATGCGCACGCACAGCGCGGCCGCCACGGCGACCAGGCACAGGCTGTACATCACGACGACCCAGGCCGCGGGCGGCCGGCCCGCGTACAGACCGTGCACCAGCGCGGCGCACCAGGCCGGGTAGGACAGCGCGTGCAGCGCGCGCCAGCGGCCGGCGACCTTGCTGGGGGTGGCGAAGGCGCTGCGCAGCGCGCCCGTCGCGGCGGCCACGACCATCAGCAGACCGGCCAGCGCGCCGAAGCCGATCAGCCCCGCCGTACCGCTGAAGCCCAGGCCGAAGGGTATGAGGGCGCCGAGCAGCGCCACATGCCCCAGCGAGACCTTCACCGTGACATGGAGCAGCAGGAAGCCCAGCGAGGCGGCCGCGGCGGCGCGGTGGACGGCTTGGCCGACCAGCCGGTGGCGCGAGGAGAGGAACAGCCGGTCGGTGGCGAGCAGGCCCCAGCCCACCGCGGCGGTGAGCGAGACCAGCGAGAGGACACCGGTCGTGAAGTCGAGCGTGGCGCGTACACCGTCGCTGCCCGCCACGGCGAGCAGCGGCAGGAGAACCAGCACAGCGACGGTCAGTCCGCCCTGTACGTGACGGCTCGGCCCCTGCAGTGGGGCGGCCGATGAGCGGATCTTGCGATGAGGGTTCATGGGGGGCGACTCCGAATGGCTCGGCAAAGCGGTCCCGTTGCCGCATGCTAGGTCGCCCCATACCGGCCGGTACGAGGTTTGGATGGTTGCCCCGATAGAGGGCATTACGCGGAGTAACCCACGCTTCCCGGACGTTCTGCCGCCCGGTTCGCCACTCGTCGTGTCCACGGATCGGCGGTGCCCGGATGGGGGCCGGGTCCGTGCGGTACCCTGACGCCATGCGTGCCGTACGCCTTCTGCTTAGCGAGCCGTGCTGATCAGTCCCGACCGGTGAGAATGCCTGGTCGGCATCAGCGCGGCGTCCCCTCCTGTGCGAGGGGTTTTTTCGTTTCCGTAGACGCGTGTCCGTAGACGTGGGCGCCGGCAGATGACGATCGATGGAGCTTTGAGGATCATGAGCGAGACGAATTCCGCAGCCGACGTTGCTGCGCCGCACCGCTATACGGCAGCGATGGCCGCCGACATCGAGGCACGCTGGCAGGACTTCTGGGACGCCGAGGGCACGTACGAGGCACCGAACCCGACCGGCGACCTGGCGGGCGACCCGGAGCTGGCCGCCAAGCCGAAGAAATTCATCATGGACATGTTCCCGTACCCCTCGGGTGCGGGCCTGCACGTCGGCCACCCGCTGGGCTACATCGCCACCGATGTCTACGCCCGCCACCAGCGGATGACCGGCCACAACGTCCTGCACACCCTGGGCTTCGACGCCTTCGGCCTGCCCGCGGAGCAGTACGCCGTACAGACCGGCACGCACCCGCGGATCTCGACCGAGGCCAACATCGAGAACATGACGGCGCAGCTGCGCCGGCTGGGCCTGGGCCACGACAAGCGCCGCTCGTTCGCCACGATCGAGTCCGAGTACTACAAGTGGACCCAGTGGATCTTCCTGCAGATCTTCAACTCCTGGTACGACACCGACGCGGACCGCGCCCGGCCCATCGCCGAGCTGGTCGCCCAGTTCGAGAGCGGGGAGCGTCCGACCCCGGACGGCCGTGACTGGAGTGCGCTGAACGCGGCGGAGCGCGCCGACGTCCTGAGCGACCACCGGCTGGCCTACGCCTCCGACGCGCCCGTCAACTGGTCGCCCGGTCTGGGCACCGTCCTGGCCAACGAGGAGGTCACCGCCGACGGCCGCTCCGAGCGCGGCAACTTCCCCGTCTTCAAGGCCAAGCTGCGTCAGTGGAACATGCGCATCACGGCCTACGCCGACCGGCTGCTGAACGACCTGGACGGGCTGGACTGGCCCGAGGCCATCAAGCTGCAGCAGCGCAACTGGATCGGCCGCTCCGAGGGCGCGCGCGTCGACTTCCCCGTCGACGGCGCCGGCAGCATCACCGTCTTCACCACCCGCCAGGACACCCTGTTCGGCGCCACCTACATGGTGCTGGCGCCGGAGCACGAGCTGGTAGAGCGGATCATCCCCGCCGCCTGGCCCGACGGCACCCACCCGGTCTGGACCGGCGGACACGCCACCCCGGCCGAGGCCGTCACCGCGTACCGCAAGCAGGCCGCCGCCAAGTCCGACGTGGAGCGTCAGGCCGAGGCCAAGGACAAGACCGGCGTCTTCACCGGCGCGTACGCGACCAACCCGGTCAGCGGCGAGCAGGTCCCCGTCTTCATCGCCGACTACGTCCTGATGGGCTACGGCACCGGCGCGATCATGGCCGTGCCGGCGCACGACGGACGCGACTTCGCCTTCGCGCGCGCCTTCGAGCTGCCGATGCGCTGTGTCGTCGAGCCGTCGGACGACCGCGGCACGGACGCCTCGACGTGGGAGGACGCCTTCGGCTCGTACGAGGCGAAGCTGGTCAACTCCGCGAACGACGAGATCTCGCTGGACGGCCTGGGCGTCGTCGACGCGAAGGCCCGGATCACCGAGTGGCTGAAGGAGCACGGTGTCGGCGAGGGCACCGTCAACTTCCGGCTGCGCGACTGGCTGTTCAGCCGCCAGCGCTACTGGGGCGAGCCCTTCCCGATCGTGTACGACGAGGAGGGCATCGCCCACCCGCTGCCCGAGTCGATGCTGCCGCTGGAGCTGCCGGAGGTCGACGACTACTCGCCGCGCACCTTCGACCCGGACGACGCCGACACCCAGCCCGAGACCCCGCTGTCGCGCAACGCCGACTGGGTCAACGTCACGCTGGATCTGGGTGACGGTCCGCGGAAGTACCGCCGCGAGACCAACACCATGCCCAACTGGGCGGGTTCCTGCTGGTACGAGCTGCGCTACCTGGACCCGAACAACAGCGACAAGCTGGTCGACCCGGCGATCGAGCAGTACTGGATGGGCCCGCGCGAGGGACAGCCGACCGGTGGCGTCGACCTGTACGTGGGCGGTGCCGAGCACGCCGTGCTGCACCTGCTGTACGCCCGCTTCTGGTCCAAGGTGCTGCACGACCTGGGCCACGTCTCCTCCGCCGAGCCGTTCCACAAGCTGTACAACCAGGGCATGATCCAGGCGTTCGTCTACCGGGACAGCCGCGGCATCGCGGTTCCGGCGGCCGAGGTCGAGGAGCGCGACGGGGCGTACTACTACGAGGGCGAGAAGGTCTCCCGCGTCCTGGGCAAGATGGGCAAGTCCCTGAAGAACGCCGTGACGCCCGACGAGATCTGCGGCGAGTACGGCGCGGACACCCTGCGCCTGTACGAGATGGCGATGGGCCCCCTGGACGTGTCGCGCCCCTGGGACACCCGCGCGGTCGTCGGCCAGTACCGGCTGCTGCAGCGCCTGTGGCGCAACATCGTCGACGAGGACAGCGGCGAGGTCACCGTCGTCGACACCGAGCCCGGCGAGGACACGCTGCGCGCGCTGCACAAGGCGATCGACGGCGTCGGCGGTGACATGGCCGGGATGCGCTTCAACACGGCCATCGCCAAGGTCACCGAACTGAACAACCACCTGACCAAGGCCGGCGGCCCTCTGCCGCGCTCCGTCGCCGAGGCACTGGTGCTGCTGGTGGCGCCGCTGGCGCCGCACATCGCCGAGGAGCTGTGGCGCCGGCTGGGCCACACCGAGTCGGTCGTGCACCAGGACTTCCCGATCGCCGACCCGGCGTACGTCGTGGACGAGACCGTGACCTGCGTCGTGCAGATCAAGGGCAAGGTCAGGGCGCGCCTGGAGATCTCCCCGTCGATCACGGACGCGGAGCTGGAGGCGCTGGCCCTGGCGGACCCGGCCGTCGTCGCGGCACTGGGCGGGGCGGGCATCCGCAAGGTGATCGTCCGGGCACCGAAGCTGGTGAACATCGTTCCGGCCTAGGCCAGGGCATAGGTATAGGTGTAGGTATAGGCCCTGGCCGACGGGCCTGGCCGACGGGCCCCGCCGTGATGGTGTGAGGGCTTTCCCCTACGGGCAGGTTGGGGGTTCCGATGGAACCCTCCGCCTGCCCGTTCCGTTTACGGTGGAGGGGCGGGTGAAACCGTGCCGCAAGCCGTCACACCATCCGAGGGGCGCTCATGGAAGCCGTGATCCTGATTCTGGGGCTGCTCGTCGTCGCCTTCATGGCCCTGGGCGTCTACGCGACCGTCAAGGTGGTCGGGGCGGCCAAGCGGGGTGTGGACCGCACGCTCACGCAGGCCCGCCGCACCGTGGAGGACACCACACTGCGGGCCAAGAGCTACGGGCAGTTGGGTGTCGGCGGCGAGCTGGCGCAGCTCCGCCTCTCCCTGCGCACTTCGATGCGGGCCACGCAGGACGCGCTGCAGACGGGCGTGGTCGAGGACGTTTCGTTGTCGGAGTCGCTGGGCCTGTTCCAGCGCCTCGGGGTGCACGGCCGTGAGCTGGACGAGGACCTGAAGCGGCTGGAGCGCGAGCCCGACAAGGCGACGGTCGCCTCGCTGCTGCCGGATCTGAAGAAGCGCACCGAGCGGATCACGCGCGCCGCGGAGTCCCTGCGGTGGGCCGCCCGGGACCGGGCCCAACAGTTCGCCGACGACGATCTGGCGGCGCTGAACGTGCAGATCGACGTGGAGGCCGGTGCGTTGCGGCACTGGACGACGGAGGAGCCTGCACCGCAGCGTCAGGCCGGTCGCGGCCAGGAGCAGCCCGTGGGAGAGCCGGCGGTCGCCGACGGGACTCCCGAGGCACTCACGGCCCCGGACCCCCGGCCGACGCAATACCCGTGGCAGAAGACGGCACGGCCGGAGACCACGAACTGAGGGTGCTCGGGTCCGGGATCCTCACGGTCGTCGTCGGTGAAGCCGGGGCGGCGAGGGGCCGGACCGCAGGTGAGCGGGGATGGCAGGATGCGGCCCGTAGCGACCGGAACTGATCATTCGGTCGGGGTCGGACTGCCGAGTGCCCTCCCCGGCAGGTAACCTCCCGCTCATGTCCCGCCATGTCGCGATCGTCACCGATTCCACGGCCTACCTGCCGCCCCAGGCGATGGAACGGCATGGCATCACCGCAGTGCCGCTGACCGTCGTCCTCGGCGACCAGGCGCTGGAGGAGGGCACCGAGATCTCTGCCCGCTCCCTCGCGCTGGCCCTGCAGAAGCGGCGTTCCGTGACGACTTCACGGCCCAGCCCCGAGGTCTTCGCCGCCGCCTACCGCGCGGCTGCCGACGCGGGTGCGAGCGCCATCGTCTCCCTGCACCTGTCGGCGGAGTTCTCCGGCACGTACGACGCCGCCCTCCTGGCCGCGAAGGACGCCCCGGTACCGGTGCGCGTGGTGGACACCGGGATGGTCGCCATGGCCCTCGGGTTCTGCGCCCTGGCCGCGGCGGAGACGGCCGAGGCGGGCGGCAGCCAGGACGACGCGGTGGCCGCCGCCGAGAAGCGGGCGGCGGGCACGTCGGCCTACTTCTACGTCGACACCCTGGACTATCTGCGCCGAGGCGGCCGGATCGGCGCCGCACAGGCACTGCTCGGTTCGGCCCTCGCCGTGAAACCGCTCCTCCAGTTGGACGGCGGCCGGATCGAACTGCTGGAGAAGGTACGGACGGCCTCGAAGGCCATCGCCCGGCTGGAGGAGATCGTCGCCGAGCGGGCGGGCAGCGGGCGGGTGGACATCGCGGTGCATCACCTCGCGGCCCCGGAGCGGGCCGAGCGACTGGCCGAGCGACTGCGTGAACGGGTTCCCGGTCTGGTCGACCTGCACGTCAGCGAGGTGGGTGCGGTGATCGGCGCGCACACCGGACCCGGGCTGCTGGGAGCGGTGGTCTCGCCGCGCTGATGTCCTGCTGACCTCGGCCGGTGCCTCCCGCCGGCCTCCCGCCGGCCTCCCGCCGGCCTCCTCTGACGTCCCTCTGACGTCCCTCTGACGTCACTCTTCGGAGTGGTGGAGTTATACACAACGGGACGGTTTTCCACCGGAATTGGGTGTGCTCAGCGGGATTCAGCGGACGTGTCTAGCGTCATGTGGCATGGCTTCCCGATCACATCGTGCAACCAATCGTGTCGGCGTACGTGTCGGCCGCATCGGTCGTTTGGCCGGGTCCGGCGGCGGGTCCGGGCCCGGCAGCGGGCCGGGGCGTGTTCCGGCTTCGGACGGCCGTGTCCGGAGCGGGGCGGGTACCGGGCCCGGCCGGCGGGGGCGGGCAAGGGGGAGCACTGTCGCGGCTGCGGCCGCGGCCGCAGCTTCGCGCAGCCGAGCGGATGCGCTGATGGCGGGCGGCTATGGAGGGCGGGTCGCGCGGCCGGTGGTGGGGGTGGGCGCGGGCGGCTCGTCCGCCGCCCGCGCGGCGGTGGCTGCCCGCTCCATGACGGCGGCTCCTCCCTCGGCCGCGGGCCCGCCCGCTTCAGCGGCGGGGCTGGGGCTCTCCACGGCTCCGGGCCCGGCGGCGGTACCGGTACCGGAGCCGGAGCCGGATCCGAGTCCGAGTCCGAGTCCGAGTCCGAGTCCGAGTCCGAGTCCGAGTCCGAGTCCGAGTCCGAGTCCGAGTCCGAGTCCGAGTCCGAGTTCGGAATCGGAACCGGCATTGGCACCGGCATTGGCACCGGCACCGGCACCGGTCGCGGTGCCGGTCCCGGCTCCGGTTCCGGTTCCGGCGGACCGGCGGGGGCCGGTCCTTCCCGCGTTGCGGGAGCGGCTTCCGGTGTGGCTCCAGCTCAGGTGTGGCCTGGAACCGAGGGCCCTGGCCGCGCTCACTGTCGTCCTGGTCGCGGCAGCGGTGTTCGCCGCGACGCACTTCTGGTCCGCGCGCCCCGGTTCCGTACCCGCTCCGGAGCGGGTCGGCGAGGCCGCCCACCTGCCCGTGGCGGAGACGGATGTGGACGGGGACACCGGCACGGCGGATACGGGTGGGGCCGCGAGGCCGGACCCCTCTCCCGGGACGCCACCGGCCGCGGGGCCGGGCGGACAGGTCGTGGTGGACGTCAGCGGGAAGGTGAAGCGGCCCGGGATCCACCGGCTGCCCTCCGGAGCCAGGGTCGCCGACGCGCTGCGCGTGGCGGGCGGAGCCCGGCCGGGCGTGGACCTCGACAACCTCAACCGGGCCCGGGTCCTGACGGACGGGGAACAGATCATCGTGGGCGCCCCGCCCGGCCCGCCCGCCGCAGGCGGCACGGGAGGAGGCACCGGCCCGCCCGCCGCCGCCGCCGGGCCGGTGAGCCTCAGCACCGCGACGGTGGAACAGCTCGACACTCTCCCGGGCGTCGGCCCCGTCCTCGCCCAGCACATCGTCGACTACCGCACCCAGCACGGAGGGTTCCGGTCCGTCGACGAGCTCCGCGAGGTCAACGGGATCGGTGACCGCCGGTTCGCCGATCTCCGGCCCCTGGTGCGGCCGTGAGCACCCAGGACGTCCACACGGCGTCGGGCGGCCGGCTGGGGTCCGCCGACCCGCGGCAGGAGGGCCCGGTCGATCTGCGACTGGTCCCGCCGGCCCTGGCGGCCTGGGCCGGTGCCGCGCCGGCCCTGGACATGCCCGGCCGCTGGGTGGCCGTGGGTGTGGTGCTCTGTCTCGGCGCCGCCATGGTCCTCCTCGCCCTGCCCGGCTTCCCGCCCCTGCGTGCGGCACTCGCGGTGAGCGCGGACGGGGAGGGGAGCGGCGCCGGTGGCCGGTGGCGGCCGCGCACCGGGCTGCACGCCACGGCTGCCGCGGCGGCGCTGTTCTGCGCGGCGGCCGGGGCGGCGTCCGCCGGACTGCACAGGGCCGATGCGCGGCAGGGGCCCGTGCCCGGGCTGGCCGGACAGTTCGCGCGCGTCGACGCGGAGATCACCCTGACCTCCGATGTCCGCCGGACGTCCCCCCGGGTGCGCGGCGACCACAGCACCCCCGTCTCCCTCCTCCTGGACGCCGAGATTGTCCGGCTGGCGCGGCCCGGCGGTGCGGCCGTGCGTCTGCGTACGCCGGTGCTGGTCATCGTCACACCCGGTGGAGCCGCCGCACAGTGGCAGCGACTGCTTCCGTCCACCCGGCTGCGCGTCAGCGGCCGGCTCGCCCCGCCACGGCACGGAGGGGAGCGCGCCACCGCCGTGCTGCGTGCCGAAGGAGAGGGCCCGCCCCGCGTCGTCGGCCCGCCCACCCGACTCCAGCGCACGGCGGGCGGATTGCGTGCCGGCCTGCGCACGGCGACGGAAGATCTCCGCCCCGATGCGCGGGCGCTGCTGCCCGGACTGGTCGTCGGCGACACCACGCGCGTCACCCCGGAACTGCACGAGGCGTTCCGGACGACGGACCTCACGCATCTCATGGCGGTATCGGGTGCCAACCTGGCGATCCTGCTCGTCCTGCTCATCGGACCGCCCGGCAGCGCCCTGCGAGTCGAACGCCGCGGACTGGCACCCGCATGGGGGATCTCCCTGCGGGGGACCGCGCTGCTCGGCGGCGGGCTCACGCTCGCCTTCGTGCTCGTCTGCCGGCCGGAACCGAGTGTGCTGAGGGCCGCGGCCTGCGGTCTGATCACGCTGCTGGCCATCGGCACCGGGCGGCGCAGAACACTGATTCCGGCCCTGGCCGCCGCCGTTCTGCTCCTGGTGCTCTACGACCCGTGGCTGGCCCGCAGTTACGGCTTCGTCCTGTCGGTGCTGGCCACCGGCGCGCTCCTGACCCTGGCCCCGCGATGGAGCGAAGCGCTGCAACGGCGGCGGGTGCCACCGCGGTTGGCGGAGGCGCTGGCGGCCGCGGCCGCGGCGCAGGCGGTGTGCTCGCCCGTCGTGGTGCTGCTCGCCTCCCGGGTGAGCCTGGTGGCGATCCCGTGCATTCTGCTGGCCGAGTTCGCCGTGGCGCCCGCCACGGTGCTCGGGTTCGCCGCGCTGGCGCTGGCCCCGGTGGCCATGCCGGTGGCCGGACTGCTCGCATGGCTCGCGGGGTGGCCGGCGGGATGGATCGCCTCCGTGGCCCGGACCGGGGCCGCGCTCCCCGGGGCGGAGGTGGACTGGCCCGACGGCCGGCCGGGGGCGCTGCTGCTGGCCGCGCTGACAGTGCTGCTGGTGCTGTTCGCGCGCCGCATCGGACGCCACCCCTGGATCTGCTCGGCCGCCGCGCTGCTGCTTGTCGTCGCGGTGCTGCGGCCGGTGCCGCTGACCCGGGTGCTGACCGGGTGGCCGCCGCCCGGATGGGCGTTCGCGATGTGTGACGTCGGTCAGGGGGACGCCCTGGTGCTCGCGGCCGGGCCCGGCGCGGGCGTGCTGGTGGACGCCGGGCCCGATCCCCGGCTCGCCGACCGGTGCCTGCGCGACCTGGGCATCACCCGTGTCCCGTTGCTGCTGCTCACCCACTTCCACGCCGACCACGTGCGGGGCCTGACCGGTGTGCTGCGGGGCAGATCGGTGGGCGTGATCCAGACGACGAGCCTGGACGAGCCCCCGGAACAGGCTGCGTTCGTCAGGAGAACGGCCGCGGCGGCGGGCATCCCCATGGTGCGCACCGTCCCCGGTGAGCGGCGCCGGATCGGGGCGCTCGCCTGGCAGGTGCTGTGGCCGCCGGGGGGCGCGGCCACTGCGGCGGGCCCGGCCGCCGGCCCCGTACCGGAGGATCCGAACGATGCCAGCGTCACCCTGCTCGTACGGGCAGGCGGGCTCACGCTGCTGCTCCTCGGCGACCTCGAACCCCCGGCCCAGCAAGCCCTGTTGCGCAGTCACCCGACTCTGCCACGGGTGGATGTGCTCAAGGTCGCCCATCACGGTTCCGCGCATCAGGACACGGCACTGCTGCGCAGTGCGCGTCCGAGGTTCGCGCTGGTGAGCGTGGGCCGGGACAACCCGTACGGGCATCCTGCCGCACGGACGGTCGAGGCGCTCAGGTCCGGGGGAGCGGTGGTGCTCCGTACGGACAGGGACGGCGCGATCGCGGTGACGGGCACAGGGCCGGGGCTGCGGGCGGTGGGGCGGTCATGACGGCGCGTTCGCGTTCACTCCAGCCACCGGCCGCCGGCCATCGGTTCGCGGCGCGTTCACTCCAGCCACCGGCCGCCGGCCATCAGGTCTCGGTCGGCGAGTTCGTTCACCTCACGCCATGCCTTGACCGCGTACGGCGTGAAACGCAGGTACACCCAGGCGGAACGGCCCCGCAGGTCCCAGCCGTTGAGTTTCGCGGCGAAGGCGTCAGCCGATTCCGCAGGGAGGTCCGCGCCCTCAATGAGTTCCGCCGTCGCCTCGATGAGGACCACATCGCGAGTGGGGCCCAGCGCGATCCGGGCCTGCCCGGCCGGTGCCACGTTGACCGCCGTCGGATTGGTGCGGCGGGTGGCCATCAGAAGGGTCCCCCGGTCCCATACGAACGACAGCGGCACCAGAGTCGGCACCCCGTCGGCCGAGGCGGTCGACACCCAGGCGTCCGTGTCCTTCTCCAGATGGTCGAGAACGTCCTGCTTGCGCTGTTCGCGGCTGCGCGCCGGCTCCCGATTCGTCATGCTCCGCACGCTAGTGAACGCACCCCGCATCGCACCTCCGCCGGTCCTAGGACCATCGGCTCAGGGCGCGGCGTCGCGCGCCGCGACACACTGCTCCCATGGACCCCCGACTGCCGCAGACCATCGACGCCTACCTGGAGCGCATCGGTGCCACCCGCCCCGTCCGACCCGACGCGGCGGCGCTGCGTGAGCTGCAACTGCGCCACCTCACCACCGTCCCCTTCGAGAACCTCTCGATCCACCTCGGCGAGGACATCGTGCTGGAGGAGGAGGCGCTGCTCGACAAGATCGTGGCGCACCGCCGCGGCGGGTTCTGTTATGAGAACAACGGCGCGTTCGCGGTGCTGCTGCGGGCGCTCGGCTTCCGCGTCACGCTGCTTCAGGCGCGGGTCCACGGTGACGAGGGGCGGCTCGGCATCCCGTACGACCACATGGCGCTGCGGGTGGAGACGGACGACGGCACCGGGCCGTGGCTCGCCGATGCAGGCTTCGGCGACCACGCCCAGCATCCGCTCGTGCTCGACGACCGTATCGACCAGCGGGACCCGCGCGGCACCTTCCGGATCGAGCAGGCCCCAGCCGAGGGAGGCGGCGATTACGGGGACCTCGATGTGCTGCGGGACGGTGCACCCCAGTTCCGCCTGGACCCGCGGCCCCGGGCACTGGCCGACTTCCGGGGCGGGGCCTGGTACCACCGGACCTCACCCGATTCCGGCTTCACCCGGTCGCCGGTCTGTTCGCGCTTCACCACCAGCGGTCGGATCACGCTCAAAGGCCACCGGCTCATCACGACGGTGGGTGCGGAGCGCCACGAGACGCGACTGGAGGGCGACGACGAGGTTCTCGCCGCCTATCGCGAGCACTTCGGAGTGCGCCTCGACCGGCTCCCCTCCGAGGAAGGCGTCGGTGTTTCTGCGTCGATTGGGTGACACACACAAACGGACCGATCAATTCGGACCTTCGGTAACACCTCCACCCAAGCTCCTGCGAGCTGCTCTGTTTGCCTCGAACGCCACAAGGGTGATCGAATGCATGCTCGTCGGCGGGCCGCTGTTCCGACAACGACGTCCAGTCCTCCGGCCCGAGGTGAAACCGCCCCCGGGAGTGCGTCAAGATGTTCGGCCGTTGGCTCGGAAACAAGGGAGCGGCGGGTGCCGTACGCGGCAACACCCTCGCCGGACTTGCCGTACCGGACTCCGCGGGTGTCCTCAGCTGCCGGGTGCTCGACCCGGTCAACGAGGCGGTGCACCAGGCCGAGTTCGTCGTCACGGACGCGGCCGGGCGCAAGGTCGTCGGCGGGGAGACGGACCCGTTCGGCAACGTCCTCGCCACGGTGCCGGCGGGGGAGTACCGGCTGGCTGTCACGGCGGAGGGGTTCACCCCGTTCCACGGCTCGGCCGCGGTCGCCGAGGGCGGTCACGCGGGCCTGGGCGATGTGACCCTGCAGGTCTCCGCGCCCCCGCAGCTGCCCGAACCGGGCGAGTGGGAGATCGAGCCGATGCACTCCCAGATCGGTTTCACCGCCCGGCACATCGGGATGGCCCGCATCCACGGCCGGTTCAACACCTTCGCCGGGGCGGTCCGCATCGCCGACCGCATGGAGGACTCGGCCATGCACGTGATCATCGATGCCGCGTCCATCGACACGAACGTCCAGATGCGCGACGACCACCTGCGCTCGGGCGACTTCCTCGACGTCGGCCGCTATCCGACGCTGGAGTTCTACAGCGAGCGCTTCGTCCACCGGGGCGGCACCCGCTGGGGCGTCAGCGGCGCGCTCACCCTGCACGGAGTGAGCCGCACTGTGACGCTGGACACCCAGTACCTCGGGCTCGGCAACGGCCTGGAGGGCGAGACCCGCGCCGCCTGCCGCGCCACCACCGAACTGCACCGTGAGGACTTCACCCTCACCTGGCAGACGATGCTGGCCCGTGGCATCGCCGCGGTCGGCTCCAGCATCTCGATCGACATGGACATCCAGATCGTTCCGAAGAGCTGACGCCGGGGCGGCACCCGGGAGACCTCGGGGCGCCGCCGGCTAAGGGGACTCCAGCCATCCCTCGTACTCCGCGGCGAACGCATCGAGCGCCGCGGAGTCCAGACGCCGCTCAGGGTCCTCCAGGACCAGTAGCCACTGGGCGTCCTCGGCGTCGTCCTCCCCGGCCAGCGCGTCACGTACGAGCTGCGGCTCCTCCGCGACCCCGAACCGGTCGGCCAGCTCTCCGGCCGCCTCCTCCGCGGCATCGCGGTCGGGCAGCACCAGCACATGTCTCACATCGCTCACCCGCCCATTCTCGGCCACGGCCTGCGCGGCGGTCGCAGCCGGGCTGTCAGTGGCCCGTGGGATGCTGGACGACGATGGCCACCAGAAGGAATTCCACCGACGACCCGCTCGCCCCCCTCACGCTCGCCGTGGGGCAGGAGGACCTGCTCCTGGACCGCGCCGTGCAGCAGGTGGTGGCGGCGGCCCGTGCCTCCGACGCCGACACGGACGTCCGGGACCTCACCTCCGACCAGCTCCAGCCGGGCACGCTCGCCGAGCTGACGAGCCCTTCGCTCTTCGCCGAGCGCAAGGTGGTGGTCGTGCGCAACGCGCAGGATCTCTCCGCCGACACGATCAAGGACGTCAAGAAGTACCTCGACGACCCGGTCGAGGAGATCACCCTCATGCTGCTCCACGCGGGCGGCGCCAAGGGCAAGGGGCTGCTCGACGCGGCGCGCAAGGCCGGGGCGCGCGAGGTCGCATGCCCGAAGACCACCAAGCCCGCCGAGCGCCTCTCCTTCGTACGGGGCGAGTTCCGGACGCTGGGACGCTCCGCCACGCCCGAGGCGTGCCAGGCGCTGGTCGACTCCATCGGCAGCGATCTGCGGGAGCTCGCGAGCGCGGCGTCGCAGCTCGTCGCGGACGTCGAGGGCACGATCGACGAAGCCGTGGTCGGCCGCTACTACACGGGGCGCGCGGAGGCGTCGAGCTTCACGGTCGCCGACCGGGCGGTCGAGGGCCGGGCGGCGGAGGCCCTGGAGGCGCTGCGCTGGTCGCTGTCGACCGGGGTGGCCCCTGTCCTGATCACCAGCGCGCTGGCCCAGGGCGTACGGGCGATCGGCAAGCTCTCGTCGGCGCGCGGGGGGCGGCCGGCGGACCTCGCCCGGGAGCTGGGCATGCCGCCCTGGAAGATCGACCGGGTACGTCAGCAGATGCGGGGATGGACGCCGGACGGGGTGGCGGTGGCGCTGAGGGCGGTCGCGGACGCGGACGCGGGGGTCAAGGGCGGGGGCGACGACCCGGAGTACGCGCTGGAGAAGGCCGTGGTCGCGGTGGCGCGGGCCGCGCGGGCGGGGCGGTAGGCCCCGGCGGGGGGTGAGGCGGTGAGCGCGGGTTCGTCCGGCTCGCTGTGGCGCCCTCAATCGCCGGGCGGGCTTGAACTTGCTGTTCGGGCGTCCTCAAGCGTCGGACGGGCTGGGTTTGGCTGGGCTCGGCTGTGAATTTGCCGTTCGGGCGTCCTCAAGCGTCGGACGGGCTGGGTTTGGCCGGACGCGGCGGTGAAGAGCGGGGCCTGATGCAGCAGCCACGACACTTCAGCCGGTGCACCGCACCGCTCCAGCCCACGCGCGAGCATGACGAAGACCCCCGTTGTTTCCCTGGGGAGGGGAACAACGGGGGTCTTCGTTGTGCGCTTGGTGCGCCGCACCCGCGTGGCGAACGCAGGTTCGGTGTGCGGCGCGGGGTGCCGGTCAGGGGCGGGAGAGAGGGCCCGCTTGGTCCGTTCCGGCGATCACATCAGAATGCTCAGCCCTGGAGGGTGGCAACCTTGGTGGCCAGCGCCGACTTCTTGTTGGCGGCGGCGTTCTTGTGGATGACACCCTTCGAGACAGCCTTGTCGAGAGCGCGGGAAGCGTCACGAACGGCCACGTTGGCCTTCTCGACGTCACCCGCAACGACGGCCTCGCGGGCCTTGCGGATCGCGGTCTTGAGCGAGGACTTGACGGCCTTGTTGCGCAGGCGCGCCTTCTCGTTCGTCTTGTTCCGCTTGATCTGGGACTTGATGTTCGCCACGACAGAGCCTTTTCAGGTTCGTTGGATCTTCGGTGTGTGTCCTTGCGGCCCGAGAGCCACGAGGCACAGCTGTCCACGGTACCAGTCGCCCTCCGACCGGCCCAAACCGGTCTTCGCCCCGCAGGCGTGGGACGATGGAGGCTACGTACAGATCCGACCGACCCGACATCGACCCGAGACACGGCGTTCGGCGTCTCAAGAATCAGGACCCTGCGTGCCCGCGACTCCTCTCCACGTGCCCGAGCCGAGCCGTACCGACCCGGCGCTGATCCGCAATTTCTGCATCATCGCGCACATCGACCACGGCAAGTCGACCCTTGCCGACCGGATGCTCCAGCTGACCGGTGTGGTCGACCAGCGGCAGATGCGCGCTCAGTACCTCGACCGGATGGACATCGAGCGCGAGCGTGGCATCACCATCAAGTCCCAGGCGGTCCGACTGCCCTGGGCGCCCACGACCGGTGAGGGCCAGGGCAGCACCCACGTCCTCAACATGATCGACACCCCGGGACACGTCGACTTCACCTATGAGGTCTCCCGGTCGCTCGCCGCCTGTGAGGGCACCGTCCTGTTGGTCGACGCCGCGCAGGGCATCGAGGCCCAGACGCTGGCCAACCTCTACCTGGCGATGGAGAACGACCTCACCATCGTCCCGGTCCTCAACAAGATCGACCTGCCGGCGGCCCAGCCCGAGAAGTTCTCCGAGGAGCTGGCCAACCTCATCGGCTGTCAGCCCGAGGACGTCCTCAAGGTCTCCGCGAAGACCGGTGTCGGCGTGGACGCGCTGCTGAACCGGGTGGTCAGGGACGTCCCGGCGCCCGTCGGCAAGGAGGACGCCCCCGCCCGCGCGATGATCTTCGACTCGGTCTACGACGCTTACCGCGGCGTCGTCACGTACGTCCGAGTCGTCGACGGTTCGCTGAACAAGCGCGAGCGCATCCGGATGATGTCGACCGGCGCCACCCACGAGCTGCTGGAGATCGGTGTCTCCTCCCCGGAGATGACCCCGTCCGACGGCATCGGCGTCGGTGAGGTCGGCTACATCATCACCGGCGTGAAGGACGTCCGGCAGTCCAAGGTCGGTGACACGATCACCTCCCTGAACAAGGGGGCGACCGAGGCGCTGGGCGGCTACAAGGACCCCAAGCCCATGGTCTTCTCGGGTCTGTACCCGCTGGACGGGTCGGACTACCCGGACCTGCGCGAGGCGCTGGACAAGCTCCAGCTCAACGATGCGGCCCTGGTGTACGAGCCGGAGACCTCGGCCGCGCTCGGCTTCGGTTTCCGTGTCGGCTTCCTCGGCCTGCTCCACCTCGACGTGGTCCGCGAGCGGCTGGAGCGTGAGTTCGGTCTCGAGCTCATCGCCACCGCGCCCAACGTGGTCTACCGGGTCGAGATGGAGGACGGCAGCGAGCACACCGTCACCAACCCGAGTGAATTCCCCGAGGGCAAGATCGACAAGGTGCACGAGCCGGTCGTCCGGGCCACGGTCCTGGCGCCCAGCGAGTTCATCGGCGCGATCATGGAGCTCTGCCAGCAGCGCCGCGGCACCCTTCTCGGCATGGACTACCTCTCCGAGGACCGGGTCGAGATCCGCTACACCCTGCCGCTCGCCGAGATCGTCTTCGACTTCTTCGACCAGCTGAAGTCCAAGACGCGCGGCTACGCCTCGCTCGACTACGAGCCCACCGGCGAGCAGTCCGCCGAGCTCGTCAAGGTCGACATCCTGCTGCACGGCGACAAGGTCGACGCGTTCTCCGCGGTCACGCACAAGGACAAGGCGTACGCGTACGGCGTCCGGCTCGTCGCCAAGCTGCAGAAGCTCATCCCGCGGCAGAACTTCGAGGTGCCGATCCAGGCGGCCATCGGCTCCCGGGTCATCGCCCGTGAGACCGTCCGCGCCATCCGCAAGGACGTCCTCGCCAAGTGCTACGGCGGTGACATCTCCCGTAAGCGGAAGCTGCTGGAGAAGCAGAAGGAAGGCAAGAAGCGGATGAAGATGGTCGGCAACGTGGAGGTGCCGCAGGACGCGTTCATCTCCGTACTGTCGACCGACGAGTCCGCCGGGGAGACCAAGGCCAAGAAGTAGTACGGAGGAGTGGGGGGGGGGGGGGGGGGGGGGCGGGGCGCCCCCCCCCCCCCCCCCCCACCCCTACCGGCCGGTAGAAGAACGGGTCCCCGCATCGCAGAACGCTGCGCCGCGGGGGCCCGTTCGTTATGAAGCGGGTATGAAGCGGGGTCCCGTTGCCTCTTACGTGGGGCGCGCGAGCGCTTTACTCTGATCACGGCTTCGTAGTTACTCGCCAGTTAAACAAGCACCATCAAGCACGCAGACGTAAGCGGAGAGCACACCCCAACCAGCAGCCCGTCGTGAAGCACTGCCGCAGGCCCGGAGGATGTCGTGAGCGACACACAGACCATGATCGAGAACCGTCCGCCCTCCGTGGCGACCCTCTTCATCGACCGGGTGGCGGCCACCCCGGACGGGGAGGCCTACCGCTACCCCGTCCCCGCGGCCGCCGGCCAGGGGCCCGACGAGTGGAAGTCGCTCAGCTGGGCGCAGGCCGCTGAGCGGGTCTACGCCGTGGCGGCCGGGCTGATCGCTCTGGGCGTGCAGCCGGAGGAGCGCGTCGCGCTCGCCGCGAGCACCCGGGTCGAATGGATCCTGGCCGACCTCGGGGTCATGTGCGCGGGCGCCGCGACCACCACGATCTACCCCTCCACGAACACCGAGGAGTCGGCGTTCATCCTCTCCGACTCCGACAGCCGGGTACTGATCGCCGAGGACGCCGCGCAGCTGGCCAAGGCCCGTGAGCGCCGTGCCGAGCTGCCGAACCTCGCCCACGTCGTCGTCATCGACGCCGAGGGCGCCGGACCGGCCGAGGGCGACCCCGAGGGCTGGGTGCTCTCCCTGGCGGACCTGGAGGCCCTGGGCACCGAGCACCTGGCCAAGAACCCGGCCGCGATCACCGAGCGGGTCGACGCGATCACCCCCGAACAGCTCGCGACCCTCATCTACACCTCGGGCACCACCGGCCGTCCCAAGGGCGTACGGCTGCCGCACGACAACTGGTCGTACATGGCCAAGGCCACCGTCTCCACCGGTCTGATCACCAAGGACGACGTCCAGTACCTCTGGCTGCCGCTCGCGCACGTCTTCGGCAAGGTCCTCACCTCCGGGCAGATCGAGGTGGGACACGTCACCGCCGTCGACGGCCGGGTCGACAAGATCATCGAGAACCTGCCGATCGTCCAGCCGACCTACATGGCCGCCGTCCCCCGGATCTTCGAGAAGGTCTACAACGGCGTCGCGGCCAAGGCCCGTGCCGGTGGCGGGGCCAAGTACAAGATCTTCCTCTGGGCGGCCGGCGTCGCCCGCGAGTACGCGAAGGTCTCCCAGGACAACTTCCGGCGCACCGGCACCTCCTCCGTGCCCTTCGCGCTCGGCGCCAAGCACAAGGTCGCCGACGCCCTCGTCTTCGCCAAGATCCGCGAGGCGTTCGGCGGCCGGCTCCGCGCCTGCGTCTCCGGCTCCGCCGCGCTCGCTCCCGAGATCGGCTTCTTCTTCGCCGGCGCCGGCATCCACATCCTGGAGGGCTACGGCCTCACCGAGTCGAGCGCGGCCTCCTTCGTCAACCCGGGCGAGGCCTACCGCACCGGCACCGTCGGCAAGCCGCTCCCCGGCACCGAGGTCCGGATCGCCGACGACGGCGAGATCCTCCTGCGCGGCCCCGGCCTGATGCAGGGCTACCAGGGGCTGCCGGAGAAGACCGCCGAGGTGCTGGAGGCCGACGGCTGGTTCCACACCGGCGACATCGGCGAGCTGTCCGTGGACGGCTATCTGCGGATCACCGACCGCAAGAAGGACCTGATCAAGACGTCCGGTGGCAAGTACATCGCGCCGGCCGAGGTCGAGGGCCAGTTCAAGGCGGTCTGCCCGTTCGTCTCCAACATCCTGGTGCACGGCGCGGACCGTAACTTCTGCACAGCGCTCATCGCCCTCGACGAGCCGACGATCCTCGGCTGGGCCGCCGAGAACGGCATGGAGGGCAAGTCGTACGCGGACGTCGTGGCGTCCCCGCAGACCGTCGAGCTCATCGAGGGGTACGTGAAGCGCCTCAACGAGGGGCTGCAGCGCTGGCAGACCATCAAGAAGTTCCGGCTGCTCCCGCGTGACCTCGACATCGAGCACGGCGAGGTCACGCCCAGCCTCAAGCTGAAGCGGCCGGTCGTCGAGCGCGTGTACAAGGACCTGATCGACGACATGTACGCGGGCTCCCGCGAGGCGTAGACAGCAGGTCGACGCCCCGGCCCCCGTGCACCGCGCGCGGGGGCCGGGGCGTCGTTCTGCCCTCACTTCGGTAACTCGACGCGTATGCGAGTGGCCGATCTGTCACTCTGTCCGTGTCGTCAGCAGCGCTTAGAGGGTCCGTCCAGGCGGAGAACAGGCAGAGCGAGAACAGGTCAGGAGCCGCCCTGTGGGGTCCATTCCCTTGCAGCGGGACATTGTGCAGCGCCCCGGAACCACTGGCGCGACCACGGGCGCACAGCCCGTCGCCCGGACGAGCCTGCCCGGGAACCTCCTCGCGCCCGCCGCGGCCCGGCGGTTCGTCGCCGCCGCGCTCGCCGAGTGGAGCGGGCTCGGGCTGCCCGCGGCGGTCGGCTTCAGCGAGCGGCTGTCCGACGACGCGGCGGTCATCGTCAGCGAGCTCGTCACCAACGCCGTCGTGCACGCCGGGACAACCGTGGAACTGCTCTTCCGGCTGGAGGAGGCGACCGAGGACGAGAGCTCCGCCCTGGTCCTGGAGGTCTCCGACCACCATCCGGCCCGTGCCGTACGCAGCGACTGCCCCGAGAGCGGCTCCGGCGGCGAGGAGGAGCCGGGGGAGCCCGCCGAGTACGGGCGCGGCCTGGAGCTCGTCGCCACCCTCTCCGAACGGTGGGGCATCACCTACCGCACCGGCCTCAAGACCGTCTGGGCCCGGCTCCCCGTCGACGACTGGAACCCCTTCCCCGACGCCCACCCGGAGCCCGGCTTCCAGCGCGGTCTGCGCGCCGCCGAACTGCTCGCCCCCACCGCCCGCCGCGCCCTGCGCGACGACGCGGACTGGGCGGGCCGCGGCGCGCTGTCGTTCCTCGCCGAGGCCTCGGACCTGCTGGCCGGACAGCTCGACGAGGACATCGTGGCCGCGCTCGCCGGACAGTTACTCGTGCCCCGGCTCGCCGACTGGTGCGCGATCTGGCTGGAGCCCGAGACCCCCGGCCGCGCGGCCGTCCCGCGGCTCGCCAAGGTCTGGCACGTCGACGAGACCCGCATCCAGCCACTGCGCACCCTGCTGGAGGGCGACCCCCTCCGACTCCCCGAGCGGGTCGGCACCGGCCCCGTCTCGATCCCGTGGCCCGGCAGCGCGGAGGACGGCGGGCAGCCGGACGGGCTCGAAGGCGTCGCGCTCGCCTACCGGATCACCTCGGGCGGCCGCACCCTCGGAGCCGTACTCCTCGGCCGCGGAGGCATCGCCCGCGTCCCCGACGAGGTCACCGCCCTGATCGAGGACTTCGTACGCCGGGTCGGCCTCGCCGTCGGCGCGGCCCGCGCCTACACCCGGCAGGCCACCATCAGCCGCATCCTCCAGCGCGGACTGCTGCCCAGCAAGGTCGCCGACATACCGGGCGTCGCCAGCTCCCTCGTCTACGAGCCCAGCGACGACGGCGTGGTCGGGGGTGACTTCTACGACATCTTCCCGTGCCCGGGCGACCGCTGGTGCTTCGTCCTCGGCGACGTCCAGGGCAGCGGCCCCGAGGCCGCCGTCGTCACCGGACTCGCCCGCCCGTGGCTCCGGCTGCTGGCCCGTGAGGGCTTCCAGGCCGACGAGGTCCTGGTCCGCCTCAACCGGCTGCTCCTCGACGACGCGATGGAGGCCGCCGAGGCCGCCGCGCTCATGGTCGCCGCCGCCGGCGGCCAGCACTCGGCGGACAGCGGACAGTCCCGGTTCCTCTCCCTGCTGTACGGGGAGCTCGTCCCGCTGCCCGGCGGCGGCGCCCGCTGCACCCTGGTCAGCGCCGGGCACCCGCTGCCGCTGCTCCTGCGCCCCGACGGCACGGTGCGCCCGGCCGCCGAACCGCAACTGCTCCTCGGCGTCATGGACGACGCCGTCTACGAGACCCAGAGCTTCGACCTGGCCCCCGGCGACAGCCTCCTGTGCGTCACCGACGGGGTGACGGAGCGCCGCTCGGGGTCACTGATGTTCGACGACGGGGACGGGCTGGCCGAGGCGCTCTCCGGCTGCGCCGGGCTGAGTGCGGAAGGGATCGCGGACCGCATCAAACACGCCGTGCACGCCTTCGCCGAGCGCCCGCCGGACGACGACCTGGCCCTGCTGGTCCTCCAGGCCGAGTAGCTCCGCACCCGGGCGTGGCGTCCGGGTGCCGGGCGGCGCGCGACAATGGACGGTATGCCTTCCGTACTGCCCGATGGTGAGCCCGTGCCCGACGACGGGGCGCTGCCCCGCCACGCCCTGGAAGGCGCCGCAGACCGCCCGCTCGGCTTCTACCTCCACGTGCCGTACTGCGCGACCCGCTGCGGCTACTGCGACTTCAACACCTACACCGCGACCGAGCTGCGCGGCTCCGGCGGTGCGCTGGCCTCCCGGGACAACTACGCCTCCCATCTCGTCGGCGAGGTCCGCCAGGCCCGCAAGGTCCTCGGCGACGACCCCCGCCAGGTCCGTACGGTCTTCGTCGGCGGCGGCACGCCGACGCTGCTGGCCGCCGCCGACCTGGTCCGGATGCTGGCCGCGATCCGGGAGGAGTTCGGCCTCGCGGACGACGCGGAGATCACCACCGAGGCCAACCCCGAGTCCGTCGGACCCGCCTACCTGGCGGAGCTGCGCGAAGGCGGCTTCAACCGGATCTCCTTCGGCATGCAGAGTGCCCGGCAGCACGTCCTGAAGATCCTGGACCGCACCCACACCCCCGGCCGGCCCGAGGCCTGTGTCGCCGAGGCCAGGGCGGCCGGCTTCGAGCACGTCAACCTCGACCTGATCTACGGCACCCCGGGGGAGTCCGACGACGACTGGCGCGCCTCCCTCGACGCGGCGATCGGCGCCGGGCCCGACCACGTCTCGGCGTACGCCCTGATCGTCGAGGAGGGCACCCAGCTGGCCCGCCGGATCAAGCGCGGCGAGATCCCGATGACGGACGACGACGCCCACGCCGACCGGTACCTCATCGCGGACGAGGCGATGGCCGCGGCCGGCTTCTCCTGGTACGAGGTGTCGAACTGGGCCCGGACCCCCGAGGGCCGCTGCCTGCACAACGAGCTGTACTGGCGCGGGGCCGACTGGTGGGGCGCCGGACCCGGAGCGCACAGCCACGTCGGCGGCGTGCGCTGGTGGAACGTGAAGCACCCGGGGGCGTACGCGCAGGCGCTGGCCGAGGGGCGCTCGCCCGGCGCGGGCCGCGAGATCCTCTCGGCGGAGGACCGGCGGGTCGAGCGCATCCTGCTGGAGCTGCGGCTCGTCGACGGCTGCCCGCTGTCGCTGCTCGCCCCGGCCGGGCTCGCGGCGGCGGGCCGGGCGGTGACGGACGGGCTGCTGGAGCAGGGCCCGTTCGCGGAGGGCCGTGCGGTGCTGACCCTGCGCGGACGGCTGCTGGCGGACGCCGTGGTACGGGACCTGGTGGACTGAGAGGGGCCGCTACGGCACGGAGGGCGCCGTCACGAAATCGATCAGCTCCTCCACCCGGCCCAGCAGCTCCGGCTCCAGGTCCCGGTAGGAGCGCACCGTGGACAGGATCCGCTGCCAGGCCGCACCCGTGTTCTCCGGCCACCCCAGCGACCGGCACACGCCCGTCTTCCAGTCCTGGCCGCGCGGCACAACCGGCCACCCGGCGATCCCGACGGAGGACGGCTTCACGGCCTCCCACACGTCGATGTACGGGTGGCCGGCCACCAGCACGTTCCCGTCCGAGACCTGCGCCGCGATCCGGGACTCCTTGGAGCCTGGCACGAGGTGGTCGACCAGCACCCCGAGCCGCGCGTCCGGACCCGGGGAGAACTCCCGCACGATCGCGGGCAGGTCGTCGATGCCCTCCAGGTACTCCACGACCACGCCCTCGATGCGCAGGTCGTCGCCCCAGACCCGCTCCACCAGCTCGGCGTCGTGCCGGCCCTCCACGTAGATCCGCCCGGCCCGCGCCACCCGGGCCCGCGCCCCGGGAACGGCCAGCGAGCCGGAGGCCGTACGGGCGGGGCGGGCCGGGCCGCCCGCCGACGGGCGCACCAGCGTGACGACCCGGCCCTCCAGCAGGAAGCCGCGCGGCGCCATGGGGAAGACCCGGTGCTTGCCGAAGCGGTCCTCCAGGGTCACCGTCGGGCCCTCGGCCGTCTTCTCGCACCGGATCACCGCACCGCAGAAACCGGTGACGGCCTCTTCCACGACCAGGTCGGGATCGGCGGGCACCTCGGGAGCGGGGGCGGACTTCTTCCACGGCGGGGTCAGGTCCGGCTGGTAGCTGCGCATCGGACGACGATAAGCGGCGAGCGGGTTACGACACGCCGAACCGGGCGGTCAACTGATCGCGCTGAGCCCTCACGAACGCTGCGTCCACCACCGCCCCGTGCCCCGGCACGTACAACGCGTCCTCGCCGCCCAGCTCCAGCAGCCGGTCCAGCGCCGCCGGCCAGCGCGAGGGAAAGGCGTCCGGGCCGGCCTGCGGCTCGCCGGACTCCTCGACCAGGTCACCGCAGAACACGATCGGGGGCGAGCCGCAGACGCCGGGGACCAGCACCGCCAGATCATGGCCGCTGTGCCCCGGACCCGCGTTCACGAGCAGCACCTCACGCCCGCCGCCCAGATCGAGTGTCCACTCGCCGCACACCTCGTGATGCGGCGCCACCAGCACATCCGCCGACTCGGCCGCGTCGTGCTCGGGCAGACCGTGCCGCACCGCGTCCGCGTGCAGCTCGTCCGCCCCGCGCCGCAGCAGATCCGCCAGACCGGCCGCGCCGTACACCTGCGCCCCGGCGAAGGCGGCCGTGCCCAGCACATGATCGAAATGGGGGTGGCTGAGTGCGATATGCGTCACCCTCGCACCGAGCAGCGACTGGGCCTCGGCGCGCACCCGGACCGCTTCACGCAGTGACGACCCGGTGTCGCAGAGCAGCACTCCGTCCGTCCCCGCCACCAGGGCGACCGTCGCATCCCACACCGGAAGGCGTCGTCGGCCCACTCCGTGTCCGAGTCGCTCCCAGCCGGACTCTTCCCAAGAGGCGTCCATACGACGACGCTATCGGCAACGACCTGCACAGTCTCGCGGTAGCGTGGCCGGTCGCCCTTGCTAGGGGGCCACCCCGTCGCCGTACACTGGCCGGGGCATTGCTGGCACTCATACGCACAGAGTGCCAGGGCAAGACCCGGGAACGGCCCGAGAACCACCGAGGTACACAGCTGGAGGTGTGCGCGATGCTCAGCGAACGCAGACTCGAAGTGCTGCGCGCCATCGTCCAGGACTATGTCGGCACCGAGGAGCCCGTCGGCTCCAAGGCGCTCACGGAGCGGCACAAGCTGGGCGTCTCCCCGGCCACCGTCCGCAACGACATGGCGGTGCTGGAGGACGAGGGCTTCATCGCCCAGCCGCACACCAGCGCGGGACGCATCCCGACGGACAAGGGCTACCGGCTCTTCGTCGACAAGCTCGCGGGCGTCAAGCCCCTGTCGTCGCCGGAGCGCCGTGCCATTCAGAATTTCCTCGACGGCGCGGTCGACCTCGACGATGTCGTGGGACGGACCGTACGGCTGCTCGCGCAGCTGACCCGGCAGGTCGCCGTCGTGCAGTACCCCTCGCTGACCCGCTCGACGGTGCGGCACGTGGAACTGCTGTCCCTGGCACCCGCCCGGCTGATGCTCGTGCTGATCACGGACACCGGCCGGGTCGAACAGCGGCTGGTCGACTGCCCCGCGCCGTTCGGTGAGACCTCTCTCGCCGATCTGCGGGCGCGGCTCAACAGCCGGGTCGTGGGACGCCGCTTCGCGGACGTCCCGCAGCTGGTGCAGGACCTGCCGGAATCCTTCGAGAGCGAGGACCGGGGAACCGTGTCCACCGTGCTCTCGATTCTCCTCGAATGCCTCGTCGAGGAGACGGAGGAGCGGCTGATGATCGGCGGCACCTCCAACCTCACCCGCTTCGGGCACGACTTCCCTGTGATGATCCGGCCGGTGCTGGAGGCATTGGAGGAGCAGGTCGTGCTGCTGAAGCTGCTCGGCGAGGCCAAGGACTCGGGCATGACCGTACGTATCGGGCACGAGAACGCCCACGAGGGGCTCAACTCCACGTCCGTCGTCGCGGTCGGCTACGGTTCGGGCGACGAGGCAGTCGCCAAACTCGGCGTGGTCGGACCGACCCGCATGGACTACCCCGGAACGATGGGAGCGGTACGCGCAGTGGCACGTTACGTCGGACAGATCCTGGCGGAGTCGTAAGTGGCCACGGACTACTACGCCGTACTCGGCGTGCGCCGCGACGCTTCGCAGGACGAGATCAAGAAGGCCTTCCGGAGGCTCGCGCGCGAGCTGCACCCGGATGTGAACCCCGATCCGAAGACCCAGGAGCGGTTCAAGGAGATCAACGCCGCTTACGAGGTGTTGTCGGACGCTCAGAAGAAACAGGTCTACGACCTCGGCGGCGACCCGCTGTCCGCCTCCGGAGGCGGTGGCGCGGGCGGATTCGGACAGGGTGGCTTCGGCAACTTCTCCGACATCATGGACGCGTTCTTCGGCACGGCGTCGCAGCGCGGACCCCGTTCGCGCACCCGCCGCGGCCAGGACGCCATGATCCGGCTGGAGATCGACCTGGCCGAGTCGGCCTTCGGCACGACCAAGGACATCCAGGTCGACACGGCCGTCGTCTGTACGACCTGCAGTGGCGAGGGCGCCGCGCCCGGCACCTCCGCCCAGACCTGTGACATGTGCCGCGGTCGCGGCGAGGTCTCCCAGGTCACCCGGTCGTTCCTCGGCCAGGTCATGACCTCGCGGCCCTGCCCGCAGTGCCAGGGCTTCGGTACGGTCGTGCCGACCCCGTGCCCGGAGTGCGCCGGTGACGGCCGCATCCGCTCGCGGCGCACGCTCACCGTGAAGATCCCCGCAGGTGTCGACAACGGCACCCGCATCCAGCTCGCGGGCGAGGGCGAGGTCGGCCCCGGCGGCGGCCCGGCCGGTGATCTCTACGTCGAGATCCACGAGCTGCCGCACGCCGTGTTCCAGCGGCGCGGCGACGATCTGCACTGCACAGTCACCATCCCCATGACGGCGGCGGCCCTCGGCACCAAGGTGCCGCTGGAGACGCTCGACGGACTGGAGGAGGTCGACATCCGGCCGGGCACCCAGTCCGGCCAGTCCGTCCCGCTGCACGGGCGCGGCATCACGCACCTGCGGGGCGGTGGGCGCGGCGACCTGATCGTGCACGTCGAGGTGATGACCCCGACGAAGATGGACTCGGAGCAGGAACGTCTGCTGCGCGAGCTGTCGAAGCTGCGCGGCGAGGAGCGGCCCATCGGCCAGTTCCAGCCCGGGCAGCAGGGCCTGTTCTCGCGTCTGAAGGACGCGTTCAACGGCCGCTAGATCCACCTGACGATGTCGTACGGGCCCGGTTTCCGGGCCCGTACCGCATTGGGGACAAAACGTGGCAGCGGGGTGCGCATCGCCGGGTCAGGGACGGCATGACACGATGCGGTCATGCCATCCGCGTTGACCGATCTCTGCCGGTATCCGATCGTGCAGGCCCCGATGGCGGGCGGACCCTCCTGTCCGCCGCTCGTCGCGGCCGTCGTCGAGGCCGGCGGACTCGGCTTCCTGGCCGCCGGGTACAAGACGGCGGACGGCATGTACAACGAGATCAAACAGGTGCGCGGTCTCACCGGCCGGCCCTTCGGCGTCAACCTCTTCATGCCGCAGCCGAACCTCGCCGACCCGGCCGCCGTCGAGGTGTACCGGCACCAGCTCGCGGGCGAGACCTCCTGGTACGAGACCCCGCTCGGTGACACAGACGCCTGCGGCGACGACGGCTACGAGGCCAAACTCGCCATCCTGCTGGAGGACCCCGTTCCGGTCGTCTCCTTCACCTTCGGCTGCCCCTCCCGTGACACCCTCGACGCGTTCGCCGCGGCGGGCACGTACACCGTCGTCACGGTCACCTCGCCCGAAGAGGCCCAGGCCGCCCAGTGGGCGGGCGCCGACGCCGTCTGTGCCCAGGGTGTCGAGGCGGGCGGCCACCAGTCCACGTTCCGCGACGACCCGCAGACCGATGGCTCCGGCACCGGACTCCTCTGCCTGGTGGCCCAGGTCCGCGAGACCGTGCAGATACCGGTCATCGCCGCAGGCGGGCTGATGCGCGGCTCCCAGATCGCCGCGGTGCTGGCGGCGGGCGCCGATGCCGCACAGCTCGGCACCGCGTTCCTGGTGTGCCCCGAGTCGGGCGCCCACCTGCTGCACAAACAGGCCCTGACCAACCCGCTGTTCGTCCGCACCACCCTGACCCGGGCGTTCTCCGGACGCCCGGCCCGCGGCCTGGTCAACCGCTTCGTGCGCGAGCACGGACCGTACGCCCCCGCCGCCTACCCGCAGGTGCACCATCTGACGGCCGCGCTGCGCAAGGCGGCGGCCAAGGCCGGGGACGCGCAGGGCATGGCACTGTGGGCGGGGCAGGGGTACCGGATGGCGCGCGAACTGCCCGCGGGCCGGCTGGTCAGGCTGCTCGCCGAGGAACTGGACGCCGCACGGACGGCGCTGAGCACGAGGAGTACACAGTGACGGCACCCGTCTTCGTCGTCGAACAGCTGCCGGGCGGGCCCGAGTTCGTCCTGGAGGGGCCCGAGGGCCGGCACGCCGTCTCGGTGAAGCGCCTGCACGCCGGTGAGGACGTCGTCCTGACGGACGGGCGCGGCCACTGGGCCGAGGGCGTCGTGAAGGCGGCCGAGGGCAAGGACCGGCTGGTGATCACCGACCTGGAGTCCGTCCACGAGGAACCCCGCCCCGGCGTCCGCATCACCGTCGTCCAGGCGCTGCCCAAGGGCGACCGCGGCGAGGTCGCCGTCGAGACGATGACGGAGACCGGGACCGACACGATCGTGCCGTGGCAGGCCGCGCGCTGCATCACCCAGTGGAAGGGCGACCGCGGCCTCAAGTCCCTGGCGAAGTGGCGCAATACGGCCCGCGAGGCCGGCAAGCAGTCGCGCCGGGTCCGGTTCCCGGACGTGGCGGACGTGGCCACGACGAAACAGGTTGCCGCACTTCTGGCCACGGCCGACTTCGCGGCCGTGCTGCACGAGGACCGCGGGTGCGACAGCGAGCCGCTGGCCACCGTCGCCCTGCCCGATGAGGGCGAGATCGTGCTGGTCGTGGGCCCCGAAGGAGGCGTCTCACCCGAGGAGCTGGCCGTCTTCGCCGCCGCCGGCGCCCGGACCTGCCGGCTCGGACCGACGGTGCTGCGCACCTCGACCGCGGGCACCGCGGCGACGGCGCTGCTGCTGGGGCGCACGGGCCGCTGGTCGTAACCCCGTACACCCGGGGCAGTTGTGGCCGCAAGCGGACTACCGCTGCGTCAGGAGTGGTGGGAAGCTGCCCGTATGGGGACATCAAGGGCATGGGGTCGCCGGGCGACCCGTCGCTTTCCGGCCGCGATCTGCCTCGCGGCCACCGCCGTCGCGGGCCTCGTCGCCTGCGAACCCGCGGACGGACTGAACACCGCGTCCATCGCCGTGACCACCGACCGCACCGCCACCCGCGCCCTGGAACACGAAGGCGTGCACGTGCAGTGGCTGACCTGCGCGGCGAACGTCGAGGGGGACGGGGCGAAGTCGTCGTCAGCGCGGGCGGGTTCGTCCACCGCCTCCACGCGCCGCGTCGCCGACGTCGACTGCAGCGGCCGGACGAAGGAGGGCCGGGACATCAAGATCGCCGGCCAGGTCAGGCAGGCGGTCGACGGCCGCTGCGTGCGCGGTGACCTGACGGCGAAGGCCGACGGCCGGACCGTGTTCCGGGCCAGCCTGCTCGGCAACTGCGAGGCGCCGGCCTCGACTTCCGCGCCGGACGACGGCAAGGGCGGCGGCGGGGGAGGGGCCCGGCCGACGGTCACCGTGACCGTCACGGTCACGGAACAGCCCCGGGGCAAGTGAGCCGGCCGGAGGGCGGACTCCGGCCAACCCCGTGCCACCAGGCACGGGAGCGGCCTAGGCTGATCGCTGTGACACAGCCTTCCTACCTCCGGTATCCCCATGTCCAGGGCGACTCGATCGCCTTCACCGCCGAGGACGATGTCTGGCTGGCGCCGCTCGACGGCGGCCGAGCCTGGCGTGTCAGCGCCGACAACCGTCCCGTCACCCAGCCCCGGATATCTCCTGACGGCACCCTCGTCGCCTGGACGTCCACCCGGGACGGGGCCCCCGAGGTGCACCTCGCCCCCGTCGACGGCGGCCCCTCCCGGCGGCTGACCCACTGGGGTGACGCACGGACCGCCGTACGCGGCTGGACCCCGGACGGCGACGTGCTGGTCACCAGCACCCAGGGCCAGGTCTCGCTCCGGCGCTCCTGGGCCCGCGCCGTCCCGGTCGACGGCGGGCCCGCGCGGACCCTCCCGTACGGACCGGTCGGCTCCCTCGCGTACGGTCCCGGCGGACGCGTCCTGCTGCTCTCGGCCACCATGGGGCGCGAGGCCGCCACCTGGAAGCGCTACCGGGGCGGCACGGCGGGCAAGCTCTGGATCGCGGCCGAGGGGGACCCGGCGGAGTTCGTACGCGTCCACGAGGAGCTCGACGGCAACATCGAGTGCCCGATGTGGGTCGGCGACCGCATCGCCTTCCTCTCCGACCACGAAGACGTCGGCGCTCTCTACTCCTCCCTCCCCGACGGCACCGACCTGCGCCGGCACACCGGCATCGAAGGCTTCTACGCCCGGCACGCCACCACGGACGGCACCCGTGTCGCCTACGCGGCCGCCGGTGAACTGTGGCTCCTGGACAGCCTGGAGAGCGAAGGCCCCCGCCGCCTCGACATCCGGCTCGGCGGTCAGCGCGCCGACCTCCAGCCGCACCCCGTGCACGCCGGCAGCCACCTGCACACCGCGTCCCCCGACCGCACCGGCCGCGGCAGCGCCGTCGAGTCCCGCGGCGCCGTCCACTGGGTCACCCACCGCGAGGGCCCGGCCCGCGCACTCGCCGTCGAACCCGGCGTACGGGCCAGGCTGCCCTACACCTTCCAGGCCGACGGTGACCAGCACGTCGTCTGGGTCACCGACGCCGAGGGCGACGACGCGCTGGAGTGCGCCCCCGCCACCGGGACCGGCCCCGGTACCGTCCCGCGCCGCCTCGCCGCAGGCCGGATCGGCCGCGTCCTCGACCTGGCCCCGGCACCCGACGGCAGCCGGTTCGCCGTCGCCGCCCACGACGGGCGCGTCCTGATCGTCGAGCGGGAGAGCGGCGAGGTCCACGAGGTGGACCGCAGCGAGCACGGCGACGCCTCCGGCCTCGTCTTCTCACCCGACTCCGCCTGGCTCGCCTGGTCACACCCCGGCCCCGAGCCGCTGAGCCAGCTCAAGCTCGCGCACCTCGCCGACCTGTCGGTCTCCGAGGCGACCCCGCTGCGGTTCCGGGACTTCGCACCGGCCTTCACCGCCGACGGAAAGCACCTGGCGTTCCTCTCGGAGCGGGCGTTCGACCCGATCTACGACTCCCATGTCTTCGACCTGGCGTTCATCGGCGCCTGCCGGCCGCACCTGCTGACGCTCGCCGCGACCACCCCCTCCCCGTTCGGGCCGCAGCTCCACGGCCGCCCGACCGAGAAGGAGAAGGCCGGCGACGGCGAGGACAACCCCACGGCGCTCCCCGTCACCCGCATCGACCTGGACGGCCTCGCGGACCGGATCGTGCCGCTGCCCGTCGAGGCCGCCAGCTACTCCTCGCTGCGGGCCGCGAAGGACGGGCTGCTGTGGCTGCGCCACCCGGTGACCGGGGTGCTCGGCACGAGCGCCCCCACTCCTGACGCCAGCCACCCCGAGCCCGTCCTGGAGCGGTACGACCTGGAGAAGCTGCGCTGCGAGGAACTCGCCTCCGACATCAGCGGGTTCGCGGTCAGCGGCGACGGCAAGCGCCTGGTCCTGCACAGCCACGGCAAGCTGCGCGTCGTCCCGTCCGACAGCCGGGTGTCCGCGGGTTCCGACGACGACAGCGACGACGGCAACATCACCGTCGACCTCTCGCGCGTCCGCCGCACCCTCGACCCGGCCGCCGAATGGCGCCAGATGTACGACGAGGCCGGCCGCATCATGCGGGACAACTTCTGGCGCCCCGACATGGGCGGCATCGACTGGGACGGCGTCCTGGACCGCTACCGCCCCGTCCTGGAGCGCGTCGCCACCCACGACGACCTCATCGACCTCCTCTGGGAGGTCCAGGGTGAACTCGGCACCTCGCACGCCTATGTGACCCCCTCCGGCGGCTGGCGCGACGACTCCGCCCGGCAGGGACTGCTCGGCGCCGACCTCTCCCGCGCGGACGACGGGAGCTGGCGCATCGACCGCATCCTGCCGTCCGAGACCTCCGACCCCGCCGCCCGGGCCCCGCTCGCCGCGCCCGGCGTCGCCGTCCGGCCGGGCGACACGGTCCTGGCCGTCGACGGACACCCGGTCGACCCCCTCACCGGCCCCGCGCCGCTGCTCACCGGCTCGGCCGGGAAGCCCGTCGAGCTGACCGTCTCGCCGGTCGACGGCGGCGACCCGCGCCACGTCGTCGTCGTGCCGATCGCCGACGAGGAGGCACTGCGCTACCACGCGTGGGTCGCCGACCGGCGCGCGTACGTGCACGAGCAGTCCGGCGGGCGCCTGGGCTACCTCCACGTCCCCGACATGGTCGGCTCGGGCTGGGCGCAGATCCACCGCGACCTGCGCACCGAGGTCGCCCGCGAGGGGCTGGTGGTGGACGTACGGGAGAACCGCGGCGGCCACACCTCGCAGCTGGTCGTGGAGAAGCTGGCCCGCCGCATCGTCGGCTGGGACCTGCCCCGCGGCATGCGGCCCTCAAGCTACCCGGGCGACGCGCCGCGCGGCCCCGTCGTGGCGGTCGCGAACGAGTTCTCCGGCTCGGACGGCGACATCGTGAACGCGGCGATCAAGGCGCTGGACATCGGCCCCGTCGTCGGCGTACGCACCTGGGGCGGCGTGGTGGGCATCGACAGCCGGTACCGCCTCGTCGACGGCACGCTGGTCACCCAGCCCAAGTACGCCTTCTGGCTGGAGGGGTACGGGTGGGGCGTCGAGAACCACGGCGTCGACCCCGACGTGGAGGTCGTCATGGCGCCGCAGGACCACGCGGCGGGCCGGGACCCGCAGCTGGACGAGGCGATCCGGATCGCGCTGGAGTCGCTGAGCCGCACACCGGCGAAGACGGCGCCGACGCTGCCGGAGTGAGCGGAGAGGGGTGGGGCCGGTGCGGGTGTGGTTGCGGGGTGCGGGTGTGTCGCCTGCGGCGGGCCTGTTCCCCTGCCCGCCCCTTCCCGCAACCGGGGCTCCGCCCCGGACCCCGCGCCTCAAACGCCGGCGGGGCTGGAAGTGGGGCTCCGCCCCGGACCTCGCGCCTCAAACGCCGGCGGGGCTGGAAGTGGGGCGGAGCCCCCGAATGCGCCCCGCACCGGCGGCCCGGCCCCGCCCGCTAGGCTGCCCCGTAACGGATCACCGAGACAGAGGAGCGCACCCCATGGCAGGAGAACCGCAGCCCGACTGCCTGTTCTGCAAGATCGTCTCGGGCGAGATCCCGGCCACCATCGTCCGGGAGACCGACACCACGGTCGCCTTCCGCGACATCAACCCCCAGGCCCCCACCCACGTCCTGGTCATCCCCCGCGTCCACCACCCCGACGCCGCGTCCCTCGCCGCCGCCGAGCCGCAGATCCTCGCCGACGTGCTGAGCGAGGCCGGGCACGTCGCCGCCGACGAGAAGGTCGACGGGACCGGGTACCGGGTCGTGTTCAACACCGGCGCCGGAGCCGGACAGACCGTGTTCCACGCGCACGCGCACGTCCTGGGCGGCCGCGGTCTCCAGTGGCCCCCCGGCTAGGACCGGAACGAGGAAGCAGCACCCCGTGTCCGTACGCGAACTCGTCGTCCTCGGCACCGCCAGCCAGGTCCCGACCCGGCACCGCAACCACAACGGCTACCTGCTGCGCTGGGACGGCGAGGGCATCCTCTTCGACCCCGGCGAGGGCACCCAGCGCCAGATGCTGCGGGCCGGCGTCGCCGCGCACGACATCGACCGGATCTGCGTCACGCACTTCCACGGCGACCACTCGCTCGGCCTCGCCGGGGTGATCCAGCGGATCAACCTCGACCAGGTCCCGCACCCCGTCACCGCGCACTACCCGGCGAGCGGGCAGCACTTCTTCGACCGGCTCCGGTACGCCACCGCCTACCGCGAATCCGTCGAGCTGACCGAGGCCCCGGTCGCCGCCGACGGGCCGCTGGCCACCACGGACACGTACACCCTCAGCAGCCACAAGCTCTCGCACCCCGTCGAGTCGTACGGCTACCGCCTGGTCGAGCCCGACGGGCGGCGCATGCTGCCCGCGAAGCTCGCGGAGCACGGCATCGCCGGACCGGACGTCGGCCGGATCCAGCGCGAGGGCGCGCTCGGCGGGGTCACCCTCGACGACGTCTCCGAGCGCAGGCGCGGACAGCGGTTCGCGTTCATCATGGACACGAGACTGTGCGACGGCGTGTACGCACTCGCCGAGGGCTGCGACATGCTGGTCATCGAGTCGACCTTCCTCGACGAGGACGAGGAACTGGCCACCGACCACGGCCATCTGACCGCCGGACAGGCGGCCCGGGTCGCGCGGGACGCAGGCGTACGGCACCTCGTGCTCACGCACTTCTCCCAGCGCTACCCGGACCCGGAGGCCTTCGGGGCCCAGGCCCGGGCGGCCGGGTTCGAGGGCGAACTGACCGTCGCCCAGGACCTGACACGGATCCCGGTACCGAGCCGTCACCCGTAACACCCGACAGCAGCACCACATGCGTAAGTGAGAAACCCGTGCACCTCCCCAAAGCAGAACTCCACCTCCACATCGAAGGGACCCTCGAACCCGAGCTGGCCTTCGCGCTCGCCGCACGCAACGGCGTGCCGCTGCCCTACGCGGACACCGAGGAACTGCGTACCGCCTACCTCTTCGACGACCTGCAGAGCTTCCTCAACCTGTACTACGCGCTGATGGCGGTGCTGCGGACCGAGGACGACTTCACCGAACTCGCCGACGCCTACCTCACCCGCGCCGCCGTCCAGGGCGTGCGCCACGCGGAGATCTTCTTCGACCCGCAGGCGCACACCGCCCGCGGCGTACCCATCGGCACCGTCATCGAGGGACTAGGCCGGGCGCTGGAGCGCAGCGAGGAGCAGCACGGCATCTCCACCCAGCTCATCATGTGCTTCCTGCGCGACGAGTCCGCCGACTCGGCACTGGAGACGCTGGAGGCCGCGAAGCCGTACCTGCACCGGATCAGCGCCGTCGGCCTGGATTCCGCCGAGGTCGGCCACCCGCCCGCCAAGTTCCGCGAGGTGTACGCGGCGGCCGACGCGCTCGGACTGCGCAAGGTCGCCCACGCGGGCGAGGAGGGGCCGCCCGCGTACATCACCGAGGCGCTCGACGTACTCGGCGTGGAGCGCATCGACCACGGACTGCGCTGCATGGAGGACCCGGACCTGGTGAAGCGGCTGGTCGCCGACCGGGTGCCGCTCACCCTCTGCCCGCTGTCCAACGTACGGCTGCGCGCCATCGACACCCTGGAGGAGCACCCGCTGCGGGCCATGATGGACGCCGGGCTGCTCTGCACGGTGAACTCCGACGACCCCGCCTACTTCGGCGGGTACGTCGGGGACACCTTCCACGCCGTCCACGAGGCGCTCGGCCTGGAGCGCGAGCAGTTGCGCACCCTGGCCCGCAACTCCTTCGAGGCGGCCTTCCTCGACCACGACGAGGAGCGCAGGGCGCGCTACCTGTCGGAGGTCGAGGCGTACGCGTTCGACTGACCGGCGCCCGACGGGCCGGCCGTCCGGAACGCACTCCTGACCAGGCGCCTGCGGCGCAGCGCGGGCAGGCTGATCTCCGTGACGGCCTGCTCGGGCGCGCCCAGCTTCGGGACGGCCCCCGGCACCGCACCGGTGGTGACCGCGAGCAGGGCCGCCGGAGCGCCGCCCCTGCGCCGCACCGAGCCCGGCACCAGCGGACGGCCACCGGTGTGCAGGGCCACCGCCGTCACCGGGGCCGCGACCAGCAGCGTCACGGCGCCCAGGATCAGCCCCATGCCCGGGAAGCCGGCCCCCTCGGACAGCACACTGCCGAGCACCGGACCGCAGGCCACGCCCACCGACGAGGCCGAGCCCGCCAGGACCGCCCAGCGCCCGCGCACGTCCAGGGACGCGGCCAGCCCGATCAGGTACGACAGGACCACCGGGTAGAAGGTGTTCCACAGGATCTCGCCGGTCGCGAACGAGCCGAGGCTCACGGCCGACGAGCTGAGCACGATGCTCACCGCGATGACCATGGTGCCCAGACCGATCGGCACCGCCCGCCCGAGCCGGCCCCCGAGCACACCGGCCCCCATCACACCGAGCAGACCGGCGCCCAGCGCGGCGGCGAACACCGCTCCTATGGCGACCTCGGAGAGGCCGACCTGGTCCACGCCGATGCGGCTGCTGACCCCCCACAGCGCGTTCTGCGCCATGGACCAGACGAGCATGCCGCCCGCCAGCACCAGACCCGAGCGGCGGTGCGGCAGCCGCCCCGAGGCGGGGACGGCCGGACCCGCGGGGACCACCGGGCTGCCGAGCCGGGAGGTGGCCGGCCAGACCAGCAGCGCGACCAGCGCGATCGACGCGAACGGCAGCCGGTGGCCGCCGCCCAGGTGGGGGATCGTCAGATACAGGGCGCCCGCGGTCGCCGAGACGCTCAGCAGCCCCAGGGACGATGTCCGGTGCGGGTCGCGCTGGGCGGCGATGCCCGCCGCGGCCACCGCGGTCGCCGTACCGGAGCCGAAACCGCCGACCACGGCGCCCAGGACCACCAGCGGCACGGACCCGGCCAGCGCGGCGCAGCCGTACCCCAGCACGGCCAGCACCAGCCCGAGCCGCGCCGGTCTCCGCGGCCCGTACGTCTCGACGCGGCCCGCCAGGCAGAAGCCCGCGGAGGCCGAGCTCAGCAGCAGGGCGCTGCCGACCAGACCGGCCTGGGCCGTGGTGAGGCCCAGATAGACGGAGAGCCGTCCCACGATGGTGGGGAGGAGATAGGCGGCGAGGTAACCGGCGGTGAACACGGCAACCAGAGGCCACGCGGCGCGAGGGCGCGAGGACATGGGCGTTCCTGAAGACATGCCAGAAGAGGCGAAAAGGCAGAGGGGGCAATGCGAGTACTGCGAAAATGAGGGAACTGCGAGAACTGCGAGAAGTACGGAAAACGCGGGGGTTCGGCACACTCGCCGGTGAGATCCCCAACGGTGGTCGCGGGCCAATTTGTATCAAGTGCTCCCGGCCGACCGAAAGGCGACCCGCTGTGATCTGAGTCACTTATGCGTTTGCCGTGTTTCTATGCGGGTATCAGCGCATGTTTATGCAGGTCAGCCTCTGTGTACGCAGACCCGCCGCGGACCGGCGCGGACCAGGCGCACGCAAGCGGGAATCGGGCACACTGGCCGCAACCGCCACGACCGGGGAGTGCAAGGTGAGCACCGACATTCCAGCCATCGACCCACTGGACGGGCTGCGCGCACCGCAGGACCCCGACTGCGACGTCTTCCTCACCGGCACGGTCTTCCTCGACATCATCTTCACCGGCCTGGACAGCGCCCCCGTGCGCGGCACCGAGTCCTGGGCACGCGGCATGGGGTCCAGCCCCGGCGGCGTCGCCAACATGGCCACCGCGCTGGCCCGCCTCGGCCTCCACACCTCACTCGCCGCGGCGTTCGGCGACGACCACTACGGCGAGTACTGCTGGGACGCCCTCGAACAGGGCGAGGGCATCGACCTGTCCCTGTCGCACACCGTCCGCGGCTGGCACTCCCCGGTGACCGTCTCCATGGCGTACGAGGGCGAGCGGACGATGGTCTCGCACGGCCACGAGGCCCCGCCCCCGCCCGCGTTCGCACCCCCCGGAGCCCCCGCCGTCTCGCCCCGGTGCCCGCCCCGGGCCCGGGCCGCCATCGCCTCGCTCGCCCCCGGCCGCAGTGAAACCTGGGTGGCCGCGGCGGCCCGCCGGGGGGCCCTGGTCTTCGCCGACGTCGGCTGGGACGAGACCGGCCGCTGGGACCTCGACGGCCTGACCGACCTGGAGCACTGCCAGGCATTCCTCCCCAACGCCGAGGAGGCCATGCGCTACACCCGCACCGACTGCCCCCGCGCCGCCGCACACGCCCTCGCCGAACGGGTCCCGCTCGCCGTCGTCACCCTCGGCGCCGAGGGCGCGTACGCGGTCGACGCGGCCACCGGGACCACCGCCGAGGTCCCCGCGATCGCGGTCGAGGCCCTGGACCCGACCGGTGCCGGCGACGTCTTCGTCGCCGGCTTCGTCACCGGCACCCTCGCCAACTGGCCCCTCGCCGACCGCCTCGCCTTCGCCGGTCTCACCGCGGCCCTCTCGGTCCAGGAGTTCGGCGGCTCGCTCTCGGCCCCCGGCTGGGCGGAGATCGCCGCCTGGTGGCAGCGCATCCGTACCGTCACCGACCAGGACCCGGCCGCGCTCCAGCGGTACGCCTTCCTCCAGGACCTGCTTCCGGCGGCCACCCGTCCCTGGCCGCTGCGCCGGGCCGTCCCGACGATCGGCTTCCGTCCGTAACCCCGTGGACTCCTTCCGCCCGCGAAAACCTCTCGGTGTTGTCAGTACGGAGTCGTAGGCTGGGTCATGAAGAGGTTTTCGAGCAGCGAGAACCCCGCAGCGGGAGGTATGCGCAGGCCCGAGGGCCGGCCCATGACTCAGACACCCACACGGCCGCAGGCGCGTGCCCACATCAGCATTCCGGCCGCACACCCCATGGTGATGCTCCTCGGATCGGGCGACTCGTTGCTGCGCGTGATCGAAGCGGCGTTCCCGGCGGCCGACATCCACGTCCGGGGCAATGACATAACCGCAACGGGCAACACGGCGGACATCGCCCTGATCCAGCGCCTGTTCGACGAGATGGTGCTGGTGCTCCGCACCGGTCAGCCGATGACGGAGGACGCTGTGGAACGTTCGATTGCGATGCTCAGGGCCACCGACACCGGCCAGGCCGACGGCACCGAGACCCCGGCCGAGGTGCTCACGCAGAACATCCTCTCCAGCCGCGGCCGCACGATCCGCCCCAAGACGCTCAACCAGAAGCGGTACGTCGACGCGATCGACAAGCACACGATCGTCTTCGGCATCGGCCCGGCCGGTACCGGCAAGACCTACCTCGCCATGGCCAAGGCGGTCCAGGCCCTGCAGTCCAAGCAGGTCAGCCGGATCATCCTGACCCGCCCGGCGGTCGAGGCCGGTGAGCGGCTCGGCTTCCTGCCCGGCACGCTCTTCGACAAGATCGACCCGTACCTGCGCCCGCTCTACGACGCCCTGCACGACATGCTCGACCCCGACTCGATCCCGCGGCTGATGGCGGCGGGCACGATCGAGGTGGCCCCGCTGGCATACATGCGTGGCAGGACGCTCAATGATGCTTTCATCATCCTGGACGAGGCGCAGAACACCAGTGCCGAGCAGATGAAGATGTTCCTGACCCGGCTCGGCTTCGACTCGCAGATCGTCGTCACGGGTGACGTCACCCAGGTCGACCTGCCGAACGGCACCAAGAGTGGTCTGCGGCAGGTGCAGGACATCCTCGAAGGCATCGACGACGTGCACTTCTCCCGGCTCACGTCCCAGGATGTCGTCCGGCACAAGCTGGTCGGCCGTATCGTCGACGCGTACGAGAAGTACGACAGCGACCAGGACGGCCAGGCCGGCAAGAGCCAGGGCCGACGCAACGGGAAGCAGTAGCAGCGCACCATGTCGATCGACGTCAACAACGAGTCCGGAACCGAGGTCGACGAGCAGGCGATCCTCGACATCGCCCGCTACGCGCTCGCGCGGATGAGGATCCACCCGCTCTCCGAACTCTCGGTGATCGTGGTGGACACCGCCGCCATGGAACAGCTCCACATCCAGTGGATGGACCTGCCGGGCCCGACGGACGTCATGTCCTTCCCGATGGACGAACTGCGTCCGCCGGCCAAGGACGACGAGGAGCCCCCGCAGGGGCTCCTCGGTGACATCGTGCTCTGCCCGGAGGTCGCCAAGAAGCAGGGCGAGGACGCCGACACGCAGCACTCCATGGACGAGGAGCTCCAGCTCCTCACCGTCCACGGGGTGCTGCACCTGCTCGGCTACGACCACGAGGAGCCCGACGAGAAGGCCGAGATGTTCGGTCTCCAGGCGGCGATCGTGGACGGCTGGCGCGGCGAGCACGGCATGACCGGCCCGTCGCCCGCCCCCACCGTCTCGTGAGCCTGCCTCTCGTCTTTGGGGTCGTCCTGCTGGTCGTCGTCGGCTGGCTCGCGGCCTGCGCCGAGGCCGGCATCGCGCGTACGTCGAGCTTCCGGGCCGCCGAGGCCGTCCGCTCGGGGCGGCGCGGCAGCGACAAGCTGGAACAGGTCGCGGCCGATCCGACGCGCTATCTCAACGTCGCCCTGCTGGTGCGGGTCGCCTGCGAGATGGCGGCCGGGGTGCTCGTCACGTACGCCTGCCTGAAGGAGTTCCCGGAGACCTGGCAGGCGCTGGCCGTAGCCATGGGCGTGATGGTCCTCGTCTCCTATGTCGCCATCGGTGTCTCACCGCGCACCATCGGCCGCCAGCACCCGCTGAACACGGCCACCGCGGCGGCGTACGTCCTGCTGCCGCTGGCCCGGATCATGGGGCCGATTCCGCAGCTGCTGATCCTCATCGGCAACGCGCTGACGCCGGGCAAGGGGTTCCGCAAGGGCCCGTTCGCCAGCGAGGCCGAGCTGCGGGCGATGGTCGACCTCGCCGAGCAGGAGTCGCTGATCGAGGACGAGGAGCGCCGCATGGTGCACTCCGTCTTCGAGCTCGGCGACACACTCGTGCGCGAGGTGATGGTGCCGCGCACCGACCTGGTCTGCATCGAGCGTTACAAGACGATCCGGCAGGCGCTGACCCTGGCGCTGCGTTCCGGTTTCTCGCGGATCCCCGTCACCGGGGAGAACGAGGACGACATCGTCGGGATCGTCTACCTCAAGGACCTGGTCCGCAAGACGCACATCAACCGGGACTCCGAGGCCGATCTGGTCTCCACGGCGATGCGTCCGGCGGCGTTCGTGCCCGACACGAAGAACGCCGGTGACCTGCTGCGGGAGATGCAGCAGGACCGCAACCACGTCGCCGTCGTCATCGACGAGTACGGCGGCACGGCGGGCATCGTCACCATCGAGGACATCCTGGAGGAGATCGTCGGCGAGATCACCGACGAGTACGACCGGGAGCTCCCGCCGGTCCAGGCGCTGGAGAACGGCTGCTTCCGGGTGACCGCCCGACTGGACATCGGCGACCTCGGCGACCTGTTCGGCCTCGACGAGTACGACGACGAGGACGTGGAGACCGTCGGCGGCCTGCTCGCGAAGGCGCTGGGCCGGGTCCCGATCGCGGGTGCCTCGTCCCAGGTCGAGCTCCCCGACGGGCGCCGGCTGCGGCTGACCGCGGAGTCCCCGGCGGGCCGGCGGAACAAGATCGTCACGGTGCTGGTGGAGCCGGTGGCTCCCGAGGAGGAGGCGACGGCATGACACCGAAGCAGCTGCGGGCGTTCTGCCTGGGGTTCAACGCGAGCGTGGAGGAGTTCCCGTTCGGGCCGGATGCGTCGGTCTTCAAGGTGCTCGGCAAGATGTTCGCGCTGAGCACGCTGGACGCGCGGCCGCTGACGGTGAACCTCAAGTGCGACCCCGACGACGCGGTGCGGCTCCGGGAGGAGTACGAGGCCGTGGCGCCGGGGTGGCACATGAACAAGCGGCACTGGAACACCGTCACGGTGTCCGGTCTGCCGGACGCGAAGCTGCGTGAGCTGATCGAGGACAGTTACGACCTCGTGGTGGCGAAGCTGCCACGGGCGGAGCGGCTGCGGCTCGACCGGGCGTAGGACAGACCGTCCGGGTCCGGTCCGGTCACTTCCGCCAGAGCAGGTGATGCACCACGTCGCTGCCCGGGCTCGGGACCTTCTCCAGGTGGAAACGGTCGGTCAGCGCCTCAGGGCTCTCCCACAGCCGTTCGCCCGCACCGATGTCGAGCGGCGAGACGGCGACGTGCAGCGAGTCGATGAGGTCGGCGTCGAGGAACTCGCGGACCGTGGCGACACCGCCACCGATGCGTACGTCCTTGCCCTCGGCGGCCTCGAAGGCCCGGGCGAGCGCGTCCTTCGGGGACGCGTCGAGAAAGTGGAACGTGGTCTCCCCGAGCGTGATCGACGGGCGTTCGTGGTGGGTGAGGACGAACACCGGGGTGTGGAACGGGGGCTCCTCGCCCCACCAGCCCTCCCAATCGTGGTTCTCCCACGGACCGCGCTGCGGGCCGAACTTGTTGCGGCCCATGATCTCGGCGCCGATGTTGTGGGAGAAGTCGCGGGTGAAGTAGTCGTCCAGCCCGAGGCTGCCCCCGGGGTCGGTCCGGTTGGGCCAGTGGGCGGTGGCACCGGCCCAGGAGACGAGCTCGCCGGGGTCGACGTTGCCGAACGGGCGGTCGAGCGTTTGGTTCTCCCCGGCGCCGTAGCCGTCTCGGGAGACACAGAAGTTCTGGACGCGGACCAGCGGTTTCATCGGATCCCCTTCCGATTGCAATCTGCAACCGGTTTGTAAGCTATCTAGACTGCTCCCATGTTGCAACCAGTTCCCACCGGAAAGCTGCCCGTGTCGCCGGGCCGGTCCGGCTGCCCGATCAACATGACGGTCGAGCTCCTCGGGGACCGCTGGAGCCTGATCGTGCTCCGCGACATCATGTTCGGCGGCCTCGCCCACTTCCGGGAGCTGCTCAACGCGTCCATGGAAGGCATCGCGTCCAACATCCTGGCCAACCGGCTGGCGAAACTCGTGGAGGCGGGGCTGCTCACCCGCGACGACGACCCGAGCCACCGCCAGAAGGTCGCGTACCACCTCACCGAGGCGGCCGTGCAGCTCGTCCCGGTGATGGCCCAGCTCGGCGCCTGGGGTGCCCGCTGGCTGGACACGGCGCCGGAGCTCACGGTGCGGGCCGAACTGCTGGCCGCCGGCGGCCCCCCGACGTGGGAGCGGTTCATGGACGAGCTCCGCGCCACCCACCTGACCGGGGCGCCGGCCCGTACGGACGGCGTGCTGGCGGAACTGACGGCCGCCTACGAGGAAGCGGTCGGTGGACAGGCCCCCATCCTCTAGGCCCGCCGCAGCCCCGCGCCCACCACGCCCGCGGCGACGACCAGCAGCCCCGCGGCCACCGCGACCACGGTCCGTACGCCGTCGAACAGGGAGCCCTGGGTCGTCGCCAGCACGCCGAGCAGCGGGATCCCGATCGTGAGCCCGACCTGCTGGGTCGTGGTGACCAGGCCCGTCGCCAGACCCTGCTCCTCGTTCGGCACCCCCGACGTGACGGTCAGTCCGTACGCGATGATCGCGCCGAGGTGGCACATGCTGGCGAGCGAGACAGCGACCGTGGCCAGCCAGACGCCCGAGTCCGTACCGAGGCCCAGCAGCGCTGCGATGAACAGGCCCTGGCCCAGGAGGGAGGCGGCCAGAGTGCGCCGGGCACCGAACCGGCCGATGACCTTCGGGGCGTACACACCCGCCACCACCGAGGCGACGCCCTGCACCCCGAAGACCAGCCCGGTCCCGAAAGCCGACAGGTCCAGGACCTCCTGCAAATACAGGGTCAGGACGAAGACGATGGTGCTCATCATCGAGAAGGTGAGCAGCCCGCCCAGATTGCCGAAGGCCACCGTGCGCCGGCGGAGCATCGGCAGCGAGACCAGCGGGGCGGACGCACGGGACTCGACGGCCACGAAAGCGGCGAGCAGGACGACCCCGGCGGCCAGCGAGACCTGCACGTCCACGCGGCCGAAGCCGTGTTCGGCGGCGGTGGAGAGGGCGTAGATCAGCGCGAGCAGCCCACCGGTGACGGTCACGGCGCCGGGTACGTCCAGCCGCGGCCGGTCGGGCGTACGGGACTCCGTGAGCAGCGCGGGCGCCGCCGCGAGGACGGCCACCGCGGCCAGGGTCAGCAGCCCCATCGTGGAGCGCCAGCCGAGGGTGTCGGTGAGGGTGCCGCCGGCCACCATGCCGACGGTGAAGCCGAGGGAGAGCAGGGTGCCGCTGATGCCGAGCGCCCGGTCCCGCAGCGGCCCCTCCGGGAACGTGGTGGTGAGCAGGGACATCCCGGTGGGCACGATGACCGCGGCGCCGAGCCCCTGGAGCGCCCGTCCGGTGAGGAAGACGGCCGGGTTCCAGGCGAACGTGGCCAGCAGCGAGGCCGCGCCGAAGACCGCGAGCCCGGTGAGGAACATACGGCGGCGGCCGTAGAGGTCCGAGATCCGGCCGAAGAGCAGCAGGAAGCCGCCGGACGGCAGGGCGAACGCGGTGATCGCCCACTGGAGGCCGGACCGGCTCAGGCCGAGGTCGTCGCCGAGGACGGGCAGCGCCACGTTCAGTACGGAGAAGTCGAGCGACACCATGAACTGCGCGGCGCACAGGACGAGGAGCACCAGCCGGGCCCGGCCGGAGAGCCGGTCCGGGGCGGGTGGCGCGGGGACGGGAGGGGTGACAGCTGCGGGGGAGGGTGAATCGATCGCCATGGGCATGAGCCTGCGGCCGTCGGAATATCCGTGGGGAGACGGAACTTATCCTGTTGCCCGCACCACCAGGCAGGCGCGGACACGGACAGCAGGGGGGAGTACGTGGGCACACCGGCCCGGACCGCGGCGGACGTCGGCAAGTCGCATCGCCTCGGCGAGCTGCGGGAGTTCCTGATGAGCCGGCGGGCGCGGGTCAGCCCGGCCGAGGCCGGTCTCCCGGACGGTGGGGCCCGGCGGCGCACCCCGGGGCTGCGGCGCGAAGAGGTCGCGGTCCTCGCGGGAGTGGGCGTCTCCTGGTACCAGTGGCTGGAGCAGGGCCGCGACATCACCGTGTCGCCCCAGGTGCTGGACTCCGTCGCCCGGGTGCTGCGCCTCAGCAGCGCCGAACGCCGTCACCTCTATGTGCTCGCCGGGCTCAACCCGCCCGCGCCGGAGGTCGATCCGGCGCATGTGGACATGTGCGAGGGACTGCAGCGGCTGCTCGACGGCTGGATGCCCTTCCCGGCGCACATCATGGACGCGTACTGGAACGTCATCCTCTACAACGACGCGGCCTCGATGGTGATGGGGCTGCGGCCGGACCGGCCGCAGAACTGTGTGATCGCCTTCTTCACCGACCCCGTCCACCGGGGCCGGGGCCAGGAGTGGTGGGAGACCGCTGCCCGGGTCGTCGCCCAGTTCCGGGCCGCGTGCGCGGAGTGCCCCGACGACGAGGGGTTCCGGGCGATCGTGGCCGAGGCGGCTGAGCGCAGCCCCGAGTTCGCCGAGCTGTGGGCGCGGCGGGACGTCGCGCCGGGCGGGCAGATGCGCAAGGAGCTGTCGCACCCGGCGGTCGGCGCGCTGGTCATGGAGGCGACCCAGTTGCGCATTCCGGCCCGCCCGGATCTGGCGGTCGTGCTGCACAACCCGTGGCCGGGCACCGGCACCGAGGAGAAGCTGCGGTGGCTGGCCTCGCCGGAGGGCCGGCGGGGTTCGATGCGTCAGGTTCAGGGGTGAAGGGCGGGCGCCCGCGTGCCGCGTCCCTCGCCGCGCTTCGTATGCTCGGCACATGACCGATAGCACCGACCTCGGCGCCGAGGACCGCAAGATCGTCACGCTGGCGCGCAGCGCCCGCGCCCGCAACGGTGTGCCGGAGGGCGCGGCCGTACGGGACGAGACCGGACGTACGTACGTGGCGGGCACCGTGGAGCTGGAGTCGCTGCGGCTCAGCGCGCTGCGGACGGCCGTCGCGATGGCCGTGGCCAGCGGGGCCACGTCGTTGGAGGCGGCCGCTGTCGTCTCCGAGGCGCAGACCCCCTCCGACGAGGACAGGGCCGCGGTACGGGACCTGGGCGGGGCGGACACGCCGGTGCTGCTCGCCGGGCCCGACGGGGTGCTGCGGCTCTCCGTGACGGCGGGCTGAACCTGCGCAGGACCACCATCGTGTGTACGAACGCCCCGCGCCCACCGGTGCAGGGCGTTCGTACAGGATGTGCGGGAACCATGGATCTTGACACCATCTGATGGCCCATCAGTCAGCGCATTTCGATCCCATTGACTTCTTCCGGACCGAAGTCATCAATGGCTCCCTGCCGACGCGGAAGAGCCGCCGCGCCGGATCCCGCAGGAGGGGGCTCCATGCGCCAAGCGATTCGAAGATCCGACAGCCGAAGATCCCGTCGCCCAGGCCGTCCGGACCGCGGCCGCCGTTGGGCCGCCGCACTGGGTGTCGGCGCGCTCGTCGTCACCGGGGGAGGGCTGCTCGCCGGACCCGCGCAGGCCAGTGCGACGGCCTCGGTCGCGGTGGACTTCCCGACCCACTGCATCCCGCCCGCCATCGCCGGCATCCCGCCGATCGACGGGACGACCTCGGCCGAGATCACCGTCGACAACGCCGCGCCCAAGGTCGGCGAAACGGTCACGGTGACGTACACCGTCGTCAAGCCGGCCGCGAGCAACCCGGTCGACCTGGCGCTCCCCGCCGACATCATGACGCCGACCGGCAAGGTCACCGTCGGCGGTGCGCAGTCCGCCGACGTCACGGTGGCGGGCCCGAAGAAGAACGAGCCGGTGCCCGGCAAGGGCGATTTCCCGTCGTTCTCCATGACCGGCTCCTTCACCGTCACCGCGCCCGGTGAGATCACCCTCTCGCCCGGCGACTACAACATCCACACCAGCTACATCATGGAGCTGGACACACCCTGCACGGTCACCGATCCGCCCGCCCCCGTCTCCCAGACGATCATCGCCACGGACGGCGGCGGCCAGGTCAACGAACGCGCCATCCAGCTCGGTACGGCCTCCGGCGCGGCCGGCGACCAGGTCACCGTGACCGGGTCGAAGTTCACCGCGGGCGCGTCCGTCACGCTCGCCGGCCGGGCCGGGGACGCCCCGACCGGTGACACCGCGACGGCCACGGCGGACGGTTCGGGTTCGTTCACCGGGCAGCTCACCGTCAACGATCCGGCCACCACCGGCATCGTGGCCTACGAGGGCGCCGACTGGGACGCCGCCAAGGGTGCGGGCCCCCAGGCCTACACCGTCACCACAGGCGGCGGCGAGATCCCGGACGGCAGCCAGAAGCTGACCTCGTCCGTCAAGCCGGGGACGCTCACCATGGCCCAGGCAGGGGACTCCGTCGCCCTGTCGGCGGTCGACTTCGGGCAGGGCGGCGCCTCCACCGGCGCCCTGCAGACCGTGACGGTCCAGGACTTCCGCGGCGGCCCCGCGGGCTGGTCCCTGACCGGCAAGGTCACCGACTTCACGGGCCCGGCCGGGGCGACGATCGGCGCGTCCGCGCTCGGCTGGAGCCCGGCCTGCGCGACGAAGTCCGGCAGCCCGAGCACCTGTGCGGCCGGGTCCGAGGGAACGGTCGGCAGCGCGGGGGCCACTCTGGCGTCCACGCCGGACGGGGCGTTCACCGGCGGTGAGTTCACCGTCGACGCCCAGCTCTCGCTGGACGTACCGGCGTTCACGGCGCCCGGCGCGTACACCGGGGTCCTCACGCTCACCCTCACGTGAGCAAGCGTTAGATCAACCGGTGGGCCGGGCGCGCACCCGGCCGGCCCACCCCGCCCGAGCGTGCACCTGGGAGCCCGCACCGTGCGCAAACTCTCCGTACTCCTGTCCACCCTGCTGGCCGGAGGGTTCCTCCTGCTCGGCGCGCCCACGGCCGGCGCCGCCGACAACGGCAGCTGGTCGGTCTTCCCCGCCACCGCCGACGCGGGCGGGCGACCGTACTTCTACCTCTCCGCCGACCCCGGCGCCACCCTCACCGACAAGGTCACCGTCACCAACAAGACGGGTGAGCCGCTGACCTTCCGGCTGTACGCCGCCGACGCGTACAACACCGCACGCGACGGCGGGTTCGCGGTCCGGGCGCAGAACGAGAAGCAGCGCTCCGTCGGAGCCTGGGCGAAGGCAGACCGCGACCGGGTCACCGTGAAGCCGCACGGCTCGGTCACCGTGCCCGTCACCATCGAGGTGCCCGAGGACGCCGAACCGGGCGACCACCCCGGCGCGCTCGTCGCACTCGACGAACGCGTCGACCCCGCCGACGCGGGCGCCGTCGCCGTCGGCATCCAGAAGGCGGTCGGCGCGCGGATCTATCTCCGGGTCAACGGCCCGACGATGCCCGCGCTCTCCGTCGACGACGTGAAGGTCGAGCACACCCAGCCGCTCGTCCCCGGCACCGGGAAGTCCCGCGCCGTTATCTCGTACACCCTCCATAACCGCGGCAACGTCACCCTCAGCCCCAAGGTCGCCCTCAAGGCCGAGGGCCTCTTCGGCCGGACCCTGCTCGCCCGTGACCTCAAGCGCATCCCGTCCGAACTGCTGCCCCGCCAGGAGGTCCGGCTCACCGAGGAGTGGGCGGGCGCGCCGCAGGTGGAGTGGGGCGAGATCAAGCTGACCGCGAGCGCCCGCGACACCCGCGAGTCGGCCTCCGTGTCGTACTTCGCGCTGCCCTGGCTGGTCGCCGGGGTGCTCCTCGCGGCGCTCGCCGGGGGTGCGGCGCTGTGGATCCGGTCACGCCGCAGCCGTCGGCGCACGGCCTGATAAGCGGGTCCGGTGGCCGCGGCGAGCGCCTTGGTGCCCCGCGGCCGCCGGGATCGGGGACAATGGGCGCCATGAGCGCTCGACCTAACCCAGAAGCTGCTGCGCAGCAGGCTGAGAACACCGCCCCCCACCGGGCCGGTTTCGCCTGCTTCGTGGGCCGTCCCAACGCGGGCAAGTCCACCCTTACGAACGCTCTGGTCGGCCAGAAGGTGGCGATCACGTCCAACCGGCCCCAGACGACCCGGCACACCGTGCGCGGCATCGTGCACCGGCCGGACGCACAGCTGATCCTGGTCGACACCCCCGGCCTCCACAAGCCGCGCACCCTGCTGGGCGAGCGTCTCAACGACGTCGTACGCACCACCTGGGCCGAGGTCGACGTCATCGGCTTCTGCCTGCCCGCCGACCAGAAGCTCGGCCCCGGCGACAAGTACATCATCAAGGAACTCGCGGGCATCAAGAAGACGCCCAAGATCGCGATCATCACCAAGTCGGACCTCGTCGAGTCCAAGCAGCTCGCCGAACAGCTGCTGGCCGTCTCCCGACTCGGCGAGGAGCTCGGCTTCGAATGGGCGGAGATCATCCCGGTCTCGGCGGTCAAGGACGATCAGGTCGGCCTGCTGGCCGACCTGATCGCCCCACTGCTCCCGGAGAGCCCGCCGCTCTACCCGGAGGGCGATCTCACCGACGAGCCCGAGATGGTCATGGTCGCGGAGCTGATCCGGGAGGCCGCGCTCGAAGGCGTACGGGACGAGCTGCCGCACTCCATCGCGGTCGTCGTCGAGGAGATGCTGCCGCGCGAGGACCGTCCGGCGGACAAGCCGCTGCTCGACATCCACGCGAACGTCTACATCGAGCGGCCCAGCCAGAAGGGCATCATCATCGGCCCGAAGGGCAAGCGGCTGAAGGAAGTCGGCACGAAGTCGCGCAAGCACATCGAGGCCCTGCTGGGCACGCCCGTCTTCCTCGACCTGCACGTGAAGGTCGCCAAGGACTGGCAGCGCGACCCCAAGCAGCTGCGGAAGCTCGGGTTCTGAGCGGAGTCACGCCTCGGCGGCCGGCGCAGCTGCGAAGCCGCTGAGGCCCCCTGGGGCCGTGGGGTGCGAGGGCGGCGTGGGAAGTGGTGCCCCGAGCAGCTGCGGAAGCTCGGGTTCTGACCGGGCCATGCCCCGGAGGCCGGAGGTCCGCGCAGCCGCCCGCAGGCCGGTAATGGCTGGGCCCTGCTGAGCTCCGTCAGGCGTACGCCGCCGGTCTCACGCGCCCTCCTTCAGGACGCGTGAGACCAGGGCGCGCTGGGCGTCGGTCAGGCGTGGGTCCGCGCAGTGCACCGACCGGTCGCCGACCGTGATCCGGTAACTGAAGCCGTCCGGGACGCCCGCCGCAGGCGCCTCCCGGCCGTCGGCGAGCGCCGACTCGGCCAGGGTCTCCCACTCGTGGGCGTCGGCCCGTCCCGAGGTGTCGATCTCGTGGTGGCGCGCGATACCGGCGAAGCCGCCGGTCCTGCTCACCTGGATCCGCATGCGGTGTCCTTCCTCGACGGACGGGCTCAGGGCCTACGCGGTCGGCACGCCCACCTCCGACCAGGCCTTGAGGACCGCCTCCACCTCGTCGCCCTCGCCGAAGCGGCTGCGGGCCGCCGCCACGGTCAGCCGGGCGAAGGACGCGAAGTCCGCGTCCACCGCCAGTTCACCACCCGTGAGCACATCGAACCAGAGCTGGCCCGCCCGCTCCCAGGAACTGCCGCCGAGTGCCGTGGCCAGCAGGTAGAACGCGCGGTTCGGGATGCCGGAGTTGAGGTGCACCCCGCCGTTGTCGTCGCCCGTGTGGATGTAGTCGTCCATCGAGGCGGGCTGCGGGTCCTTGCCGAGCACGTCGTCGTCGTACGCGGTACCGGGTGCCTTCATCGAGCGCAGCGCCACGCCCTGGACGCGCGGCGCCAGCAGGCCCGCGCCGATCAGCCAGTCGGCCTGCCCGGCGGTCTGCCCCAGCGAGTACTGCTTGACCAGGGAACCGAACACGTCCGACACCGACTCGTTGAGCGCGCCGGACTGGCCGTAGTAGTTCAGGTTGGCCGTGTACTGGGTAAGTCCGTGCGCCAGCTCGTGCGCGATCACGTCGATGGCGACGGTGAAGTCGAGGAAGATCTCCCCGTCCCCGTCACCGAAGACCATCTGCTCGCCGTCGAAGAAGGCGTTGTTGTACTTCTCGTCGTAGTGCACGGAGCCGATCAGCGGCAGCCCGTTGCCGTCGATCGAACGTCGGCCGTAGGCGCTGAGCAGAAGTTCGAAGGTGGCGCCGAGTCCCGCGTACGCGCGGTTGACGCTGGCGTCGGATGTGGGGTCCTCGCCCTCGGAGCGGACCTTCGTGCCCGGCAGGTCCGTGCCGTGGCGGCAGTCGTAGAGCGTGCGGTCGGGTTTGCCGGACCGGTTCCCCTCCGGCGCGGGGGCGACGGTGGTCCGGACGACGGTGGTCACCTGGCGGCGGGTGCGCCGGGCGGCATCGGCCTCCAGGGTGCGGCGGGCCGGGCCCGCCAGGACGGGGTCGTCGGACTGCGACAGCTTGTCGAGGACGTGGGGCGGCACGATGGTGCAGAAGACAGGACGGTGTTCGTGCTGAGATCGAGGCTGCATACACACGACTGTGGCAGTGCGTGATCGCAAAGTCACTGGTTGCTACCAGGATTGACGAAATAGAGTGATCCCTCACGGTTCACCCGTTACCGGTGCCCGGTCCCGCATACTGATACGGCACCGACGTCTCGGGCGCCCCTCGGTTAGTCTCTTCGCATCATGCGTTTCGGGCTGCTCCTTCTTAGCTGCCGCGGCGAGGGCCTGTAGTCGTAGGCCGACCCCCTCCCCGCGGAGTCTGGTGTTGCAGCGACACAGTCGGCCGTCCCTTCGCAGGACCCCGAGGAGCCCTACGCCATGACCGAAGTGAACCCCGCGCAGACCCCCGCCGAGAGCGCCGTCGGCCGCCCCACGCCGATCACCAACGCCACGGGGCTGCAGAAGCCGTCCGGGATGCCGATCCACAAGTACGGCCGGTACGAGGCCGTCGAGATCCCCGACCGCACCTGGCCCGGGAAGCGGGTCACCGCCGCGCCCCGCTGGCTCTCCACCGACCTGCGCGACGGCAACCAGGCCCTGATCGACCCGATGTCGCCGGCCCGCAAGCGCGAGATGTTCGACCTGCTGGTGCGCATGGGCTACAAGGAGATCGAGGTCGGCTTCCCGTCCTCCGGTGAGACCGACTTCGCCTTCGTGCGCTCCATCATCGAAGAGGGCGCGATTCCCGAGGACGTGACGATCTCCGTCCTGACGCAGGCCCGCGAGGAACTGATCGAGCGAACCGTCGAATCGCTGGTCGGCGCCCACCGCGCCACGGTGCACCTGTACAACGCGACCGCCCCCACCTTCCGCCGGGTGGTCTTCCGCGGCTCGAAGGAGCAGGTCAAGCAGATCGCGGTGGACGGTACCCGGCTGGTCATGGAGTACGCCGAGAAGATCCTGGGCGAGGAGACGATCTTCGGCTACCAGTACAGCCCCGAGATCTTCACCGACACCGAGCTGGACTTCGCCCTGGAGGTCTGCGAGGCGGTCTGTGACGTGTGGCAGCCCGAGGAGGGCCGCGAGATCATCCTCAACCTGCCCGCCACGGTGGAGCGTTCGACTCCGTCCACGCACGCGGACCGGTTCGAGTGGATGTCCCGCAACCTGTCACGCCGTGAGTACGTCTGCCTGTCCGTCCACCCGCACAACGACCGGGGCACTGCCGTCGCCGCCGCCGAACTGGCCCTGATGGCCGGTGCGGACCGGATCGAGGGCTGCCTGTTCGGCCAGGGCGAGCGCACCGGCAACGTCGACCTGGTGACGCTGGGCATGAACCTGTTCTCCCAGGGCGTGGACCCGCAGATCGACTTCTCGCAGATCGACGAGATCCGCCGCACCAGCGAGTACTGCAACCAGATGGAGGTCCACCCGCGCCACCCCTACGCGGGCGACCTGGTCTACACCTCCTTCTCCGGCTCCCACCAGGACGCCATCAAGAAGGGCTTCGACGCCATGGAGGCCGACGCGGCCGCCCAGGGCAAGACCGTCGACGACATCGAGTGGGCGGTGCCGTACCTGCCGATCGACCCGAAGGACGTCGGCCGCAGCTACGAGGCCGTCATCCGGGTCAACTCGCAGTCCGGCAAGGGCGGAATCGCGTACGTCCTGAAGAACGACCACAAGCTGGACCTGCCGCGCCGGATGCAGATCGAGTTCTCCCGCATCATTCAGGCCAAGACCGACGCCGAGGGCGGCGAGATCACGCCGGCGCAGATCTGGACCGCGTTCCAGGACGAGTACCTGCCCAACCCCGAGAACGCCTGGGGTCGCGTACAGATCCGCTCCGGCCAGACCACGACCGGTTCGGACGGCCAGGACACGATCACCGTCGAGGCGAACGTGGACGGCGCGGACACCGTGCTCAACGGCACCGGCAACGGCCCGATCTCCGCGTTCTTCGAAGCGCTGCAGGCCATCGGCATCGACGCGCGGCTGCTGGACTACACCGAGCACACGATGAGCGAGGGCGCGAGCGCGCAGGCCGCCTCGTACATCGAGTGCGCCATCGACGGAAAGGTCCTGTGGGGCATCGGCATCGACGCCAACACCACGCGGGCCTCCCTGAAGGCGGTCGTCTCGGCCGTCAACCGCGCCACCCGCTGACCCGGGCGCCCGAAAGGGTGTGAAGTCGTACGGTTCGTGAACCCCGCCCCCCCGCTCCCGGAGGGCGGGGTTCGGCCATCTATGGGCGGTCGGGGCGGGCGAGGTGCTGACGCCGGATCACGGATGTGGTTAACATCACGTCCAACACGGCAATGTTGCCGAGGGGGGTACCTCCCGTGCCCTTGGGTTACGGGGGAGTTACGGAGGTGTGCGACGTGCGGGTAGCCCTGGGACGAAGCGCCACAAAGCTGCGCATCTGCGGCATTCGCACGATGTGGGACACCGTCGGTGACGGCGAGTTCTTCTGTCCGGGCTGCGGGGGTGACCGCAACTACCGCCGCCTGACCGGGCGCCGCCGCTTCGCCGTCCTCGGTGTGCCGCTGCTGCGGCGCGGCACCGTGGGCCCGGTCGTCGAATGCGCCGCCTGCCACGCCCACTTCGACACCGAGGCGCTCGACCATCCCACCACCACGCGGTTCTCCGCGATGCTCAGGGACGCCGTCCACACCGTGACCCTCGGGGTCCTCGCGGCCGGCGGCAGCACCTCCCGTACGGTCCTGGAGACGGCCGTCGAGACCGTGCGCGGCGCCGGATTCGACGACTGCACCCAGGAGCAGCTCGCCACCGTCGTCGAGATCCTCTCCGCCGACATCGGCCACAACTCCGCGTTCGACCCCGCGGCCGAGGCCTGCGGTGCGGCCCTGGCCATCGAGCTCCACGAGGCGCTGGAGCCCCTCGCCCCGCACCTGGCGCCCGCAGGCCGCGAATCGATTCTGCTCCAGGGCGCCCGGATCGCCCTCGCCGACGGCCCGTACAGCCCGGCCGAACGCGAGGTGCTGACCACGGCCGGCGGGGCACTGCGGCTCCGCGCCGAGGACACCGCACGCCTCCTCGCGGCCGCGGCGCGCACGCCCTCCTGACAACTCCGGCCGCGCGACGGCCCGGTAGGGTCGCTCTCTTCGGGTGGCGGAAGCTCCCGGAGCCCCGATTGCGAGCTCCCCGATGAGCGCCGAAGAATCCCGTGCACGCCTGCGTCTCGATGCCGCGCTGGACCGCCTGGCCGTCACGTTCGCCGGCCTGACAGCCCGCCCCGACGAGAACAACTGCGTGTGCCACTGGGGCGCCGCCGAGGAACTCGCGCTGCTCAAGGTGGCGGACACGGAGCTGGACCCCGACCTCCTGCGGCGCACCTGGCAGGCCCCCGACTGGCGCGACCACGCATCCGTCCTGCGCAGGATCCTGCCCCAGTTCGCCCGGTCCCTCGTCGCCGGTTGTGCCGGTCCCTGGTATGCGGAGGCGGGCTGGTCGTTCGCCCGGGGCCGGTGGGAGCAGTGGCCCGCCGCACAGGCCGGGGCGGTCCGGGAGTTCCTGCACGCCTGGTGGGCCCGCACCCTCGTCGATCCCCGCCCCGTGGTGCCCGTCCCCGACGTCCTGGCCCTGGCCACCGAGGCGTCCGCCGCCGTCGCCCCGTGGCTCGGCGTCTGGGAGACGCTGACGGGGCCACCGGCCGACGGACACCTCGCCGCCCTGGTCGAACGGTGGGAGTGGGAACTCATCGGAGACCAACTGCCCTGGAACTCCCGGGACGACAGCGAGGAGGAGATCCGCACCGGGCTGACCTCCTGGCTGGTCCGCAACGCGCCTGCCCGCCTCCGGGCCCACGGCGCACCGGCGGAACTGCTCAACCGGATACGGCTGCTCGGCCTCGACGGCGCGGCCCGCTGGGAGGACCCAGGCTGGGACGGCCGGCCCTTCTGACCCACCGGGTCCGTCGCCGCCCCGACGCCGCGTTACTCCCGCGGGAGTAACCGGGCCGCCGTGCCCTCCCCGGCAGTAGCGGGGAAGTCGGCCCCCGGTGCGACGCGTCGCCCCCGGCCCGACGGGAGTCTGGACATGACCGGACACCCGTACGGAAGAGGGGGCCTCCCATGAGGGCCGCAGCAGCACAGGACAGTGGCGAGCGGACGCGGCCACGGAGCAGGTGGCGCATGCTGCCTTGGGCGATCGTCGCGCTCTGGGTGGCCGTGATCGCGATCGCCGGCCCGCTGGCCGGCAAGCTCGGGGACGTACAGGTCAACCGTGCCGTCGACTATCTGCCGGCCAGTGCCGACTCCACCCAGGTGGCCAAGATCCAGGACACGCTGCCCGGTGGCGAGTCGACCGACCTCGTCCTCGTCTACCACCGCGACGGCGGGCTGACCGCCGCCGACCGGGCCGCGGCAGCCCGGCAGACCGCCGAGGTCGCGGGCGGCCACACCCTCTCCGCCCCGCCGCGAGCCGTGCCGTCCGAGGACGGCACCACCCTCATGTACCCGGTCTCCACCACCGAGCCCGGCCAGGACGACGAGGCGCGGACCGCGTTCGTCGACGACGTGCGCGACACCGCGCGGGGCGGCGGCGGACTGAGCGTCGAGGTCGGCGGGCCCGGCGCGCTGAACGTCGACGCGCAGGAGGTGTACGGCTCGCTCGGCGGACCGCTCCTCTACACGACCGTCGCCGTCGTCGCGATCCTGCTGATCCTCATCTACCGCAGCCCGCTGCTGTGGCTGGTGCCGCTCGTCGTCGCAGGTGTCGCCGACGCCCTGTCGATGGCGGTCGTCTACGGACTCAACCGGGGCTTCGACGTCACCGTCACCGGCCAGAGCTCCGCGGTGATGACCATCCTCGTCTTCGGCGCCGGCACCGACTACGCCCTGCTCCTCGTCTCCCGCTACCGCGAGGAACTCACCCGCGTCGCCCGGCCGCACGAGGCGATGGCGGCGGCGCTGCGCGGCTGCGGACCCGCCGTCGTCGCCTCCTCCGCCACCGTCGCGGCGGGCCTCCTGTGCCTCCTGGCCGCCGATCTCACCAGCAGCCGGGGCATGGGCCCCATCGCCGCCGTCGGGGTGCTGTGCGCGCTCCTGGCGATGCTGACGCTGCTTCCGGCCGTCCTGGTACTGCTGGGCCGCCGGGTGTTCTGGCCCCTCGTTCCCGTGTACGGCACCGAGCCGAAGAAGCGCCGCTCGCTCTTCGCCGCCATGGGAGGCTCCGCGGGGCGCCGGCCCGTCGCCGTGCTCGTCAGCGGCGGAGTGCTGCTGGGCGCCCTGTCGCTCGGCGTGTTCAACCTGCCCGGCGACCTCAAGCAGGAGGACTCCTTCACCAGCACGCCGGACTCGGTCGCTGCCATGGCGACCCTCGCCGACGCCTACCCCGGCCGCTCCACCCAGCCGATCACCGTGATCGCCCCCACGGACCGGGCCGGCGCCGCGCTGGCGAAGGCCCGTACGACCGAGGGCGTCGCCTCCGCCGAACGCGGCCGCAGCGGCGGCGGCTGGACCGAACTGTCCGTCGTCGCCAAGGACCGGCCGGAGTCCGCGGGGGAGCGGGACACCATCCACGCCCTGCGCGACGGGCTGGAAGGCAGCCACGTCGGCGGCCCCGGCGCCCAGCAGATGGACCTGGAGACGGCCAGCTCCCGTGACCTGGACCTCGTCGTCCCGCTCGTCCTGCTCTCCGTCCTGCTGATCCTGATCGTCCTGCTGCGCAGCCTCGTCGCCCCGCTGCTGCTCGTCGCCGCCGTCGTCGCGGTCTGGGGCGCCGCGCTCGGCATCGGCGGACTGCTCTTCGAACCGGTCCTCGGACTCAAGGGCACCGACCCCGGGCTGCCGCTGCTCACCTTCGTCTTCCTGGTGGCACTCGGCGTCGACTACGGCATCTTCCTGATGCACCGGGTCCGCGAGGAGGCCAGGCGCGGCGCCGAACCCACCGAGGCCGCGCTCACCGCGCTGCGTACCACCGGCGGCGTGATCGCCTCGGCCGGACTCGTGCTCGCCGCCACCTTCGCCGTCCTGACGAACATGCCGCTGACGGGCCTGGTCGAGATGGGCTTCGTCATCGCCGTCGGCGTCCTGCTCGACACCTTCCTCGTCCGCACCTACCTGGTGACCTCGGCGAGCGTGGCCCTGCAGCGCAGGATGTGGTGGCCCGGCGCGCTCAGCCGTACACCCGCCGCACCCGCCCCGCGCGAACAGGAACTCGTCAGGACGCCCTGACAATGCCCCGCCCCGTACCGGAGGATGGCGGCGTGTCCACCACCGCACGCCGCCGCGAGCGCATCCTGGCCGTCGTCAACCGCGACCCCATGCACGCGCCGCACAAGACGCGCACCGACGCCCTCATCGCCGTGGGCGCCGGTGCGCTCTCCGCCGCCCTCGCCCTGTCCGCCCGCGACGCCGTCGCGCCCGACGCGCTCGGCTGGCTCCTGCTCATGGCCAGTGCCGCACCGCTCGTGTGGCGGCGGCGCAGCCCTGTCCTCGTACTGCTCGCCATGATCCCGTTGCTGATGCTCTACCACGGCCTCGACAACGCCCATTCGGCTCCGGTGCCGCAGACCTGGATCGCGCTCTACACCGTGGCCGTGACCGGCCGCCCGCTGCGCACCCTGCTCACCGGCATCGGTGTGACGTCCGTCATGGTGACGGTGGTGCTGAGCATCGACGCCCATCAGGGGCTCGAACTCCTGCGCATCTCCGGGTGGGTCGTCGCCGTGCTGTTCTGCGGCGTCGACGTACGCATCTACCGCCAGTACGTGGCCTCGATGCTGGAGCGCGCCGAACGTGCCGAACGGACCCGCGAGGAGGAGGCCCGGCGGCGGGTCGCCGAGGAACGGCTGCGGATCGCCCGCGATCTGCACGATCTGCTGGCCCACAGCATCACCCTCATCGGCGTGCAGACCTCGGTCGCCTCGCACATCCTGACCGTCGACCCGCAGCGGCTCGACCGGCAGGCGATCGCCGCGTCCCTGGACGACATCGCCGACACCTGCCGCGAGGCCAGGGCGGAGCTCCGGACCACCCTCCAGGTGCTGCGCGACACCGGACACGCCAACGGACACGACACCGACGGCCCGCTGCCCGATCTGGCCGCACTGCCCGGCCTCGTACGGGCCGCGGAGGCGTCCGGGGCCCGGGTCGACCTCCGGGTCCAGGTACCCGAAGGCCGCATCCCCCCAGCGACCGGAGCGGCCGCCTACCGCATCGTGCAGGAGTCCCTGACGAACGCGGTACGCCACGCGGGCCCCGGCGTCCGCGTCGTCGTCGCCGTCGTACCCGCCGGCACGGGCGCCCTGCGGGTCACCGTCACCGACGACGGCACCGGCCCCCAGGACGACGGCTCCGCGCCCGGCTTCGGCATCGTGGGGATGCGGGAACGGGCCCGCAGTACGGGCGGCACCCTGGAAGCCGGCCCCCGCCCCGACGGCGGCTTCGAAGTCTCGGCGCTGTTGCCGTTCCGGAACCGGGTCGAGGGACAGACCTCGCCGCCCCCTTCCGTATCCGCCCCATCCGCCCCCCGGGCCCAGGAAACGGAGACCGCCGCATGATCCGCGTACTGCTCGCCGACGACCAGACGCTCGTCCGGGCCGCGTTCGCGATGCTCGTCGGCTCCGACCCGGACATGGAGGTCGTCGGCGAGGCCGGCACCGGCCTCGAAGCCGTCGCGCTCGCGCGCTCGGCACGCGCCGACCTCGTCGTGATGGACATCCGGATGCCCGAGCTCGACGGCATCGAGGCGACCCGCCGCATCGCCGCCGACAAGGACCTGGCCGGGGTGAAGGTCCTCGTCCTGACCACGTACGACACCGACGACCACATCGTCGACGCCCTGCGCGCCGGTGCCTCCGGCTTCCTGGTCAAGGACACCCGGCCCGCCGATCTGCTCGCCGCGATCAGGACGGTGGCCGCGGGCGATTCCCTGCTCTCGCCCGGCCCGACCGCCCGGCTGATCGCCCGGGTCCTCAGCGCGCCGCAGCCCCCGGCCGGCGCCGGAGCAGGCGGCCCCGGCATGCTCTCCGACCGGGAACGCCAGGTGCTCGCCCTCGTCGCACGCGGGCTCAACAACACCGAGATCGCCGAGACCCTCGGCCTCAGCCCGCTCACCGCCAAGACCCATGTGAGCCGGATCATGGGCAAGCTGGGCGCCCGCGGCCGGGCCCAGCTGGTGATCGTCGCCTACGAATCCGGGCTCGTCGTGCCCGCGGGCGGCGGCGCGGACGTGAACTGACCGGACCGGGTTTCGGGGGCGGGCCCGCCGGGCCACTCGCGTACCGGACAATGGAGCCATGAGCTTGTTCCGGGACGACGGCGTGGTGCTCCGCACGCAGAAGCTGGGCGAGGCCGACCGGATCATCACGATCCTGACCCGCGGCCACGGCCGGGTACGGGCTGTCGCGCGCGGTGTGCGGCGCACGAAGTCGAAGTTCGGGGCCCGGCTGGAGCCGTTCTCCCACGTGGACGTGCAGTTCTTCGCACGCGGCAGCGAACTGGTCGGGCGCGGGCTGCCGCTCTGCACCCAGAGCGAGACCATCGCTCCGTACGGCGGCGGAATCGTCACCGACTACGGCCGCTACACCGCGGGCACCGCGATGCTGGAGACCGCCGAACGCTTCACCGACCACGAGGGCGAACCCGCGGTCCAGCAGTACCTGCTCCTGGTGGGCGGCCTGCGCACCCTGGCCCGCGGGGAGCACGAGCCGAACCTCATCCTCGACGCCTTCCTGCTGCGCTCCCTCGCGGTCAACGGCTACGCCCCCAGCTTCGTCGACTGCGCCCGGTGCGGAATGCCCGGTCCGAACCGGTTCTTCTCCGTCGCGGCGGGCGGCGTCATATGCGGCGACTGCCGGGTACCCGGCAGCGTCGTACCCTCGGCTGAGGCCGTCACCCTGCTGAGCGCACTGCTCTCCGGCGACTGGGAGACGGCGGACGCGTGCGAGCCGCGTCACGTCAGGGAGGGGAGCGGGCTGGTGTCCGCCTATCTCCACTGGCATCTGGAGCGCGGCCTGCGTTCGCTGCGGTACGTGGAAAAGTAGACACAGGGAGACGGAAAAGCTCATGGCAGTACGCGGAATCCTCGGCGGCCGCAACCGGCGCGACTACAAGACCCCGGAGCCGCACCCGTCCGGTGCCGTGCCCCCGAAGATCCCCGGCGAACTGGTGCCCAAGCACGTCGCCGTCGTGATGGACGGCAACGGCCGCTGGGCCAAGGAGCGCGGCCTGCCGCGTACCGAGGGCCACAAGGTCGGCGAGGGCGTCGTCATGGACGTGCTCAAGGGCTGCATCGAGATGGGCGTCAAGAACCTCTCGCTGTACGCCTTCTCCACCGAGAACTGGAAGCGGTCCCCGGACGAGGTGAAGTTCCTCATGAACTTCAACCGGGACGTCATCCGCCGCCGCCGCGACGAGATGGACGAACTCGGCATCCGGATCCGCTGGGTCGGCCGCATGCCGAAGCTGTGGAAGTCCGTCGTCCAGGAGCTCCAGGTCGCCCAGGAGCAGACCAAGGACAACGACAAGATGACGCTGTACTTCTGCGTCAACTACGGCGGGCGCGCCGAGATCGCGGACGCCGCACAGCGGATCGCGCAGGATGTCGCGGCCGGGAAGCTCGACCCGTCGAAGGTCAACGAGAAGACGTTCGCGAAGTACATCTACTACCCGGACATGCCGGACGTCGACCTCTTCGTCCGGCCCAGCGGCGAACAGCGCACGTCCAACTACCTGATCTGGCAGAGCGCGTACGCCGAGATGGTCTTCCAGGACGTGCTGTGGCCGGACTTCGACCGCCGCGACCTGTGGCGCGCCTGTCTGGAGTTCGCCCAGCGCGACCGGCGCTTCGGCGGTGCGGTGGAGGCGGCGCAGAAGGCCGGACCCACGGCCTGAGCCGCTGCCGGTACGATCACGGCTCTTTCGCCTCTCCCGGCCTCTCAGCCTCTCCGGCGAGGGGCGGGGGCCGGGGGCATCACCCCTTGGTGCTCGCGCACTCCACGCACGTACCGAAGACCTCGACCGTGTGCGCCACGTTCACGAAACCGTGTTGCGCCGCGATGGTCTCGGCCCACTGCTCCACCGCCGGGCCCTCGACCTCGACGGCCTTGCCGCACATCCGGCACACCAGGTGGTGGTGGTGGTCGCCGGTCGAGCACCGGCGGTAGACGGACTCGCCCTCGGTGGTGCGCAGCACGTCGACCTCGCCCGCGTCCGCGAGGGACTGCAGGGTGCGGTAGACCGTGGTCAGCCCGACCGAGTCACCGCGGTGCTTGAGTACGTCGTGCAGTTCCTGGGCGCTGCGGAACTCGTCCACCTCGTCGAGCGCCGCCGCCACCGCTGTCCGCTGCCGGGTCGACCGCCCGCGTACCGGTGCGGCATTCGTTCCACTGATCGGCGCCGTCGCCACAGGAGCCTCCTCGTGTCGCCCGTACGTATGTCGGGCCATTGTGCCAGTCCGCACCGGCGGCGGGGTTAGGCCGACCTTACGGGTGCGTCGTCCGTGGCCCGACGGGTGGCCGGTACTTCCAGGGTGCACCGCTCGTCCGCCGTTTCGCGGCGGCGGGCACGGATCCGGGCCAGCGGGGTGGCGAGCAGCGTCAGGGCGATGAACACCCCGATGGCCAGCAGCACGATCGTCGCGCCGGGCGGGACGTCCTGGTAGTACGACGTGATGGTGCCGGCCAGGGTCACCGCGACCCCGGTGACGACGGAGAGCACGAACGTCACCTTGAACGACCGCGTGATCTGCTGCGCGGCGGCGACCGGGACCACCATCAGGGCGCTGACCAGCAGCAGCCCGACGACCCGCATCGCGACGGTGACGGTCACCGCGGCGGTGACCGCGATCAGCAGGTTCAGTACGCGCACGGGCAGCCCGGTGACGCGGGCGAACTCCTCGTCCTGGCTGACGGCGAACAGCTGCCGTCGCAGCCCCACGGTCACCAGCAGTACGAACGCGGCCAGCAGGGCGATCGCGGTGATGTCCTCGGAGGAGACCGTGGACAGCGAGCCGAAGAGGTACGAGGTGAGGTTGGCGTTGGAACCGGTGTCGGAGAGGTTGATCAGCAGGACACCGCCCGCCATGCCGCCGTAGAAGAGCATCGCCAGGGCGATGTCGCCGCGGGTGCGTCCGTACCAGCGGATCAGTTCCATGGTGACCGCGCCGACGACGGCGACGGCCGTGGCCATCCAGACCGGGCTGGTGGAGAGCAGGAAGCCGAGGCCGACGCCGGTCATCGCGATGTGGCCGATGCCGTCGCCCATCAGGGCCTGCCGGCGCTGCACCAGGTAGATGCCGACGGCGGGGGCGATGACGCCGACCAGCACGGCGGCGATCAGGGCCCGCTGCATGAAGGGAGGGGTGAGGAATTCCATGATCAGCTCAGCAGTCCCGTCCGGACGGGCTCGGAGGCCGCGTGGGGGTGTACGTGGTCGTGGCCGGGCAGGGCGTGCTGCCCGAGGGCCTTCGGGGGCGGTCCGTCGTGCATCACGCAGCCGTCGCGCAGCACGACCGCCCGGTCGATCAGGGGCTCCAGCGGGCCGAGCTCGTGCAGGACGAGCAGCACGGTGGTGCCGGCCGCGACCTGCTCGCGCAGCGTCTCGGCGAGGATCTCCTGGCTGGCCAGGTCGACGCCGGCCATCGGCTCGTCCATGATCAGCAGTTCGGGTTCGGAGGCGAGCGCGCGGGCGATCAGCACGCGCTGGTGCTGGCCGCCGGAGAGGGCGTCCACCGAGTCCTTGGCGCGGTCGGAGAGGCCGACGAGCGCGATGGCGCGGTCGACGGCGGCCCGGTCGGCCTTGCGGGGCAGGCCCAGCTTCGTGCGGGAGAGCCGTCCGGAGGAGACGACCTCACGGATCGTGGCGGGCACGCCACCGGCCGCCGTGGTGCGCTGCGGTACGTAACCGACCCGGGCCCAGTCGCGGAAGCGGCGCAGCGGGGTGCCGAAGAGTTCGACGGTGCCGCCGGTGAGCGGGACCTGGCCGATGACGGAACGTACGGCGGTCGACTTGCCGGAACCGTTGGCGCCGAGCAGGGCGACGACCTCGCCGCGGCGCACGGTCAGGTCGATGCCGCGCAGCACGGGGCGCGCGCCGAGGGTGGCCGCGGCGTCGCGTACGACGATCACGGGGTCGGGTGTGGTGCTCTGGGGCTCGGGCATGAGCGCCTCCGGTGCTGCTGAGCGGTTCGGGTCGACCGGGTCTGCGGGGTGTGCGGGGTCTGCGGGGGCGCTCACTTCGCGCCGAGCGCCTTCTGCAGGGCGGCGAGGTTGGACTCCATGACCTCGATGTAGTCATCGCCCTGGGACTTGCCGGTAATTCCCTCCAGCGGGTCCAGGACGTCGGTCTTCAGGCCGGTGTCCCGGGCGACGGTCTTCGCCGTCTTGTCACTGGCGAGCGTCTCGAAGAAGACGGTGGTGACCTGCTTCTCCTGGGCGATCGAGTGCAGGGCGCTGATCCGGGCGGGGCTGGGCTCGGCCTCGGGGTCGATGCCGGCGATGCCCTCCTGGGTGAGGCCGTAGCGCTCGGCCAGGTACCCGAAGGCGGAGTGGGTGGTGATGAACGTCTTCGTCGTGGTGTTCTTCAGCCCGTTCTCGTACGCGGTGTTGAGCGCGTCGAGCTTGGTGACCAGGGCGTCGGTGTTCTTGCGGTAGTCCGCGGCGTGGTCGGGGTCGGTCTTCTCCAGGGACGCGCCCACGCCCTTGGCGACCTGGGCGTACTTCACCGGGTCCAGCCAGATGTGCGGGTCGGCGCCGGCCTTCTCGCCCTCGTGCTCGTGGGCGTGCTCCTCGCCTCCGACCTCGGCGCCGTGGTCCTCCAGCGTGGTGAGGGTCGCGGCGTCGACGGTGTGCTCGGACTCGGAGAGCTTGATCGCGTCGTCGACGGCGGGCTGGAGACCCTTGAGGTAGAGGATGTAGTCCGCGTCGCTCAGGCCTCCGACCTCCCGGGGGCTGAGCTCCAGGTCGTGCGGTTCCACGCCCGGCTTGGTCAGCGTGGAGACGGAGACGTGGTTCCCGCCGATCTGCTCGGCCAGGAACTGCATCGGATAGAAGGACGCCACCACGTTCAGCTTGTCACCGCTCCCGCGGTCGGCGGCGTCGGAGGTCGAGCAGGCGGAGAGTGCGGTGAGGCCGAGGACGACTGCTCCGGCGACGGCGGTCGTGGGTATGAGGCGGCGTACGTTCATGACAGTCATTTTCAACAAAAGTGGAAACGATTGTCAACAAGGCGGATGAGATGCCTCCGGGACGGGCCGCTCGACGGACTGGTCCGATACCGATTTGATCGAAGGGGCGTGCCCGCCGGTAATCTGAGGACTTCGCGCACCCGTCTCCCGACCACCACCCCCCCCACCGAGGCGCTTCGCGTCACCCCCGTCCACTTTCGTCGTCGTAATGAAGAGAGCACCGTGGCCGCCGACAAGATCGACTCCATCGTCAGCCTGAGCAAGCGCCGTGGCTTCGTCTACCCCTGCAGTGAGATCTACGGTGGCCAGCGGGCCGCCTGGGACTACGGGCCGCTGGGTGTCGAGCTCAAGGAGAACCTCAAGCGCCAGTGGTGGCGCTACATGGTCACCTCGCGCGAGGACGTGGTCGGACTCGACTCGTCGGTCATCCTGGCCCCCGAGGTGTGGGTGGCCTCCGGCCACGTCGCCACGTTCTCCGACCCGCTCACCGAGTGCACCTCCTGCCACAAGCGCTACCGCGCGGACCACCTGGAGGAGGCGTACGAGGAGAAGCACGGCAAGCCGCCGGTGGGCGGCCTCGCCGACCTCAACTGCCCCAACTGTGGCAACAAGGGCACCTTCACCGAGCCCAAGGCGTTCTCCGGCCTGCTCTCCACGCACCTCGGCCCGACCCAGGACTCCGGCTCGGTCGCCTACCTGCGCCCCGAGACCGCCCAGGGCATCTTCACCAACTTCGGCCAGGTGCTGCAGACTTCCCGCAAGAAGCCGCCGTTCGGCATCGCGCAGATGGGCAAGTCCTTCCGGAACGAGATCACTCCGGGCAACTTCATCTTCCGCACGCGCGAGTTCGAGCAGATGGAGATGGAGTTCTTCGTCAAGCCGGGCGAGGACGAGCAGTGGCAGGAATACTGGATGGAGCAGCGCTGGAACTGGTACACCGGCCTCGGCATGCGCGAGGAGAACATGCGGTGGTTCGAGCACCCGGCGGAGAAGCTCTCCCACTACTCCAAGCGCACCGCTGACATCGAGTACCGCTTCCGCTTCGGCGGCAGCGAGTGGGGCGAGCTGGAGGGCGTCGCCAACCGCACGGACTACGACCTGAAGGCGCACTCCAAGGCCTCCGGCACCGACCTGCAGTTCTACGACCAGGAGGCCGGCGAGCGCTGGACCCCCTACGTCATCGAACCCGCGGCCGGTGTCGGCCGTTCGATGCTGGCGTTCCTCCTGGACGCCTACATCGAGGACGAGGCGCCCAACGCCAAGGGCGTCATGGAGAAGCGCACCGTGATGCGCCTCGACCCGCGTCTGGCGCCGGTCAAGGTCGCGGTCCTGCCGCTGTCCCGCAACCCGCAGCTCTCGCCGAAGGCCAAGGGCCTCGCGGCCGACCTGCGGCAGAACTGGAACATCGAGTTCGACGACGCCGGCGCCATCGGCCGCCGCTACCGTCGCCAGGACGAGATCGGCACCCCGTTCTGCGTCACCGTCGACTTCGACACCCTGGACGACAACGCGGTGACCGTGCGCGAGCGCGACACCATGAAGCAGGAGCGCGTCTCGCTGGACCAGATCCAGGCGTACCTCGGCGCCCGTCTGCTCGGCTGCTGACACGTCGCACCCGTTGGACCGCCAGCACCCGCTGGACGAAGCCCCCGGTTCCCCGTACGGAACCGGGGGCTTCGTGCAGACTGGGCAGACTCGCCCTCAGGAGGCTCGGATGCCGTCCATGACCACGAGCAAGGTCAGCAGATGGGACCAGCACGGCCGTGAACACGTCGTTCACGTGCGGAAGTCGGGGGTTCAGCGGCAGCTGAGCTGCGACACCTGCGACTGGCGCAGGGCGGTGCAGTTCCTGCCCTGGCTCAAGGCGGAGGAACACCTCGCCGAGGCCCACCAGGCGACGGTCGATCCGACGGCGACGTAGGGGCGGGGAGTCGGCCCGCCCCTGCGCAGGGGGAGCCGGTCCGCCGGAACCGCACCGCGGCCGGCCCCCTCAGGCGCGCAGGCCGCGCAGCAGGAGGTCCGAGACGGCGGTGAACTCGGCGGCGATGGTGGGCTTCTGCCACTCCGCCGCGTACGCCGGGTCGTGGAAGCGTGCCGTCGCGTCGAAGACGGCCTGGGCGGCGGCCGCGGGATCCGCCGCGGCGAACTGCCCCTCCTGCACCCCCTCTTCGATGATCTCCCGCAACTGGCCGACCAGTTCGCGGATGTGGTCCTCGACGACGCTGCTCTCGCCTATCAGCACCTCATACGTGGCGAACAGTTCGGGATCGTCGCCCGCCTTGTGCCGCTTGGCCTCGAACAGTGTCTCCAGCCACTCCCGCAGCTTCGCCGGAGCCGGCTGGGCGGATGCGTGCAGGATCTCGGTCAGCGCCAGCTCCGTACGCGTCAACCAGCGTCCGGTCACGGCCTCGCGCAGGGCGGCCTTGGTGCGGAAGTGGCGGTAGACGCTGCCGTGGCTGACGCCGAGCACCCGGGCCACATCGACCACGGTCGCCTTCGCGGGCCCGTATCGACGCAGCACGTCCTCGGTGGCTTCGAGGATGCGCTCGGGAGTCAACGGGTCGGACGGCGGCGTCATGGTGTGCTGCCTTTCGGGGCGTCGTGCGGGGGAGGGGGTGGAAGCTGGGTGGGCCGCACCCCGCTGACCGTACCCGGAGGTCAGCGCTCGCTGTCCAGGTGGGCCATCTGGCTGTCCGGGTAGCGGGCGCCTGCGGCCGCGCCCGCCGGGACGGCCTCCGCGATCGCGGCGAGGTCGGCCGCGTCCAGCCGCACGTCCAGCGAGCCGAGAGCCTCGGTGAGCCGGTCGCGGCGACGGGCGCCCACCAACGGCACGATGTCCGAGCCCTGGGCGAGGACCCAGGCGATGGCCGTCTGCGCGACGGTGACGCTCTTCTGCTCGGCGATCTTGCGCAGCGCGTCGACCAGATCGAGGTTGTGCTGGAGGTTCTCGTCCTGGAAGCGGGGGCTCATGGACCGGAAGTCGCCGGGGGCCAGCTCGCGGTCGCGGGTGAAGTGGCCACTGATCAGGCCCCGTGAGAGCACCCCGTAGGCCGTTACGCCGATGCCCAGCTCGCGACAGGCGGGCAGGATCTCCGCCTCGATGGAGCGGGAGATCAGCGAGTACTCGATCTGCAGGTCCGAAACCGGGGCCACGGCCGCTGCCCGCCGGATCGTGTCCGCCCCGACTTCGGAGAGCCCGATGTGACGGACATGGCCGGCCTGGACGAGCTCCGCGATGGCGCCGACCGTCTCCTCGATCGGGACGTCGGGGTCCACGCGGGCGATCCGGTAGATGTCGATGTGGTCCGTGCCCAGCCGCTGCAGCGAGTACGCCGCGAAGTTCTTGACGGCTGCCGGTCGGCCGTCGTAACCGGTGAAGCCGCCCTCCACGGTCCGCAGGGCGCCGAACTTGACGCTGGTCAGCGCCTGTTCGCGGGCGGCGGCGGGGGCGGTGCGCAGGGCCTCGTTGATCAGCAGCTCGTTGTGGCCCATGCCGTAGAAGTCGCCGGTGTCCAACAGCGTGATGCCGGCGTCGAGCGCGGCGTGGATGGTGGCGATCGATTCGGTGCGGTCGGTCTCGCCGTACAGGGCGGACATGCCCATGCAGCCGAGGCCGAGTGCGGAGACCAGCGGGCCGGTGGAGCCGAGGGTGCGGGTGGTGAGGGCGGTCATCGGAACTCCCGGTGGGCGGGCGCGTCGGGTGGACGTGCGGTGGTGGGCGTGCGTCGAGTGGGCGTGGGGTGGTGGACGTGCGGTGGTGGGCGCGGCGGAGCAGTAGCTAGGAGGCGTGGTGGAACAGCTCGGAAGACGGTGCGGGATGTCGAGGGGTACCGACGCCACGCCATGCCGTATATCAACCATGGCATGCGCGATGACAGATTTCAATATCTGTCATTCCATGTTCCCTCGAGAGAGTGAGTCAGGGGCGGCTCAGGTGGGTCCGGGTGAGTTCGGGAGGCCGAAAATCCGGTGCTGGGGGCCGCGTGGAGCGGGTACCTTTGCCGCATGTATTCGTTCTTCCAGATCTACGAGTGAGAGTGCGGCGGGTCCGACCACCCGCCGCCCACCGGACCGATCCAGGGTCTTCTCAGACCTCACTTTCACCACGAATGGGAGAACCCCGTGGCCAAGAGCCGTAACAACCTTCTCGGCGTCGGCGGACAGCGCAAGAAGATGTCCCGCGCCGAGCAGCAGGGCGTCGGCCCCGAGCGCAACGCCGACCTGAAGTCGGCGGCCGAGCAGAAGGCGGAGCTGCTGCGCAAGATGCGCGAGCGCGCCACCGGAACCGAGGCCGAGCCGTCGGACGCCGCGGCCGCCGCACCGGCCGGGCAGGATGCCCCGGAGCAGGACGCGCCCGCCCAGAGCTGACGCCTCCTCGCGGAGAACTCGCGGAGGGCAGTTCGCACCACCCGTACGACCGTGGGGCCGGGCCCCCCCACGGGGTACGGGCCCCCCGGCGGGGGGTGTTTGGTGGGGCGGCAGGTGGGCGGGCCCCCGGGGCCCCCCACCCGCCGGCCGCCCCCCCCCCCCCCCCCCCCGCCCCGGGCGCCCCCGGGGGGGGGCGCCCCCCCCCCCCCCCCCCCCCGGGGGCCCCCCCCCCCCGGGGGGCGCCCCCCCCCCACGGTCGTACCGGCGCCCCGCTCTCATGCCACGGTGCGAGGCAGCCGCAGGCTCAGCAGTGCCGTCAGGGCGACCGCGGCCAGCTGGACCAGCAGCGTCACGATCAGCGCGTCCCGCATGCCCGAGCCCGGTGCCAGTGCCAGGAACAGCGAACCGAGCGTCGCCACGCCCAGCGCCAGCGCCGCCTGCTGGGTCGTCGTCATGACGCCGCCGCCCACCCCGGCCCGCTCCGGCGGCACGTCAGACAGGACGATGCGGAACAGGACGGGCAGTTGGAGGCCCTGGCCGAAGCCGGCGATGGCCAGCCCCGGCATCAGGCCGAGCAGCCCCAGGCCCGACCAGTCGCGCCACACCGTGAGGGCGAGCACGACGACGCCGGCCGCCTGGATCAGCCCGCCGGCCGTCACCACGCGGCTGCCGTAGCGCCGTACCAGCCGCGGACCGGCCAGCGAGGCCGCGAAGAAGGCCACCGCCATCGGGGCCATCGAAAGGCCGGACTCCGCCGGGCCCAGCCTCAGCCCCTGCTGGAGTGCGACGGCGATGACGAACATGAAGCCGCCGAAGCCGATCGAGAACGGCACCACCAGCGCCAGTCCGCGCCGCAGTGAGTCGAGCCGCAGCAGACTCGGCGGGACCAGCGGGACCAGCCCCCGCCGGTCCGCCCGCCGCTCCACCCGGTAGAAGGCGACCGCAGCGAACGGGAACAGTGCCAGCGACACCCAGGTCCACAGTGGCCAGCCCGCCGCCCGCCCCTCGGTGAGCGGGGCCAGCAGCGTCACCAGGGACACGGCGAGCAGCAGCGTGCCCGGTACGTCGATGGGCGCCGGGCGCTCCGACCGCGTCTCCGGGACCGCGCGGGCCGCCAGGATCAGCCCGACGGCCGCCACCGGAACGTTGACCAGGAACACCGAGCGCCAGCCCGCGCTCTCGCCGAACACCGACGACAGCGGCGCGGCGGCGACGAGCACCCCGCCCAGGATCTGGCCCGCGACCATGGAGAGTCCGGCCGTGGCCCCGTACAGGCTCATCGCCCGGGCCCGCCGGTGGCCCGAGGTGGCCGCCTGGATGGTGGCGAGCACCTGCGGCAGCATCAGCGCCGCCGCGGCGCCCTGGGCCACCCGCGCCCCGACCAGCGTCCAGGCGTCCGGCGCCAGTCCGCAGGCCAGTGAGGTGAGCCCGAACGCGGCCATGCCCAGCAGGAAGAGCCGGCGCCGGCCGGCCATGTCGCCGAGCCGGCCGCCGAGGACGAGCAGGACGGCGTACGAGAGCCCGTAACCCGCGACGACCAGTTCCAGCAGCGCGGGACCCGCGGCGAGGTCGTGGTCGATGGTGGGCAGGGCGACGTTGACGATGAAGAAGTCGATCAGAGGAAGGGCCGCACCCAGCAGCACGGTGAACAGCCCCAACGCGCCGAGCACCGGGGCGGGGTGGTCGTGCCGCACCACGGGGGCGGCGGTGGCGTATGTCTTCGGCCGTACAGAGGATTCACTCACGACACCGACGATCGCTCTTCCCGGAGCCTGGTACCAGAGTGTCTTTATCCTGGTACCAAAAGCACCTGCCATGGCTTCGGCCGGTCCCGCATGCTGGAGGAATGACGACGATGGTGACGGCAGCACGGAGGGACCCGGAAGCACCGCAGAATCCGGCGGCCGGTGTCCCGGACGCGTCCGGGACCGAGATCCGGCGCCACGAGCTCGCGGACTTCCTGCGCAGCCGACGTGAGCGCATCACCCCCGAGCAGGTGGGGCTGGTCCGCGGCCGCCGCAGGCGCACCCCGGGGCTGCGCCGCGAGGAGGTCGCCCAGATCTCCGCCGTCGGCGTCACCTGGTACACCTGGCTCGAACAGGCCCGCGACATCCAGGTCTCGCCCCAGGTCCTCGACGCGCTCGCCCGCGCACTGCTGCTGGACCGCAGCGAGCGCACCCATCTGTTCTCCCTCGCGGGGGCCATCGACCCGGCGCCCGGCACGGAGTGCCCGAGCATCACCCCGGCGCTGCGCTCCCTGCTGCGACAGCTGGAGCCGATCCCCGCCTGCGTGCAGAACAGCCGGTACGACATCCTCGCCCACAACCGCACCTACGGCCGGATGCTCTGTGACATGGACGCCGTCGCCATCGAGGACCGCAACGTCATGCTGCTCGCCTTCACGAACGAGGAATGGCGGACCTCCGTCATGGACGTGTCGGCGGTGACGCGTCTCATGACCGCGAAGTTCCGTGCGTCGATGGCCGGACACCTTGCCGAGCCCTCCTGGAAGGCCCTGCTCAAGCGGCTGGAGGCGGCATCACCGGAGTTCCGGGAGGCCTGGGCCCGACACGAGGTCCTCGGTCCCGGCGCCCGGTCCAAGATCTTCCGCAACGCCTACGTGGGGCTGCTGCGGCTGGAGACCACCGACCTCTGGCTGGGCCCGTCGTCCGGACCGAGGCTCGTCACCTACGCCCCGCGCGACGAGGAGACCCGCGAGCGGCTGGAGCGGCTTCAGGCCCTGGTGCTCGCCGACGAGGACTGACCCGCCGGCGCACCGGCCGCGGCCGCGGCCGCGGGCTCCTCCAGCCCTTCCGCGGTCCGCCGGGCGGTGCCCCGGGCCCAGCGTCCGCTGCTCACCGCGCCGACCAGCAGGACGCACACACCGCAGCCGGTGATGATCCACCAGGCGGCCCTGCTCGCCGCGACGAAGTCGCCCGCCGATCCGCTGTCGTGCGAGGAACCGGCCACCCCCGCCGCGAGGACCGCCCCGATCACGGCGACGCCCAGCGTCTGCCCGATCTGGCGACTGGTGGAGGCGACCGCAGCGGCCACGCCCGCCTGGGAGCGCGGCATCCCGGAGACGGCGGTGTTGGTGATGGGCGCGTTCACCGCGCCGAAGCCCAGGCCGAACAGCACGTACGCGGTGAACATCGACGCGGTGCCGGTCTCCGCGTCGAACGCCGCGAACATCAGCCCGCTCACCGCTATCGCGACGCCCGCGACCAGCAGCGGGATGCGTGGCCCGCGACTGGCGACCAGCCGGCCCGACAGGGGTGACAGCACACAGACCACCACCGCCATCGGCAGCATGTAGAGACCGGCGGTGAGTGCGCTCAGGCCCCGCACGTCCTGCAGATAGAGCGTGTTGACGAAGAGGAAGCCGCCGAGAGCGGCGAAGGCACTGACCGCGATGACGGTGGCCCCACTGAAGGGGACGCTGCGGAAGAACCGCAGATCGATCAGCGGGTCGGTGCGCCGGGGCTCGTACACCAGCAAGCCGATGAGCGAGGCCGCCGCGAGCGCGGCGAGGAGCAGGATCTCCGCCGAGGTCCAGCCCTTCTGCGGCGCTTCGATGATCGCGTACGTCAGCGAGCCCAGCAGCGCGACGACCAGCAGCTGGCCGACGGGGTCCGGGCGGCGGGCCTTCGGGGCGCGGGACTCGGGGACGTACCGCCAGGTCAGCAGCAGGGCGGCGATGCCGACCGGCAGGTTGATCCAGAAGATCGACCGCCAGCCGACCGAGTCGACCAGGGCGCCGCCGACCACCGGTCCCGCAGCCATCGAGACGCCGACGATCCCGCCCCACACACCGATCGCGCGGGCGCGCTCGCGGGGGTCGGTGAAGGTGTTGGTGATGATCGACATCGCCACCGGGTTGAGCATGGAGCCACCGACGGCCTGCACCATCCGGAACGCGATGAGCATCTCCAGGCTGGGTGCCAGCGAGCAGAGCGCCGAACCCAGGGCGAACAGGACGAGGCCGGCCATGAAGACCTTGCGCCGGCCGATCCGGTCGGCGGTGGACCCCGCGAGCATCAGCAGGGAGGCAAGGACGAGCGTGTACGCGTCGATCGTCCATTGCATCCCTGCGACGCTCGCGTCCAGGTCCTGGCGCATGGCGGGCAGAGCGACGTTGAGGACGGTGACGTCGAGGCTGACGAGCAGGAGGCTCATGCAGCAGATCGCCAGTACGAGCATCCGTCGCCGGTGGCTGAGCTCAGACATCCATGGATAGTACGCCTAACTAACGACTTCCGCTGCCAGGACCCGGGCGACGCCGGCCACCAGTGGATGGTCCCCGGCCGCCCCCGCGTCCCCCTCCGGCTTGGTCGTCAGCACCGCCAGCACCACGGGGGCCCCGTCCGGTGTCCAGGCGATGCCCACGTCGTTGCAACTGCCGTACGAGCCGCCGCCGGTCTTGTCCGCGACGGTCCACTCCGGCGGCAGCCCGGCCCGGAAACGGGTGCCGCTGGTCCGGCAGTTCAGCAGCCAGCCGGTCAGCCGCTCGCGGTCGTGGGGTTCCAGTACGTCCCCGAGCACGAGCCGGGCGTAGTCGTGCGCGACGGCCGCCGGCGTGGTGGTGTCCGTGCGCCGCCCGGGCTCGGCCGAATTGAGCTCGGGCTCCCAGCGGTCGAGTCGGGTCACCGGATCGCCGATCGAGCGGCTGAAGCGGGTGACCGCACGCGGGCCGCCGAGCTCGCGCAGCAGCAGGTTGGCCGCGGTGTTGTCGCTGTCGCAGATCGCCGCGTCGCAGAGCTGGGCGATGGTCAGCCCGCTCGCGATGCATTCCGGGGTGTCGGTGACCAGGGAATCGGAGACGCAGTCCTCCTTCGTGTAGCGCACGAGCCGGCCCAGCACCTCGCCGTCCCGGTCCAGGTCCCTCAGCACGGCCGCGGCGGCGAGCGTCTTGAACGTGGAGAGCATGGGGAATCGCTCATCGGCCCGGTGGCGGACGGCGGCCCCGGTGGCCAGGTTGTACGCGAACGCACCGACCCGGGCGCCGTGGACACGCTCCAGCTCACGCAGCCGGGCGGTCGCGGACCCGGCCCCCGCCGGCCGCGCGGCGGCCCGGGAGGAGCCCGCGGCTGAGACGAGCAGCGCGCCGGCCGCGCCCGCGGTGCCCAGTGAGAGCAGGGTGCGGCGGGTGGGGGTTGCGGAGGCGGTCCTGCCTAAGCGGCGGGTGGAGTTCATGGTCATCGTGTCCTTCGTTCGCTGTACGGCGCTCGCTGTATCGGTCGCCGCTCACGCTACGCGTGCGGTCCGACAACGGGCCCGCGCCACCCGGCTGCCCGAACCCGCCGGAGCAGTTCCCGGCGTACGCGACAATGGGGGAATGACCACGCTCGCCGCCTCGCCCCAGCTGCTCCGCATCGGCCCGCACACCGTGCAGCCGCCGGTGGTCCTGGCCCCCATGGCCGGCATCACCAACGCGCCCTTCCGCACCCTGTGCCGGGAGTTCTCGGGCGGCAAGGGGTTGTTCGTCAGCGAGATGATCACGACGCGGGCCCTGGTCGAGCGCAACGAGAAGACCATGCAGCTCATCCGCTTCGACGCGAGCGAGACCCCGCGCTCGATCCAGCTCTACGGAGTGGACCCGGTCACGGTCGGCAAGGCCGTCCGCATGATCGTGGACGAGGACCTAGCCGATCACATCGACCTGAACTTCGGCTGCCCGGTCCCCAAGGTCACCCGCAAGGGCGGCGGCTCGGCGCTCCCGTACAAGAGGCCGCTGCTGCGCGCGATCCTCAAGCAGGCCGTCTCCAACGCGGGCGAGCTGCCCGTCACCATCAAGATGCGCAAGGGCATCGACGACGACCACATCACCTTCCTCGACGCCGGCCGGATCGCCGTCGAGGAGGGCGTGACGGCCGTTGCCCTGCACGGCAGGACGGCCGCCCAGCACTACGGCGGCACCGCCGACTGGGACGCCATCGCCCGGCTCAAGGAGCACGTCCCGGAGATCCCCGTCCTCGGCAACGGCGACATCTGGTGCGCGGACGACGCCCTGCGGATGATGCGCGAGACCGGCTGCGACGGCGTGGTCGTGGGCCGCGGCTGCCTGGGCCGCCCCTGGCTCTTCGGCGACCTGGTGAGCGCGTTCGAGGGTACGGAGACGAGGCAGGCACCCAACCTGCGCACCGTGGCGGACGTCATGCTGCGGCACGCGACGCTGCTGGGGGAGTGGATCGGTGACGAGACCCGTGGCGTGATCGACTTCCGTAAGCACGTGGCCTGGTACCTGAAGGGCTTCGCGGTCGGCTCCGAGATGCGCAAGAAGCTGGCGATCACCTCGTCGCTGGAGGAGCTCGGCTCCCAGCTGCACGAACTGGAGCTGGACCAGCCGTGGCCGGACGGCGCCGACGGCCCGCGCGGGCGCACCTCCGGCAACAACCGGGTGGTGCTCCCGGACGGCTGGCTGAAGGACCCGTACGACTGCGCGGGCGTCAGCGCGGACGCGGAACTGGACACGTCGGGCGGCTGACAGCCCGTTGCCCGGAGGGCACCCGGTGCCCTCCGGGTGGCGATGCTCATCTGAGCGCCAAATTCGGCGAGAATCGGCCTGCCGGGCCGGGAAGCGATGCTCCGCGCCTCCGCGCGACGCGAATAACTGCCCCTTTGTGAGCGTCGGGCCACCAGGAGCCACCTGGGAGGCGTCCGGATGATGACATCTGAGCGGCCGTCGCGGCGTGATTCTCGCCACCTTGAGACTATCATCGCTCAGATGAGCGCAAATGGGCAGGCTGCACTTCTCAAATGATGGCACTGGGTGCCAGGTGCCTTCACTTTGATCGATCGCCGCCCCGGCTACTCGCTGTGGTCGAATGCGCGACTCGTCCGTGCTCTCCGTGGTTATGCGTACAAGGCTTGAACGCGTGCCCGTGATCGGTTCACCTGTGGGGTCACTTTCGATCTGCTGGCGGACGGGTGGTTGAGGTCGCATGACGGGCAAGTGGACGTACCCAGACACCTTCGATCTGGGTATGTTCCTCGCCGTCAGGGCAGCCACCGCGTCGTCGAGGAGTCGAGACCCGTGTCGGAAAACGAAGACCTTCAGAAGTTCGTCTACGACTTCACCGAGGGCAACAAGGAACTGAAGGACCTTCTCGGCGGGAAGGGTGCCAACCTCGCCGAGATGACCAACCTCGGGCTTCCCGTCCCTCCGGGTTTCACCATCACCACCGAGGCGTGCAAGGTCTACCTGGACAGCGGCGACGAGCCGGCCGCGCTGCGTGACGAGGTGAGTGCGCACCTCGACGCCCTTGAGGCCCGGATGGGCAAGAAGCTCGGCCAGGCCGACGACCCACTGCTGGTCTCCGTCCGCTCCGGCGCCAAGTTCTCGATGCCCGGCATGATGGACACGGTCCTCAACATCGGCCTCTCCGACGCCTCCGTCGTCGGTCTCGTCGCCCAGTCCGGCGACGAGCGGTTCGCGTGGGACTCCTACCGCCGCCTGATCCAGATGTTCGGCAAGACCGTCCTCGGCGTCGAGGGCGACCTGTTCGAGGAGGCGCTGGAGGCCGCGAAGGAGGCCAAGGGCGTCACCGTCGACGTGGACCTCGACGCGGGCGACCTGAAGAAGCTGGTCAAGCAGTTCAAGAAGATCGTCACGCGGGACGCCGGACGCGACTTCCCGCAGGACCCGCGCGAGCAGATGGACCTCGCCATAAAAGCCGTCTTCGACTCGTGGAACACCGACCGGGCCAAGCTCTACCGCCGCCAGGAGCGCATCCCCGGCGACCTCGGCACCGCGGTCAACGTCTGCTCCATGGTCTTCGGCAACCTCGGCCCCGACTCCGGTACGGGCGTCGCCTTCACCCGCGACCCCGCCAGCGGCCACCAGGGCGTGTACGGCGACTACCTGCAGAACGCGCAGGGCGAGGACGTCGTCGCGGGCATCCGCAACACGGTCCCGCTCGCCGAGCTGGAGTCCATCGACAAGAAGTCGTACGACCAGCTGATGCAGATCATGGAGACGCTGGAGACCCACTACAAGGACCTCTGCGACATCGAGTTCACCATCGAGCGCGGCCAGTTGTGGATGCTCCAGACCCGCGTCGGCAAGCGCACCGCCGGTGCCGCCTTCCGGATCGCCACCCAGCTCGTCGACCAGGGGCTCATCGACGAGGCCGAGGCCCTGCAGCGCGTCAACGGCGCGCAGCTCGCGCAGCTGATGTTCCCGCGCTTCGACGACGAAGCGAAGACCGAGCGGCTGGGCCGCGGCATCGCCGCGTCGCCGGGCGCCGCGGTCGGCAAGGCCGTCTTCGACTCGTACACCGCGGTCAAGTGGTCCCGCTCCGGCGAGAAGGTCATCCTCATCCGCCGTGAGACCAACCCGGACGACCTCGACGGCATGATCGCCGCCGAGGGCATCCTGACCTCGCGCGGCGGCAAGACCTCGCACGCGGCCGTCGTCGCACGCGGCATGGGCAAGACCTGTGTCTGCGGCGCGGAGGACCTGGAGGTCGACACCAAGCGCCGCCGGATGACGGTGGGCGGCCGGGTCATCGAGGAGGGCGACGTCGTCTCCATCGACGGCTCGACCGGCAAGGTGTACCTCGGTGAGGTACCCGTCGTACCGTCTCCGGTCGTCGAGTACTTCGAGGGCCGGATGCACGCGGGCGCCGACGACGCCGACGAGCTGGTCGCCGCCGTGCACCGGATCATGGCGTACGCGGACCGGGTGCGCCGGCTGCGGGTGCGGGCCAACGCGGACAACGCCGAGGACGCCCTGCGGGCCCGCCGGTTCGGCGCCCAGGGCATCGGGCTGTGCCGCACCGAGCACATGTTCCTCGGTGAGCGCCGCGAGATGGTCGAGAAGCTGATCCTGGCCGACACCGACCAGGAGCGCGAGACGGCCCTGGAGGAGCTCCTTCCGCTCCAGAAGGCCGACTTCATCGAGCTGTTCGAGGCGATGGACGGACTGCCCGTCACCGTACGGCTGCTGGATCCGCCGCTGCACGAGTTCCTGCCCGACATCACCGAGCTCTCGGTCCGGGTGGCGCTCGCGGAGTCCCGCAAGGACGCCAACGAGAACGATCTGCGACTGCTGCAGGCCGTGCACAAGCTGCACGAGCAGAACCCGATGCTCGGTCTGCGAGGGGTCCGGCTCGGCCTGGTCATCCCCGGTCTGTTCGCCATGCAGGTGCGGGCGATCGCCGAGGCGGCCGCCGAGCGCAAGAACGCCAAGGGCGACCCGCGTGCGGAGATCATGATTCCGCTCGTCGGTACGGTCCAGGAGCTGGAGATCGTCCGCGAGGAGGCCGACCAGGTCATCGCCGAGGTCCAGGCCGCCACGGGCGCCAACCTCAAGCTGAAGATCGGCACGATGATCGAGCTGCCGCGCGCCGCGCTGACCGCCGGTCAGATCGCCGAGGCGGCGGAGTTCTTCTCCTTCGGCACCAACGACCTGACCCAGACGGTGTGGGGCTTCTCCCGTGACGACGTGGAGGCCTCGTTCTTCACCGCGTACCTGGAGAAGGGCATCTTCGGGGTGTCGCCGTTCGAGACGATCGACAAGGACGGCGTGGGGGCGCTGGTACGCAGCGCGGTCGCGGCCGGCAAGGCCACCCGTCCCGACCTGAAGCTCGGCGTCTGCGGCGAGCACGGCGGCGACCCGGAGTCGGTGCACTTCTTCCACGAGGTGGGCCTGGACTACGTCTCCTGCTCACCGTTCCGCATTCCGGTGGCCCGTCTGGAAGCGGGCCGGGCGGCTGCGGAGTCGCGGGGCAGCGACAGCCGCTGACGCGGCAGAACCACTGATTCCGCGGGCTGTCGCAGGACCGGACGACCCTCATCGGTCCGCCGGCGGCCGCGGAATTCCCGAAGGCGGCGGCACCCTGTGCGGGGGTGTCGCCGCCTTGTCATGTGCGCGGGCCGGCGTCCGGGAGTGGCACTGCTCCCGGACCTGACACGGAATGTGAGCGCTTTCTGCAATACCCGGTACTCCCTGGGGCTCCCCGGTACTTCATTGCTTCGTTCAATGCGCAAAGAGATGGGCGGGAGCGGACCGGGGTGCGGTCCATGGATCCCCACCCATGGACCGCACCCGGCTTACCCCCGTCGAGCGCGGAGCCGCACCGTCACCAACCGCCGCCGAACGAGCAAAACCCCCCACGGCCTTCACTCGCTCTTCCGGTGGCTCCGGAATCGCACCCGACGTCGTACAGCCTTTCGGGTGACGGTGGTTCGGGGCGAGACGTTTCACCTCTGGCCGAAACCCCGTGGTGACGTCTAGTTACCCTTCGCATACTCTGACGCGGGGGCAATTGCAGGTGCAAGGGGTGGGGGTTCGGTGCTGCGTATCCATGTCTCCGGATGGGACCTTTCCAAGGTGCGGATGGCCACCGGGCCGGACGCGTTATGGGAGACCATTCTCAGCTTTCACCGGCTGAGAGACCGGCGGGCTTCCATGGTGTTCGGGAAATGGCGCTCCGAGGCGCGAGCGCGGTTGAATGGTGAAGTACGCCTGTTGTCCGCCGTGGTTCCACCGCGCGGCTATTTCCCGGACTTTCTGACGCCTTCTCAGGAAGCCGCCGAACCGATGGACTTCACCACCGGAATGGAAGCCCTGCGCGACACCCCGCCCGAGCGCCTGCAGGCCGAACTGGCGGTGCTGGGCGCGCAGGCAGTGGCCGGCGGCCGTGGTGCGGCCCGGCGGGCGGCCCGGCCCGTGGCGCTGGAGACGCTGGGCGAAGGGCGCGCCGAGCCCCTGGGCCGGCTCATCGGGGCCCTGCGCGCCTACCACCGGGCCGCCGTCGAGCCGTACTGGCCGCACATCCAGGCCAGCGTCGAGGCCGACCGCGCCCTCCGCGGCCGCGCACTCCTGGACGGCGGCGCCGACGAGCTGCTGGCCTCGCTCCCGCCGGTCATCCGCTGGCGGGCACCCGTGCTGGAGGCGGACTACCCGGTCGACCGCGAACTCCACCTGGACGGCCGCGGCCTGCTCCTCCAGCCGTCGTTCTTCTGCCGGGGCACCCCGGTGGTCTACCGCGACCCGCTGCTCCCGCCGGTGCTCGTCTACCCGGTCACCCACGCCGCCGCCCCGGCCTTCGCCGCACCCGGCCCCTGGCTCGGCCGGCTGCTCGGGAACACCCGGTCGACCGTCCTGAAGGTCATAGGCGACGGCTGCACCACCAGCGAGCTCGCCCGCCGGGCCGGGGTGTCCCTCGCCTCGGCCAGCCAGCACGCCTGTGTGCTGCGCGAGGCGGGCCTGGTGCACACCCTGCGCCACGGCAGCTCGGTCCTGCACACGCTCACCCCGCTGGGCGGCTCGCTGTTGCGGGGCGGTGCGCCGCTCGCCGTGTCCTGAGCCTTCGGGCCCCTGAGCCTTCGGGCCCCTGAGCCTTCGGGCCCCTGAGCCTTCGGGCCCCTGAGCCTTCGGGCCCCTGAGCCTTCGGGCCCCTGAGCCTCCGGTCCCCTGAGCCTCCGGGCCCCTGAGCCCCCGGTCCGCCGGGGAAGGTTTTCTGTCCGGCGCCGCGAGGGAAGGATTTTCTGTCCGGCGCCGATGAGTTCCCGGCGGGCCCGGCGTCTACCAGTCATCACGCGTTCGAGAAACGCACCCGGGACACCATCGAGAGAGCGGGACGCCCATGCCTCAGATGATCTTCGTGAACCTGCCGGTCAAGGACCTGGAGACGACCAAGGGTTTCTTCGGCAAGCTGGGTTACTCCTTCAATCCGCAGTTCAGCGACGAGCACACCGCCTGTCTCGTCATCAGCGACACGATCTTCGCCATGCTCCTGGAGGAGCCGCGCTTCAAGGACTTCACCAAGAAGGAGATCGCGGACGCCTCGACGCACACCGAGGTGATCCTGGCGCTGAGCGCCGACAGCCGGGAGAAGGTGGACGAGCTGGCGGACACGGCGCTCGCCTCCGGCGGATCGCCGGCCAACGACACCCAGGACCTCGGCTTCATGTACGGCCGCTCCTTCCAGGACCCGGACCACCACATCTGGGAGGTCGTCTGGATGGACCCGGCGGCCGTCGAGGCCGGCGGCCAGCCCGCCTGATGGCGGGAGGCGCAAGCCGTGCGGCGCCGGTGGCGGCACCGCACGGAAGGGCCCCGTTCAGCTGCGGAACGGCCCCGTGACCTCGTATGTGATGCCGCCGGACGAGCTGCCGCTCGTCCCGCGCTGCGAGGAGAAGTAGAGCCGTGTGCCGTCCGGGGAGAACGCCGGGCCGGTGATCTCCGAGCCGGACTGGCCGCTGATCCGCAGGAACGGGGCGACGGTGTCGGCCGGGGTGATCAGGCAGATCTCCATGTTCCCGCCGTCCTCGGCGACGTACAGGTCACCCGACGCGGACCGGGTGACGTTGTCCACGCCTGTCAGCGGGGCGGCGCCGCCGGTGACCAGCGAGTCGTCGTAGGCGAGCGAGATGCTGGACGCGTTCGCGTCGTACGCCCACACCCGGTTGTCGCCCTTCGTGGTGAACCAGCAGGTGCCCGCCGCGTAGAAGCAGCCCTCGCCGCCGTTGAAGACCTTGGCGCCGGAGACCTGGTAGCGGGTCAGGGTGGGCGAGCCGTCCGGGTCGGGGACCGTCGCCCAGGTCACCGGGCCGGAGGTGCCGGTGCCGGCCACCAGGACCTGCAGGGTGCCGGAGGACAGGTTGCCCCAGGTGGTGGGGCGGAAGCGGTAGAAGCGCCCGTCCGTCTCGTCCTCGGTGAGGTAGACGTACCCGTGGTCCGGGTCGGCCGCCGCGGCCTCGTGCTTGAAGCGGCCCAGCGCGGGACGCTGCACGGCCGCGTTCACACCCCAGGGGTCCGTCTCGTAGACGAATCCGCGGCTGACCTCCTCGCAGGACAGCCAGGTGTTCCACGGGGTGCGGCCACCCGCGCAGTTGTTGTTGGTACCGGACAGGATCCGCGAGGCGGAGGTGACGGTTCCGGAGGAGTTGAAGCGCACCGCGCTCGCCCCGCCGCCGCTCCCCGAGGAGACCTCGGCGTTGGACACGTAGATCCAGCCGCTGCCGTCGGCGAACGTGGCGCCGCCGTCGGGCGCGCTGTGCCAGGCGTACGAGGTGCCGGGGACGGTCTGCCCCGAGCGGGCGACGATTCTGCTGGTGAAGCCGCTCGGCAGCAGGATGCCGTTGCCGTTGGCGGCCTGCAGCGCGCCGTACGGGCCGGTGGCCGGCTGGGCGGGGCCGGCGAAGGCGGCACCCCGCCACAGGGTGCCGCCGAAGGCCGCAGCCGAGCCGCCGACAACCGCTGTGCGCAAGAAGGTCCGACGTTCCACGATCACTCCACGGGTGACGTGAGGGCCCGCCGGTCCGGTCGGCCCGGCGGGTCGAACGTCAGGACACTAGGGGTGCGCAGTTGACGGAGCGGCAACACGCGGTGAACGGGCCGGGATCAGTCCGCGCGGACCTCGAAGACCGGCACCGACACCTCGTCGTCGTCCAGGCAGGCGCCCGTCGCCAGGTCGAAGCGCTGCTTCAGGAGCGGGGAGGCGACGAACGGCTGCCCGCCGTCCGAACCGACCAGCCCGCGCGAGAGCACGTATGCGCCGGTGAACGGATCGCGGTTGTCGATCGCGTACGTACGCCCCGCCCGGTCCACGAACAGTGCGACCTGCCGGCCGTCCGGGAGGAGGGCGGCGACGCCGCGGCCCGGCGTCAGCAGCGAGCGGTCGCAGACCGTCAGCCAGTCGTCGCCGGAGGCGAGCCGGATGACCTGGGTGTCCTGCGCGGTCTCCATCGTCCCGTTCATCGTCTGGGTCGTCATCAGGAGGCGGTCCCTTCAAGAGTGCGGATGGCGAGAACCGGGCCCGCGAGGATGTCCAGGTCGGGCTTGACCTGGTCGCGTTCCGGGACGAACCTCACCGACGGGTCGGGCGCGTCGGGTGCGTTGACGAAGGTGACGAAGCGGCGCAGCCGCTCCGGGTCGTTGATGGTCTCGGCCCACTCGTCGCGGTAGCCGCGGACGTGGTCGGCCATCAGCCGCTCCAGCTCGTCGCAGAGCCCCAGGGAGTCGTGGACGACGACGTCCCGCACGTGCTCCAGGCCGCCGTCGATGCGGTCCAGCCAGGTCGAGGTGCGCTCCAGCCGGTCCGCCGTACGGATGTAGAACATCAGGAACCGGTCGATGAGGCGGACCAGTTCGGCGTCCGACAGGTCCTGGGCCAGCAGGTCCGCGTGGCGCGGAGTGGCGCCGCCGTTGCCGCCCACGTACAGGTTCCAGCCCTGGGCGGTGGCGATGATCCCGAAGTCCTTGCCGCGGGCCTCGGCACATTCGCGGGCGCAGCCGGACACGGCCGACTTCAGCTTGTGCGGGGAGCGCAGGCCCCGGTAGCGCAGCTCCAGGTCGATCGCCATCTTCACGGAGTCCTGCACGCCGTAGCGGCACCAGGTCTGCCCCACACAGGACTTGACCGTCCGCAGCGACTTCCCGTACGCGTGCCCCGACTCGAAGCCCGCGTCGACCAGCCGGGTCCAGATCAGCGGCAGCTGGTCGACGCGGGCGCCGAACAGGTCGATCCGCTGACCGCCGGTGATCTTGGTGTAGAGGCCGAAGTCCCGGGCCACCTCGCCGATCACGATCAGTTTCTCCGGGGTGATCTCGCCGCCGGGGATGCGCGGCACGATCGAGTACGAGCCGTTGCGCTGCAGGTTGGCCAGGAAGTGGTCGTTGGTGTCCTGGAGGGCCGCCTGCTCGCCGTCCAGGACGTAGCCGCTCGCGCCGACCGTCGGCGCCAGCGAGGCGATGACCGAGCCGACCGTCGGCTTGCAGACCTCGCAGCCGTCGCCGCCGCGCGCCGCCTCACGGCCGTGCGAGTCCAGCAGCTCGGCGTACGACGTGATCTCCAGGGTGCGGACGATCTCGTACAGCTCGCTGCGGGTGTACGAGAAGCAGCCGCACAGGCCCTTGTCCTGGCTCTGCGGGAGCAGCTGGCCGATGACCTTGACGCAACTGCCGCAGCCGGTACCGGCCTTGGTGCACTTCTTCACCTCGGGCAGCGTGGTGTGCTCGCAGATCGCGCCCTTGGTGACGTTGTGGCAGGAACAGATCACGGCCTCGTCGGGCAGGGAGGAGGGCCCGAGGGTGACCGGGTTGCCCGCGCCGGCCGGCAGCACCAGCTGCTCGGGGGCGACCGGCAGGACCGTGCCCGTCATCGGGCGGAGCGTGCCGTACTGGTCGGCGTCCCCGATGAGCACCCCGCCGAGCAGCGTGCCGTCCTGGCCGATCACCAGCTTCTTGTAGACGCCCGAGCGGGAGTCCGCGTACACGACGTCCAGGCAGCCCTCGGCGGTGCCGTGGGCGTCGCCGAAGGACGCCACGTCCACACCGAGCAGCTTCAGCTTTGTCGACAGATCGGCTCCGGTGAACGCCGCCTCCTTGCCCGCGATGACCTCGGCGGCCGTCTGTGCCATCTCGTAGCCGGGCGCCACCAGGCCGTACACCCGGCCGTCCGAGGCGAGCGCGCACTCGCCGATCGCGAAGACCGCCGGGTCGGAGGTGCGGCACTCGTCGTCGACGATGATGCCGCCGCGCTGGCCGACAGCCAGACCGCAGTCCCGGGCCAGCTGGTCGCGGGGCCTGACACCCGCCGAGAAGACCACCAGGTCCGTGGCGAGCGACGAGCCGTCGGAGAGCGCCATCCCGTTCACCGAGCCCTCCTCACCCGCGGTGACCTCCTGGGTGCCGACGCCCGTGTGGACGGTCAGGCCCATGTTCTCGATGGTGCGCAGCAGCGCCGCGCCGCCGCCCTCGTCCACCTGGACGGGCATCAGCCGCGGCGCGAACTCCACCACGTGCGTGTCGAGTCCGAGCCCCTTCAGGGCGCCCGCCGCCTCCAGGCCGAGGAGCCCGCCTCCCACGACCGCGCCGGTCGTCGCCGTCTTCGCGTACTCCTCGATCGCGAGCAGGTCCTCGATCGTGCGGTAGACGAAACAGCCCTCGCTGTCCTTGCCGGGGACGGGCGGGACGAACGGGTAGGAGCCGGTGGCCAGCACCAGCGTGTCGTAACGGAAGGTCTCGCCGGAGCGAGCGGTGACCGTGCGCGCCTCGCGGTCCAGGGACTCGGCGGGGTCACCGACCCGCAGCTCGAAGCCGTGCCGCTCCATGAAGCCCTGCTCGACCAGCGACAGGTCCTCGGGGGTCCTCCCCGAGAAGTACGAGGTCAGCTGCACCCGGTCGTAGGCGGCGCGGGGCTCCTCGCACAGGACGACGACCCGGGCGGCGCCGGCGGTGGCCGTCAGCCCGCGGTCGGCAAGGGCCTCCAGGAAACGCTGACCGACCATTCCGTGCCCGACGACCACGATGGTCGGGACGTCTGCTGCGGTGGAGGTGTGGGCGGTCGGGAAAGTGGACACCGGCATCTCAGAAGCCTCCGTCGTTGGTGAGCAGGTGGAGCAGGGACGTTTCGGCGGGGAGCGGTGCGTCGTCCTGCCAGGTGCGGGCCAGCGTGCCGACCGCGGCGAGATCGCCGAGCAGCACACCGCCCGCCAGCCGGTCGCCGCGGACGACGACCGTGCGGTACGCGCCCCGGGTGGCGTCGGCCAGCCGGATCACGTCGTCGCCGGGCAGCGGCCGCGAGTCGCCGAAGGCGGCGAGATCGAGCGATCCCGTGCCGGGGTCGGCCGGGCCGTTCAGCGTCAGCCGGGTCAGCGCCCGGGTGCCGTCGTAGCGGGCGGGCCGCCCGGCCAGCACCTCGGCGAGCACATCGGCCTGCTCCAGCGCCGGGCCCGCGAGCCCGTACACGGTGGAGCGGTGCTCGGCGCAGTCGCCGACGGCGTGGATGTACGGATCGGAGGTGCGCAGCTCGTCGTCGACGACGACGCCCTTGCGGACCTCCAGACCGGCCGCCTGCGCGAGCCCCGTACGGGGACGCACCCCGCAGGCCAGCACGGTGATCTCGGCGGCCAGCTCATAGCCGTCGGCGAGCTCCACGGCCCGGACCGCACCGTCGGAGCAGCGCAGCCCGCGGACCCGGCACTCGGTGTGCACCTCGACGCCGAGGGACTCCAGATGGCTCCGCAGCAGCCCGGCCGACTCCGCGTCCAGCTGCCGCTCCATGAGGTGCTCGCCCTGGTGGGCCAGCACCACCTGGGCGCCGCACTCGGCCAGCGCACGGGCCGCCGACACGCCCAGGAGACCGCCGCCGATGACGACCGCGTTCACCCCAGGCCGCACCGAGGTGCGCAGCGCCATGCAGTCGTCGAGGGTGCGGAAGGCGTGCACCCCGTCCGGCATCGTGCTCCCGAGCCCGCGCAGCGGCGGGAGCACCGGATTGGAGCCGGTCGCCAGCACGAGGCGCCCGTAGTGCACGACGCTTCCGTCGTCGCAGTGCACCAGCCGGTCGTCCCGGTCGATCCGCACCACCCGCACCCCGCGCCTGACCTCGGCCGGGGGGAGCGCGATCACGTCCGCCGGATACCGCCCGGCCAGCACCTCGGCCAGCAGCACCCGGTTGTAGGGGGCGTGCGACTCCTCGCCGATGACGGTGACATCGGGCACCCGGGCGGCGAGGCGTGCGCCTGCCATCCCGGCGCCGATCACCACCACCCGCGCCGTGTTCTCCGTCCGTGTCCTCATGACAGGAAGCGTGACCGGGAGGTGTTACCCGTCCGGATCCCCTCTGTTTCCCGGGAGGAACCTTGCGCTCAGCGTCCGCAGAACGTGTCTGTGAGGGCTGCGGGCGGCGCGGAGCTCAGAAGTGGCTCAAGAATTCCGGGACGGTTGGACGCGACACGTGCCGTTTCCTTAGGGTCGCGATCATGCCTGACATAACCCTGACCACCCTCGTCGTGCTGTGCCTCGCCGCTGCCGCGGCCGGGTGGATCGACGCGGTGGTCGGCGGCGGCGGGCTGCTCCTGCTGCCCGCGCTGCTGCTCGGACTGCCGCACCTCCCGGCCGCCCAGATCCTCGGCACCAACAAGGCGGTCGCGATCGTCGGCACGTCGGGCGCCGCCGTCACCTACGCGCGCAAGGCGCCGGTGAAGGTCGGCACGGCGCTGCGGATCGGCCTGGCGGCACTTGCCGGATCGATGACCGGTGCCTTCTTCGCCGCCGGGATCAGCAGCGAGGTGCTGCGCCCGGTGATCATGGTGGTGCTGCTGGCCGTCGCCGCGTTCGTGATGCTGCGGCCCCAGTTCGGCCGGTCCGCCGAGGAGGGCGTGGCGCCCCGGGTCACCCGGGCCCGTACCTTCACCGCGATCGTCCTGGTGGGCGGCGGCATCGGCCTGTACGACGGGCTGTTCGGGCCGGGCACCGGCACCTTCCTCGTGCTGGCGCTGACCGCGGTGCTCCACCTCGACCTGGTGACGGCATCCGCCACCGCCAAGATCGTCAACGTCTGCACCAACGGCGGGGCCCTGGCGATGTTCGCCTACCAGGGCAACGTGATGTGGCAGCTGGCGGCGCTGATGGCGGTGTTCAACCTGGCGGGCGGCCTGTTCGGGGCGCGGATGGCGCTGCGCAAGGGCAGCGAGTTCGTCCGCGGCGTGCTGCTGGTGGTGGTGTTCTCGCTGGTCGCGAAGCTTGCCTTCGACCAGTGGCAGGCCTGAGGTGCGGGGCCGGGTCCGGCCTCAGCGCACGCCGGTGAGGTGGGCGTACGCCACCACGTTGCCCTCGTAGCCCGTCGCGTCGGAGAACCCGCCGCCGCAGGTGATCAGGCGCAGCGAGGCGTGCTCCGAGGCCCCGTACACCCGCCGGTCGGGGAAGTCGTCGTTCTCGTACACCTCGATCGCGTCGACCGAGAAGACGGCGGTGCGGCCGTCCTGGCGGAGCACCTCGACCGCGGCGCCCTTCTTCATCGCCCCCAGGTCGTAGAAGACGGACGGGCCCTGGGCGTTGTCGACGTGACCGGCGACGATCGCGGTGCCCTTGGCGCCGGGCGGCGGGCCGTCCTTGTACCAGCCGACGATGTCCGTGTTCCCGGCCGGCGGTACGTCGAGGCTGCCGTCCGGTCCGAGCCCGAGCCGCATCATCGGGGCGTCGACCCGGATGCCGGGGATCCTGATGCGGACGGGCGCGGAGGGCCGCAGCGGCTCGGCGACCGGCGATCCGGGCAGCAGGCCGGGACCGGCGGCGAAGGCGTCGGCGGAGGCCGGGGCCGGTGGGGCCAGCTGGGTGTCGGCGCCGTTCCGGATCAGCCAGAGACCGGCCAGCGCCGCGACGACGAGCAGCCAGCCCTTGGCCTTCTGGGACACGGTCGTCCTCCGGGTGACGAAAGGTGGATACGGTCCCGTCCCGGTGGCGCGAGGCCACCGGGACGGAATCAGGGCGGTACGGAGAGGTGGAAGTCTCCGTCAGCTGCCGTCCTGCGTGCCGCTCGCCCGGCGACGCAGGAGCCAGGCTCCGCCGACGGCGGTCGCGGCGAGTACGCCGGCTCCCGCCGCGATCTGGGTGGTGTCCGGTCCGACGCTGCCGCCGACACCGGTCTTCACATGCCCCGTGGGGGCGGTGGGCGCGGCCGAGGTGCGGTGGCCGGAGGGGGTCTCGTAACCGCCGGACGAGCTCTCGTGCCCGGCGGAACTCTCGTGCCCGGTGGGGGTCGGGCGGGCAGTGGGCGTACCGCGTCCGGGGAGCGCGGGGGCGTCCGGCACGAGGGCCGCACCGGAGGCCTCGGCCTCGTCGAGCCCGGTGGCGTCGTACTCCTCGGAGTCGTACAGGTCCGAGGGCAGACCGGCACCGGCCGGGGAGTCCGCGTCGGAGGACCCGGCGGCGCTGTCCTTGCCCGCGGTGCCCGCCGCCTTCACCTCGACCTCCCCGGTGGCCTTCTTGCCGTTCTCGCAGGCCACGTCGATGCTGTACGGCCCCGGCTCGATGTTGCCCGGCACCCGGAACGAACCGGCCAGGACCTCCTTGAGGGTGGCCGGAGCCAGCGCGAACTCGGAGGTGTCCAGAGCGCTCGCGTCACCGGTGGCGCCCGTGTCGCTGCCGCAGGCGGTGGTGTTCACGGTGACGGTGGCGCCCGGGGCGGCACTCGCGGGAGTGATCTCCAGTGGCCCCAATTCATCCCCGTACGCGGACGGGGCGGCGGCGCCGATGCCGAGCGCGACAGCGGCGAGGGCCGCGGCGGCGGTGCCGGTCACGAGGCGGGCAGGACTGCGCATGGGGGTTCCTCCGAGCGGGGGTGGCGCCGGGCTGGTGTGTCCTGGGTCCGAGCTAACGGCCCTCCCGCCACCCATGCCTGCTGACACCGAGTCAGCATTCACCCGATCGGACCGGCGCCGCCTCCTTGCCACGGCCCATGCGCGCAGGTCACAGCGGTGATGGTGAGGTGTTGGCCCCGTCCTGCGGTGTCCGGTGCCGATCGGGTGACGCCCGCCGAAGAGAAAGTGGCGTACGTCACATGCATGAGCCGGCCGTCCGCGGGCACACGAAGCACACCCCCCACGGGACGGTGCGCACAGCCGCCCCCGGCCGCCGCCCTCACCGGGCCCACCCCCCCTGGGCCCGGTGGGGGCGGTTCGTCCTGTGCCGACAGCCGCTCAGGCGGGTGCGGCGGCGGACCACACGATGACGGGCGGCCGGACCCTGGCGCAGAGCGGCTGCCCCCTGGCATCGGAGAGCGGCAGCCGCGCGGTGAGGTGCCCGGAGCGCACGGCCGCTTCGAGGACATCCGCGTCGATGTCGGAGAACATCAGCTTGGCCCGCCGGAACATGGAGAACAGCCCGTCCCCGTCGACCGTGCCCCACGACAGATAGACGAACCGTCCGCCGAGCCGGTTCTGTACGTACGGCCCGCTCACCTCGACGCCGTCCTGGCCGGTGGCGGTGGTGCAGTCCAGGGTCCAGCGGGCGGCGGGAGCGTCGCCGGGGTGCAGCCCGAGGAGTTCGTCGGGCCGGTCCTTGCGCTGGACGCCCACGTGGATGTTCTCGCGGCCGGCGAAGTCGCCGCCGGGCCCGCAGTCGCGGCCGGGCAGGTGGGAGCCCTCGATGTGGATCTGCATGCGCGGCGGACGCCCTTCGGTCGGATTCTGCACGGGTTCCATGGTCCATCTTCGCGGCGGCCCGCCGGTCGGGTGCGTCAGACGGTGTCCCGGTCGGCAGCCTCGTACGCCGCCGCCAGCCGCTTCATCAGCTCCTCGTCGACCGTGAACGCCGTGTCGTCGATCCGGGCGACCGGCGCCATGCCCTGCGAGTTGGTGACGAAAGCCGACCGGTAGGCCCCCAGCCCGGTCAGATCCACCGGGCGGTGCAGCGACGGCACACCCGCGCCGGGCAGCTCCTGCTCCAGCAGTGCCATGGTGATGCCCAGTAGTGCGGGTGCCTGCGGCCAGATGACCGAAGTGCCGTCCCAGAAGCCGATGTTGGTGATCGCACCCTCGGTCACCGAGCCGTCCGGCAGGGTCAGCAGCGCGTCGTCGAAGCCGGCCCGGCGGGCGAGCTCCCCGTAGTACGTCTGACCGAATTCCCCGGGACGCTTGAGGTGCGGCACGGTGCGCGCGTACGGGACGGACATCAGGTTCACCGGCCGCGGGTCCATCCGGGCCGGTCCGCGCACCGTGACCACGACGGTCGTCGTGGCGGCGCCCGGCGGACGCAGTCCCTGCACCCGCACCGAGGCGTCGGCCGTCCCCGCACCCCGCAGCGCGTGCCGGACCAGTTCCCGTACCAGGCTGCCGTCCAGCGGGAGTTCGAACAGCTCCCGGTTCGCGGAGTCGAGCCGCTCCAGATGAAGCCCCAGGCCGCGCACCCGGCCGCCCCTGACCTGCATGGCCGTGAAATGGCCGTAGCCGAAGAAGGCCGCCGTGCGCAGATCGTCCTCGGTGGCCGGATGCCCGTCGAACTCGGCGTAGGGGAGCGGTGCGGCCGCTGGAGTCGTCATGCCGTCCACCGTATGCCGACACGCCCGGCGGCCGGGCCGGACCGTGCGCGCTTGACCTCAACCATGGTTGACGTACGAGCCTCTTGGCATGGACCTCACCACAGCCGGAACCACGGCCACCGCTCTGTCCGACACCGCCCCCCTGAAGGTCGCGGTCATCGTCGCCAGCAACCGCGAGGGCCGGTTCGCGCCCGTCGTCGCGGACTGGTTCCGCTCCCGTACCGACGGCCACCCCGGCATCGAGACCGACCTGGTCGACGTTGCCGCACTCGACCTCCCGACCGCCCTCTCCTACCGCCCCGGACCCGAGGACCAGGCCCTGCTGGCCGAGGTCTCCGGCCGGCTGGCGGCAGCCGACGCCTTCGTCGTCATCACCCCCGAGTACAACCACTCCTACCCGGCCCCGCTCAAGAACCTCATCGACTGGCACTTCACCGAATGGCAGGCCAAACCCGTCGCGTTCGTCTCCTACGGCGGGGTCTCCGGCGGTCTGCGCGCGGTCGAGCACCTGCGGCAGGTCTTCGCCGAACTGCACGCCGTCTCCATCCGCGACACCGTCTCGTTCCACAATGCCGGAGCCCTCTTCGACGACGAGGGCAATCACCGCGACCCGGTCGGCCCCGACGCTGCGGCGAAGTCCCTCCTGGACCAACTGATCTGGTGGGGGCGGGCACTGAGGGGCGCCAGGGCGGCCCATCCGTACGGCGGCTGATCGCGCCCCGGCAGCACCGGCCCGACAATCGGGGGAGCACCCGCTGCCGATCCGAGGAGACCGAAGGTGACACCGCCCGCATGGCTGACCGTACTGACCACGACGGACAGTGAGGAGAAGGCCCAGCTCCTGGCGCAGGGCGCGGTGGAGGCGCGACTTGCCGCCTGCGTGCAGATCTCCGCGCCCGTCACCTCGGTCTACCGGTGGGAGAACGCCATCGAGACCACCGAGGAGTGGCAGCTCTTCTTCAAGACGAGCGCCGAACGGTACGACGAGCTGGAGGCGTACCTCCAGGAGTCGCACGACTACGACACCCCGGAGATCATCGCCCTGCCGGTGCTCCGGGGCAGCGCCCGCTACCTGGCCTGGGTATCGGCGGAGACGGCCCCGGTCACCTCGCTCTGAGGGGCGCCCTGCGCCGCGGTGAGCGCCTCCACGCGCACCGCGCACACCTTGAACTCCGGCATCTTCGACACCGGATCCAGAGCCGGGTTGGTCAGTGTGTTGGCCCGGCCCTCACCCGCCCAGTGGAACGGCATGAACACGGTGTCCGCCCGGATCGCCACGGTGATCCGGGCGGGCGCCACCGCCCGCCCGCGCCGTGAAGTGACGGCGACCGGATCGCCCTCGGCCACCCCGATCCGCTCGGCGAGCCGGGGATGCAACTCCACGAAGGGGCCCGGGGCGGCGGCGTTCAGCTCCGCCACCCGGCGGGTCTGCGCCCCCGACTGGTACTGGGCGACGACCCGGCCCGTGGTCAGCACCACCGGATACTCCGCGTCCGTCTCCTCGGCGGACGGCCGGTGCGTCACGGGTACGAACCGGGCCCGCCCGTCGTCCGTCGCGAACCGGTCCAGGAACAGCCGGGGCGTACCGGGGTGCTCCGTGTCCGGGCACGGCCAGAAGACCCCGTCTTCGGCCGCGATCCGCTCGTACGTGATGCCCGCGTAGTCCGCCGGGCCGCCCGCCGAGGCCCGGCGCAACTCGTCGAACACCTCCTCCGGGTCGGCCGGGAACCCCTTCCCGTGCCCGAGGAGACCGGCCAGCCCGTGCAGCACGTCCAGATCGCTGCGGACACCCCCGGGCGCGCTGACCGCACGCCGCCGCAGCAGCACCCTGCCCTCCAGATTGGTCGTCGTCCCGGTCTCCTCGGCCCACTGCGTCACCGGCAGCACCACATCGGCCAGCGCGGCCGTCTCCGACAGCACCACATCGGCGACCGCGAGGAAGTCCAGCGACCGCAGCCGCTCCTCCACATGCCCCGCGTGCGGCGCGGACACCACCGGATTCGACCCCATCACCAGCAGCGCCCGCACCTCGGTGCCCAGCGCGTCCAGCAGCTCGTAGGCGCTGCGCCCCGGCCCCGGGAGCGAGTCGGGATCGACCCCCCACACCCCGGCGACATGGCGGCGCGCCGCCGGGTCGGTGAGCTTGCGGTAGCCGGGCAACTGGTCGGCCTTCTGGCCGTGTTCACGGCCGCCCTGGCCGTTGCCCTGCCCGGTCAGGCAGCCGTAACCGGACAGCGGCCGGCCCGCGCGCCCGGTGGCCAGCGCGAAGTTGATCCAGGCGCCGACGGTGTCCGTACCCTTCGACTGCTGCTCCGGGCCGCGCGCGGTGAGCACCATGCCGCTCTCCGTGCCGCAGAACATCTCGACAGCCGCCCGCAGTTGGGGCACCGGAACGCCGGTCAGCCGCTCCACCAGCTCCGGCCAGTGGGCCATCACCCCGGCCCGCGCCTCGTCCCAGCCGCTGGTGCGCTCCCGTACGAACTCCTCGTCCACCCGCCCCTGCGAAACCACCAGGTGCAGCATGCCGAGCGAGAGCGCCAGGTCGGTGCCCGGCCGGGGGGCGAGGTGGAGGTCCGCCTGCTCGGCAGTCCTGGTGCGGCGCGGATCGATGACGATCAGCCGGCCGCCGTTCTCCCGGAGTTCGGTCAGATACCGCAGCGCGGGCGGCATGGTCTCCGCGAGGTTCGACCCCACGAGGATCACGCACCCGGTGCGCGGAACGTCCTCCAGCGGGAACGGCAGCCCGCGGTCGAGGCCGAAGGCCCGCTGGTGCGCGGCGGCCGCCGACGACATGCAGAACCGCCCGTTGTAGTCGATCTGAGAGGTGCCGAGCACCACCCGGGCGAACTTCCCGAGCGCGTACGCCTTCTCGTTGGTCAGCCCGCCACCGCCGAACACGCCCACCGCGTCGGCCCCGTGCTCCGCGCGCGTCCCCCGCAGCCCTTCGGCGATACGGGCCAGCGCCTCGTCCCAGCCGGCCGGCTCCAGCTCCCCGCTCGCCGCGTCGCGTACGAGCGGCCCGGTCAGCCGCACCGCGGACGAGAGCACGGCGGGCGCCGAGCGGCCCTTGCCGCACAGGGCGCCCCGGTTCACGGGGAAGGAGGTGCGCTCCTCGACCTCGACGACCGCGTCGCCGGCGACCGGGCGCAGGTTCATGCCGCACTGCAGTGCGCAGTACGGGCAGTGGGTCGCGGTGGCGGCAGTCGCGGTGCTGGTCATGGCCCCAGACTGCGAGCCGGGTGTTACGCGGGCGCCCGCTCCCGGTTACACCGCCGGTACGCCCACCTCAGCCTGCCCCGCACCCGGCGGTGAGGTGAGCGGAGCCGTCACCGTTCGTCCGCCGCGAGGGCCTCGGCAACCCCCGTTTCCTCGGGCCCCAGGAAGTGCGGATCCGGCTCGAACAGGGCGTCCAGGGCCGCCTTCCCCGCCGCGAACACCTCCCGCGTGCCGCCGTAGTACCAGGTCACATCGTGTACGGCCTCGACCCCGACGCCGTACGCGTCGATCCCCGCCGCCCGGCACAGGGCGATCGCCCGCCGGATGTGGAACCCCTGGCTCACCAGCACGGCCCGCTCGACGCCGAAGATCTTCCTGGCCCGCACGCACGAGTCCCAGGTGTCGAAGCCGGCGTAGTCGCTGACGATCCTGCTGTCCGGCACCCCGTGCGCGACCAGGTACGTGCGCATCGCGTCCGGCTCGTCGTACTCCACCCGGCTGTTGTCACCGGTCACCAGCACGACCTTCACCTTCTTGTCCCGGTACAGCCCGGCCGCGGTGCTCAGCCGGTTCGCGAGATACGGGGACGGCCTGCCCTCCCACAGCCCCGCGCCGAACACCACCGCGACCTGCTGCGCCGGCACGTCCGCCGCCGTCCTGACCCGGGCGTCGGCGACCGTGTGCATCCAGGTGGCCGGGGCCAGCGCCAGCACACAGGCGGCCATCACCCCTTGCACGGCCAGGCGCCGCCCCCGCCGGGTCCGCGGCAGCCGTGGCCGCAGCCGGGCGGCGGTCCGCCGCAGCGCCCGGACCGCCCGTCCTCCCCAAGGCCTCAGCCGCATCGGAGCCCCCATCCCTCTTGTCGTGTCGCACCATCCCCTACCGCTTGACGAGCAGACGGCCGAAACGGTTCTCCGCCACCGCCGTCGATAGCATCGGCCGATGTTGCTCCCACGGCTGATCGCCTCAGATCTCGACGGCACCCTGCTCCGCAACGACGGCACCCTCTCCCCGCGCACGCTGCGCGCCCTGCGCACGGCCGAGGACGCCGGCACGGAGATCGTCATCGTCACCGCCAGACCGCCCCGGTTCGTCGACCGGCTCGCCGAGGCCACCGGCCTCGTGGGCACGGCGGTGTGCAGCAACGGGGCCCTCGTGTACGACATCGGCACCCGCACCGTCGTCTCCTCCCGCGTCCTTCCCCTGACCACCGCCCAGCGGGTCGCCACCGCACTGGCCGCCGCCGTGCCCGGGGTGGGCTTCGCCCTGGAGACCGGCAACCAGGTGCTGTACGAACCGTCCTACCGGCTGCGCATGTCCGAGGACGCCGGCGCCGAGCTCCCCGTACCGACCCTCGCCGACCTCTGGCTGACCGAGGCCCCCGTCACCAAACTGCTCGCCTGGTCGGACCGGCTCGACGCCGACACCCTGCTGGCGGCGGCCCGGCAGGGCTCGGGCGACGAGGTGCAGCTCACCCACTCGGGCGGACGCGGACTGCTGGAGATCAGCGCCCCCGGCGTCACCAAGGCCGGTACCCTCGCGGTCCTGTGCGCCGCACGGGGCATCGACGCCACCGAGGTCATCGCCTTCGGTGACATGCCCAACGACCTCACCGTCCTCGCCTGGGCGGGCACCGGATACGCCATGGCCAACGCCCACCCGTCCGTGCTCGCCGCCGTGCCGGCCCACACCGCCACCAACGAGGAGGACGGCGTCGCCGACGTCATCGAGCGGCTGTTCGCAGGGCAGCGGGTCCGGCCGGAGGCGGCCGTCTGACAGCGGGCCCGGGCTCCCGGTGAGGCGGCGGAAAACGCCTGTGACCGGCGCGCAACGAGGCGGCAACCTGCGCCCGGCACCATCGGTCCATGACGGAGTCCGTGAGCCCCCTGATACCCGCCGCCCCCACCCTCGTCGCCGTCGCGCACGGCAGCCGGGACCCGCGGGCGCTGCACACGGTGACGGAACTCCTGGACCGGGTCCGGGAGCTCCGGCCGGGGCTCGACGTCCGGCTCGGCCACATCGAGCTCGACGAACCCCTCCTCCCGCAGACGCTGGGCGCCCTCGGCAGCGGCGAGGCGGTCCTCGTACCGCTGCTGCTCGGCCGCGGCTACCACGTGAAGCAGGACATCCCGGAGGCCGTCGCAGGCGCCGCCGCCCTGCGCACCCGCACCGCAGCACCCCTCGGACCGCACCCGCTGCTGGTCGAGGCGCTGCACGGCCGGCTCACCGAGGCCGGCTGGCGCCCCTCGGACGACGGGAACCGCAACAGCGCCGTGGTGCTGGCCGCCGCCGGTTCGCGCGACCCCGAATCGGCCGCCGGGGCCCGCCGCACCGCGCACCTGCTCAGCGAACGGCTCGGCGGGGTGCCCGTCGTGCCCGCGTACGCCTCCGCCGCCGCGCCCACCGTCCCGGCCGCCCTGCGCGCACTGGCCGCCCGGGGCCGCCGGAGGGTCGCCGTCGCCTCGTACTTCACCGCCCCCGGGCGCTTCGCCTCGGCCGCGGCGGCGGAGGCGACCTGGATCGCCGCCGCCCCCCTCGGCGCGCACCCGGCCATGGCACGCCTGCTGCTCCACCGCTACGACCAGGCCCGGGCGGCCGGCGCACCGGCGCACGAAACCCTGATGAACACACGTTTCCTCGCCTCCGCCTGAGCCTCCTTGTCAGTCGGGCGGATTAGTGTCGGCCCCATGGAAGGCACAGACGGCACGGACAGCGCCCACGGCACGGACGGCGCACAGGACAACCCCGGCACGGCTCCCTACGGCGCCGCCGACGCCGAGCGCTGGGACACCGAGCCGGACAAACGGCCGGGGCGCACCGCCTTCCAGCGCGACCGCGCCCGCGTGCTGCACTCCGCCGCCCTGCGCCGGCTCGCGGGGAAGACCCAGGTCGTCACCCCGGGCACCCGCAGCCACGTCTGGGACGCCAGCCCGCGGACCCGGCTCACGCACTCGTTGGAGTGCGCCCAGGTCGGCCGCGAACTCGGCGCCGCGCTCGGCTGCGACCCCGACCTCGTCGAGACGGCCTGTCTCTCCCACGACATGGGCCACCCGCCCTTCGGGCACAACGGCGAACAGGCGCTCAACGACTTCGCCTCCGACTGCGGCGGCTTCGAGGGCAACGCCCAGTCGCTCCGGCTGCTGACCCGCCTCGAACCCAAGCGGTTCGTACGCGACCCCCGCACCGGCGACCTGGTCAGCGTCGGGCTCAACCTGACCCGCGCCGCGCTCGACGCCGCCACCAAGTACCCCTGGCCCAGAGGCGCCCACCCCACCGACCCCGGATCGCCGAAATTCGGGGTGTACGAGGACGACCTGCCGGTCTTCCACTGGTTCCGCAAGGGCGCCCCGCAGGACCGCAAGTGCTTCGAGGCCCAGGTGATGGACTGGTCCGACGACGTGGCGTACTCGGTCCACGACTTCGAGGACGGGCTGCACGCCGGGCACATCGACCCCAACTGCCTCGACGCCGAGCCGGAGCGGCGCGAGATCTGGGCCGTCGCCATCGGACGGTACGTCCCCGCGGACACCGACCCGCAGGAGCTGTCCGACGCACTGGACCGCCTCATCGGCCAGGACTGGTGGCCGCACGGCTACGACGGATCGGCCGTCGCCCAGGCCCGGCTCAAGGACGCCACGAGCCAGCTGATCGGCCGGTTCTGCCTCGCCGCCGAGAGCGGCACCCGGCAGGCGTACGGCACCGGACGCCTCGGCCGATACGGGGCCGAGCTCGTCGTCCCCCGTGAGGCGCGCAACGAGTGCGCGGTCCTCAAGGCCGTCGCCGACCGTTACGTCATGCAGCGCGCCGAGCAGGAGGCGATCCGCGCCGACCAGCGGATCGTCATCGCCGAGCTGGCCGCGGCCCTGACCGCCCGCGCCCCGGAGGGCCTGGAGCCGCAGCTTCGCGCACTGTACGAGGCGGCCCCCGACGACCGCGCCCGCAAGCGGGTCCTGGTCGACCAGATCGCCGCCCTGACCGACGCCTCGGCCCGCTCCCTGCACCACACGCTCACCGCACGCCGAGGCTGAGGGAGCACCCTTGATTCCGGTGTGCGGGCCCCGGTCGGCACACCGGCATGTGACCACGGGGTGTGACCTGATCGGGTCACACCCCCTTTCGCCATCACGCTGCGTGCGGGACGCTCGCAGTTGGCGCCGCGCAGCAAGCACCGAGGAGGCATCAAGTGGTCGACGCACATCGGACGTTCGTCATTGTCGGCGGAGGACTGGCCGGAGCGAAGGCAGCGGAGACGCTCCGGTCGGAGGGTTTCAGCGGCCGGGTCATCCTGATCGGCGATGAGCGGGACCATCCGTACGAACGCCCGCCACTCTCCAAGGGCTACCTGGCCGGGAAGGAGGACCGCGACACCGTCTTCGTTCACGAGACCGCCTGGTACGCGGGGGCCGACATCGAGCTCCACCTCGGCCAGCCCGTCACCACGCTCAACCGCGAAGCCCGCTCCGCGGAGCTCGGCGACGGCACCGTCATCCACTACGACAAGCTGCTCCTGGCCACCGGCGCCGAACCGCGCCGCCTCGACATCCCGGGCACCGACCTGGCGGGCGTCCACCATCTGCGCCGCCTCGCCCACGCCGACCGGCTGCGCAACGTGCTGGCCGCGCTCGGCCGCGACAACGGCCATCTGGTGATCGCCGGAGCCGGCTGGATCGGCCTGGAGGTCGCCGCCGCGGCCCGCGGCTACGGAGCCGAGGTCACCGTCGTCGAACCGGAGGCGACCCCGCTGCTCAAGGTCATCGGCCCCGAGCTCGGCCAGATCTTCACCGACCTGCACAGCGACCACGGCGTCCGCTTCCACTTCGGCGGCCGGCTCACCGAGATCGTCGGCCAGGACGGCATGGTCCTCGCGGTCCGCACCGACGACGGCGAGGAGCACCCCGCCCACGACGTCCTCGCCGCAATCGGCGCCGCCCCGCGCGCGGCCCTCGCCGAGGCCGCGGGACTGGAGATCGCCCCGCGCGAGGAGGGCGGCGGCATCGCCGTGGACGCCTCCCTGCGCACCAGCGACCCGCACATCTACGCGGCCGGAGACGTGGCCAACGTGGCCCATCCGCTGCTCGGCACCCGGCTGCGGGTGGAGCACTGGGCCAACGCGCTGAACAGCGGCCCGGCGGCGGCCCGCGCCATGCTCGGCCAGGACGTCAGCTACGACCGGGTGCCCTACTTCTTCTCCGACCAGTACGACCTCGGCCTCGAGTACTCGGGCTGGGCGCCGCCGGGCAGCTACGACCAGGTCGTGATCCGCGGCGACGCGGGCAAGCGCGAGTTCATCGCGTTCTGGCTGAAGGATCACAAGGTGCTCGCCGGGATGAACGTGAACGTGTGGGATGTCACGGAGACCGTGCAGGAACTGATCAAGGCCGGCCAGCCGGTCGACCCGGACGCCCTGGCCGACCCGTCGGTGCGACTGGACTCCCTGATCTGACCGGTTGCCCCGGTCCGGGGCGCGGGGTTCCGTCCTCAATTGCCGGACGGGCTGGTTGGTGCGGGTGCTCCGCGTTGCGGAGGCGCGGTTCCCCGGTGGGTGGGGGTCCGGGGTCCCTCCGGGGCGTCTCCTCAAACGACGAACGTTCGGCGGGTACGCAGCGGACCCGGGTATCTGTTCGTCGTCCTGCGGGGACTCCCCTGCACGCCCCCGGACCCGGCCGCCGCGCGTCTGCGGCGGTCGTATGGCCGGTGTGCAGACGCAGGTGAGAGTGGGTGGGGGCGTGCAGGGGAGTCCCCGCAGAAAATGGCGTACGACCCGGGTACTTCTTCGTCGTCGGGTGCACACGCCATTTTTGAGGAGTCTCCCCGGAGGGCCCCCACCCCCACCCACGGACGTGACGCGCACCCGCGGGGGGCCCGCACACAAGCCTGTCCGGCGATTGAGGACGGAACCCCCGCCCCGGACCCCGGCAGGCGTGGGTTGTCGTAGCTCACCCGTAGACTTCACTCGTGGCAGGCAGGATCAATGACGACGACGTGAAGGCGGTCCGGGACGCGGTCCCGATCGACGCCGTCGTTTCCGAGTACCTCCAGCTGCGCAACGCGGGCGGTGGAAACCTCAAGGGCCTGTGCCCCTTCCACGACGAGAAGTCCCCCTCCTTCCAGGTCAGTCCGAGCAAGGGCCTCTTCCACTGCTTCGGCTGCCAGGAGGGCGGCGACACGATCGCCTTCGTGCAGAAGATCGACCATCTGACGTTCGCGGAGGTCGTCGAGCGGCTCGCGGCCAAGGCCGGCATCACCCTGCGGTACGAGGAGGGCGGGTACAACCCCTCCCACCAGCGCGGCGAGCGCATCAGGCTGGTCGAGGCGCACAAGGTGGCCGCCCAGTTCTACGTGGAGCAGCTCGACGGCCCCGAGGCCGAGATCGGCCGCAAGTTCCTCGCCGAGCGCGGCTTCGACCAGGCCGCGGCCGCCCACTTCGGTGTGGGCTACAGCCCGGCGGGCTGGGACCACCTCACCCGCTATCTGCGCGGCAAGGGCTTCAGCGACAAGGAACTGATCGCCTCCGGCCTCTCCCAGGACGGCAGGCGCGGCCCCATCGACCGCTTCCGCGGCCGGCTGATGTGGCCGATCAGCGACACCTCCGGCGAGGTCGTCGGCTTCGGCGCCCGCAAGCTGCGCGACGACGACAACGGCCCGAAGTACCTCAACACCCCCGAGACCGCGATCTACAAGAAGTCCCAGGTGCTGTACGGCATCGACCTGGCCAAGAAGGACATCGCGAAGGCCAGCCGGGCTGTCGTCGTCGAGGGCTACACGGACGTGATGGCCTGCCATCTCGCCGGTGTCACCACCGCCATCGCCACCTGCGGTACGGCGTTCGGCGGCGACCACATCAAGATCCTTCGCCGCCTCCTGATGGACAACGGCAGCGCCCGGGTGATCTTCACCTTCGACGGTGACGCGGCCGGTCAGAAGGCCGCCCTGCGCGCCTTCGAGGACGACCAGAAGTTCGCGGCCGAGACCTACATCGCGATCGCCCCGGACAACATGGACCCGTGCGACCTGCGCCTCGCCAAGGGCGACGACGCCGTCCGCGACCTGGTCGAACCCCGCACCCCGCTCTTCGAATTCGCACTCCGCCAGATCGTCGCCCGCTACGACCTGGAGACCCCGGCGGGCCGCGCCGCCGCGCTCGACGAGGCGGCCCAGGTCGTCGCCAGGATCAAGACGGGCAGCGTGCAGCGCGAGGTCGCCGTCCAGCTCGCCGGCTTCGTCGGCATCCTGGACCAGGAGTACGTCGTGCACCGGGTCAATCAGCTCGCCCAGTGGGCGCGTGGCCGGGGCGGCGACCGGGGACCGGCACCCGCCGCCCGAGGCGGCTCCCGGCGGCAGGAGGTCCAGGCGCCCGTCGGCCCCTCCGGCCCCGCGCTCAACCTCCGCAGCCCGGCCCACCGCACCGAGCGCGAGCTGCTCAAGCTCGCCCTGCAGAAGCCCGCCCTGGTCTCCCCGGCGTTCGACGCCTACGGGATCGACGAGTTCACCGCCCCGCCGTACGCAGCGGTCCGCCAGTGCATCGCGGAGGCGGGTGGAGCGGAACTCGGCGTCCCCGAGACGCGCGAGTACCTCGTCCAGGTGCTCGACGCGACCCCCAACGACACGGTGCGCAAGCTGGTCACGGAACTCGCGGTCGAGGTCTTCCACGGCAAGTCCATCGACGAGGCGTACGCGGGCGAGCACCTGGTCAAGGTCCGCCTGCGCGCCGTCGACCGCAGGATCAACGACGTCCAGGGCAGCCTCACCCGCCTAGGGAGCAACGTCGCCCCGGACCACCTGGCTGCCGCGCAGAACGAGGTCTGGGTCCTCCAGCAGTACGCCCAGTCCCTGCGCAACAACGGCGCCGACGCGCTCTGACAGCCTGGCGCCGCCCTTCGCCCCGGTAACCGGCCGGTCACGGAACGAACTCAGAAAGTCCCCGCACGCCCCTCGTGGCGGCTGTGTGTCGTACCCCACACTGGGTGGCGGTGCTAGACCGACCTGCGATCAGGGGGTGGGTGGAGGAGCGGGGCCGGGCGCGTGCAGCTGCAAGGCGGAGGATTGAGGCATGGCGGAGCCATGGTGATCGATGACAACGCCGCAGATGTGCGTGACCGGCCCCGCGACGCCGTCCCCTGATTGCAGGTCGGGCTGATAGTCATCGGAGCGCGGTCCCCACCGAACGGTGGTCCTCCATCCCCGCGATCCGGCAGCGATCACCTGGAGGTCGCCCCCGTGCAGACCCGGACCGTGACCGAAACCGAGCGTGTCCCGGCCATCCCCGCGCAATCCCGGGCCGTGCATCACCCCGAGGCCGCGGCGGACCCGCCGACACCCCCGCCCGCCCCACCGGACCCGCCCGAACCACCCGAGGCGGTCATGGAGGAGCCGGAGCTCCCCGAGCCGCGCAGCCGCCCGGACACCGGCGGACCGTCGTCCGACCTCTTCCGCCAGTACCTGCGCGAGATCGGCCGCATCCCGCTCCTCACCGCCGCCGACGAGGTGGAGCTCGCCCGCCGGGTCGAAGCCGGCCTGTTCGCCGAGGAGCACCTGGCCCGCACCCCGGACCCCGACACCCGCCTCGCCGTCGACCTGGACCGGCTCGTGGTCATGGGGCGGATGGCCAAACGCCGCCTCATCGAGGCCAATCTCCGCCTCGTCGTCTCCGTGGCCAAGCGCTACATCGGTCGCGGACTGACCATGCTGGACCTGGTCCAGGAGGGAAACCTCGGACTGATCCGGGCGGTCGAGAAGTTCGACTACGCCCGCGGCTACAAGTTCTCGACGTACGCGACCTGGTGGATCCGTCAGGCCATGTCCCGCGCCCTTGCCGACCAGGCGCGGACCATAAGGGTCCCGGTCCACGTCGTCGAACTGATCAACCGCGTCGTCCGGGTCCAGCGCCGGATGCTCCAGGAACGCGGCTGCGAGCCGACGCCCGAGGAGGTCGCCGGCCAGCTCGACCTGACACCGGAACGGGTCGGCGAGGTCCTGCGCCTCGCCCAGGAACCCATCTCCCTGCACGCCCCGGTGGGCGAGGAGGACGACGTCTCGCTCGGTGACCTCATCGAGGACGGGGACGCCGCGTCCCCCGTGGAGTCGGCCGCCTTCCTGCTGCTGCGCGAACACCTGGAGGCGGTGCTCTCCACCCTGGGCGAACGCGAGCGCAAAGTGGTCCAGCTGCGCTACGGGCTGGCCGACGGCCGGCCGCGCACGCTGGAGGAGATAGGGCGGATCTTCGGCGTGACCCGCGAGCGCATCCGCCAGATCGAGTCCAAGACCCTCAACAAACTGCGGGACCACGCCTTCGCCGACCAGCTCCGCGGCTACCTGGACTGACGCGCAGTCCAGGCAGCCGCCGGAGCAGGTGCTAGGGCGTGTTCTGAAAGTCCCGCCTGCCCGGCGGCGCCTGGTACTTCCCCGAGCTCTCGGCTTCGCTCGAGCAGGGGAGGCCCCATTGCTCGCCGCGTTGTCGGGATCACCCCGATACAACCAGTATCGGGGCGACCCTCCCCTTGCGATCGCACGCACCAGACGCCTCCGGGCCCGCCCTCCGGGCGGACGACGCTACTTCCGAAACACGACCTAGTCGACCTCGGCGACCGCCTGCGCGAACTGCGCCGCGTACAGCCGTGCGTACGCGCCCTTCGCCTCCAGCAGTTCGTCGTGCGTGCCCTGCTCGACGATCGACCCGTTCTCCATCACCAGGATGACGTCGGCGTCCCGGATGGTGGAGAGCCGGTGCGCGATCACGAAGCTCGTACGACCGTGCGCGAGACCGGCCATCGCCTTCTGGATCAGCACCTCGGTACGGGTGTCGACGGAGCTGGTCGCCTCGTCGAGGACGAGTATCACCGGGTCGGACAGGAACGCCCGCGCGATGGTGATCAGCTGCTTCTCGCCCGCGCTGACGCCCGAGCCCTCGTCGTCGATGCGCGTGTCATAACCGTGGGGCAGGGTGCGGATGAAGCGGTCGGCGTGGGCCGCCCGTGCCGCCTCCTCGATCTGCTCCCGGGTGACGTCGCCCGAGGCACCGTAGGCGATGTTCTCCGCGATGGTCCCGCCGAACAGCCAGGTGTCCTGGAGGACCATGCCGATCCCCGAGCGCAGGTCGTCGCGTGACATCTTCGCGATGTCGACCCCGTCCAGAGCGATCCGGCCCCCGGTCACCTCGTAGAACCGCATCAGCAGATTGACGAGAGTCGTCTTGCCTGCGCCGGTCGGACCGACGATCGCGACCGTGTGACCCGGTTCGACGCTCAGCGAAAGGTCCTCGATGAGCGGCTTCTCGGGGTCGTAGCGGAACGACACGTTCTCCAGGGACACGCTGCCGCGCAGTTCCCCGGGGTACTCGGCCTCGGCCTTCGCCGGGTCGGCGTCCTGCTCCTCGGCGTCCAGCAGTTCGAAGATCCGCTCCGCCGACGCCACCCCGGACTGCACCAGGTTCGCCATTGAGGCGACCTGGGTCAGCGGCATGGAGAACTGCCGCGAGTACTGGATGAAGGCCTGCACGTCACCGATCGACAGCGAGCCGGAGGCGACCCGCAGTCCACCCACGACAGCGATCAGCACGTAGTTCAGGTTCGACACGAACATCATCAGCGGCTGCATGATCCCGCTGTTGAACTGTGCCTTGAACCCGGCCTCGTACAACGCGTCGTTCTGTTCGGCGAAGTCCCGCGCCGACTCGTCCTGCCGCCCGAAGACCTTCACCAGGGTGTGCCCGGTGTACATCTCCTCGATGTGGGCGTTGAGCTTGCCCGTCACCTTCCACTGCTGGACGAACTGCGGCTGCGAGCGCTTGCCGACCTTCGTCGCCACGACCACCGACAGCGGCACCGTCACGAGTGCGACCAGCGCCAGCAGTGGCGAGATCCAGAACATCATCACGAGCACGCCGACGATCGTCAGCAGCGAGTTGATCAGCTGCCCCATCGTCTGCTGCATCGTCTGAGAGATGTTGTCGATGTCGTTCGTCGCCCGGCTCAGCACCTCGCCGCGCTTGGCCCGGTCGAAGTACGACAGCGGCAGTCGCGACAGCTTCGTCTGGATGTCCTCACGCATCTGGAACACGACCCGGTTGATCACCCGGATCGACAGCCGCGTCGACACCAGCATCAGCAGCCCCGCGCCGACGTACACGGCCAGCCCCACGAGCAGCACCTGGCCGATCGCGTCGAAGTCCATGCCCTGCCCCGGGGTGAAGTCCACCTTGGAGAGCATGTCGGCCAGACCGCTGTTGCTGTTGCGCAGGCCCTCGACGGCCTGCTCCTTCGTCGTCCCCGGGTCCATTCCCCGGCCGATGACACCGGCGAACACCAGGTCCGTGGCCTTGCCGAGGATCTTCGGACCGAGCACCGACAGCGCCACGCTCAGCGCGACGGCCACCAGCATCACGTACAGGGTGGCCTTCTCCGCCGCGAAGCGCTTCAGCAGCCGCTTCGAGGAGCCCTTGAAGTCCATGGACCGCTCCGTCGGCGCCCCGCCCGCCATCATGCGTCCGCCAGGCCCGGCCATTACGCGGCCTCCGCTTCCGTCAGCTGGGAGAGAACGATCTCCCGGTATGTCTCATTGCCGTCCATCAGTTCGTGGTGGCTGCCGGAGCCGACGACGCGGCCCTCGTCCAGCACCAGGATCCGGTCGGCGTCACGGATGGTGGACACCCGCTGCGCGACGATCACCACCGTCGCCCCCTGGGTCTCCCGCAGCAGCGCCGCGCGCAGCGCCGCGTCCGTGGCGTAGTCGAGCGCCGAGAAGGAGTCGTCGAAGAGGTAGATCTCCGGCCGCTGCACCAGCGTCCGGGCGATCGAGAGCCGCTGCCGCTGCCCGCCGGAGACATTGGTGCCGCCCTGCGCGATCGGCGCGTCGAGCCCGTGCTCCAGGTCTTCGACGAACGCCTTGGCCTGCGCGATCTCCAGCGCGTGCCACAGCTCCTCGTCGGTCGCGTCCGGGTTCCCGTACCGCAGATTCGTCGCGACCGTCCCGGAGAACAGGTACGGCTTCTGCGGGACCAGGCTCACCGTCTTCGCCAGCAGGACCGGATCCAGCGTCCGTACGTCCGTCCCGTCGACCAGCACCTGGCCGTCCGTCACATCGAACAGCCGGGGTACGAGACCGAGCAGCGTCGACTTCCCGCTGCCCGTCGACCCGATGATCGCGGTCGTCTCACCGGCCCGCGCCACCAGGTCCACCGAGCGCAGCACCGGCTCCTCGGCGCCGGGGTAGCGGAAGTCCGCACCGCGCACCTCCAGATGACCCTGGGCAGAGAGCTCCCGCACCGGGTTCACCGGCGGCACCACGGAGGACTCGGTCTCCAGGACCTCCTGGATGCGCTCCGCGCAGACCTCCGCGCGCGGCACCATCATGAACATGAAGGTGGCCATCATGACCGACATGACGATCTGCATCAGATATGCGAGGAACGCGGTCAGCGCGCCGATCTCCATCCCGCCGCTGTCGATCCGGTGCGCACCGAACCAGACGACGGCGATCGACGACACGTTCACGACCGTCATCACGGTCGGGAACATCAGCGCCATCAGCCGGCCCGTGGACAGCGCCACGTCCGTCAGCTCGGTGTTGGCGCCCCGGAAGCGCTCCTCCTCGTACCCGTCCCGCACGAAGGCGCGGATGACCCGGTTGCCGGTGATCTGCTCGCGCAGCACCCGGTTCACCGTGTCGAGCCGCTCCTGCATCGTCCGGAACAGCGGACGCATCCGCCGCACGATCAGGCTCACCGCGATGCCGAGGACCGGCACCACCGCGAGCAGCACCGCGGACAGCGGGACGTCCTGTCCGAGCGCCATGATGACGCCGCCGACGCACATGATCGGCGCCGACACCATGAGCGTGAACGTCATCAGGATCAGCATCTGGACCTGCTGCACGTCATTGGTCGTACGGGTGATCAGCGAGGGAGCACCGAACCGGCCGACCTCCCGCGCGGAGAACGACTGCACCCGGTCGAAGATCGAGGCCCGTACGTCGCGGCCGAGCGCGGACGCGGTGCGGGCACCGATGTAGACCGCCCCGATGTTGCAGACCACCTGGGCGATGCTGACGACGATCATGACGCCGCCGTACTGGACGATGTAGCCCGTGTCCCCCTGGACGACACCGTTGTCAATGATGTCCGCGTTGAGGGTGGGCAGATAGAGCGTGGCGCAGGTCTGCAGCAGCTGGAAGACGACCAGCAGCGCGATGGGTTTCTTGTACGGACCGAGATAGGCCCGCAGGAGTTTTATGAGCACGCGTGTCTCTCGGAGTCGGCGAGGTCGGGAGTCGCCTCATTTTCGGCCACCGCCCACCGTGACCGCGAACGTTTTTCTTCAAGTCCAGGTCAAAAAACGGACCCGGTCCATAATTCCAAGGCCGGGGCCCCGCCCGAGGCCCGGAAACGTCACCGACAGCACGCGCCTCAGCGCGCGGAGTCGAACGCCCCCGGATGGATCTGGTCCCGCGTCGCCACGTACTGCTGCCGCACCGCCTGCCCGACCGGCAGTTCCTCACCGGGCTCCAGCACCTGGGCCGCGGCACCCTGCCACGCCGGGGGAGTGCGCCCGTCCAGCGTCCCCTGGGAGACGCCGAGCGCCCAGGCCGCCTGCCGGGCCGCACCCAGCGCCGCGTACTGCGCCGGCTGCGGCACGACCACCTGGGTGCCCAGCAGTGCGGGCGCCAGCCCCTGCACGGCCGGCAGTTCGGCGGCGGCGCCCAGCAGGAACACCCGCCGCACCTCCACCCCGCGGCCGCGCAGCACGTTCAGCGCGTCGGCCAGCGAGCAGAGCATCCCCTCGAACGCCGCCCGTGCCAGATGCTCCGGCTTCATCGACTCGCGCCGCAGCCCGCACAGTGTCCCGGCGGTGTGCGGCAGATCCGGGGTGCGCTCACCCTCCAGATACGGCAGGAGTACGAGCCCCGAGGCGCCCGGTGTCGACTTCAGCGCCAGCGCCGACAGCTCCTCCAGCCCTTCCAGGCCCAGCATCTCGGCGGTGCCGCGCAGCGCACGTACCGCGTTCGAAGTGTGGACCACCGGGAGATGCATCCCGGTGGCATCGGCGAAGGACGTGATCATTCCGGTCGGATCGGCCAGCGCCTCGTGGTGCACCGCCATCACCGAGCCCGACGCCCCCAGCGACACCACCGCGTCACCCACCCCGACCCCGAGCCCGAACGCCGCCGCCATCGTCTCGCCCGTACCCGCGGAGATCAGCAGCCCCTCGGGCGTCGTCCCCGCCGCGTCGGACGGGCCGAGCACTTCCGGCAGCGCGGCCTGGCGCCCGAGCGCGAGCTCCACCAGATCCGGCCGGTACGACTCACTGCCCGCCGACCAGTAACCCGTTCCCGAGGCGGCGCCCCGGTCGGTCGTCCGCCGCGCCGGCCGGCCCAGCAGCTGCCACACCAGCCAGTCGTGCGGCTGGAGCACGGCGGCGACCCGCTGCGCCATGTCCGGCTCGGTCCGCGCCAGCCAGCGCAGCTTCGACACGGGCTGCGCCGCCTGCGGCACCGCCCCGACCGCCTCGGCCCAGGCCTGCCGCCCGCCGAGCCCGTCGATCAGATCGGCCGCGGCGACCTGCGCCCGCCGGTCGTTGCCGAGCAGCGCGGGGCGCACGAGATTGCCCTGGCGGTCCAGCGGCACGAGCCCGTGCTGCTGCGCCGACACACCGATGGCCTGCACTCCTTCGAGCAGCCCGCCGGTGGCGGCCTCACCGAGTGAGAGCAGCCACGCCTGAGGATCGACCTCGGTGGCCTTCGCGTCGACGGGATGTGCGGCGTATCCCTGACGCAGTACGGCGCCCGTGTCCGTATCGCAGACCACGATGTGAGTGAAGGCGGATGAACTGTCCAAGCCGGCGACTATGCCCATACATGGATTCTGCCGCACCCCCGGAGGTTTCCCGACCGGTGGTGCGGCAGACGTGGCGTCGGCGACTCAGGTATTGGTCGTTCCCCAGTCGTCCTCGCCGTTCGCTCCGCGTCCGCGCATCGACCGCACCCGGTCCGCCACCGACGACGGCACCTTGTCGCCGACCTTCTCCTCGACCGCGTGGTACGCCTTCCCCGCGAACTCACGGCCGCTCTGGGCCGCCGTCTCGCAGGTGTTGCGCACGGCCGGGTTCTGGGCGAACTGGCGTGCGGACTTCTTCAGCTGCTCGTAACGCTCGCGCCCGGCACGCGTGCCGAGCACGTATCCGAGGGCCACTCCGGCGATGAACGTGAGCCGGTACCGCATGGCTGCCACCCTTCCTTCGCTCCGTGCGACGTGTGCTGCTCGCCTACCCGCGGACGCCCGAGATCACCCCGGGCGATACCGATTGGCAAAGCACCCCCCTGCTTGCGCTAATGTATGTGTCGCAGCGAACGTGCGCCGCTCGGCAGCAGCCAGGCAGGTACGTTCGAGGCAACGCAGCAATCCCCTGTAGCTCAATTGGCAGAGCAGCCGGCTGTTAACCGGCAGGTTACTGGTTCGAGTCCAGTCGGGGGAGCGCGATCCCCTGTAGCTCAATTGGCAGAGCATTCGGCTGTTAACCGGAGGGTTACTGGTTCGAGTCCAGTCGGGGGAGCGGAACGGAAGAGGACCCTCAGGGGTCCTTTTTCGTGTGCCCGGGACCGGCCCACCAGGAGCCCGACACGGTGATGCCGATGGGGCCGGAGTGACTCTTTCGCGTCAACTTCGCGCAACCCGGAACCGGGCAGCGAGCAGCGCGGTCTTCATGGTCATAAGTAGCCGGGCGACCGGAGCGAGAGATCGTATGACCGGCTATGCTGCGGCAGACGGCGCGCACACATGTACGCGCCACGCCGAAACGGGGCGGTAGCTCAGCCGGTTAGAGCAGCGGACTCATAATCCGTCGGCCGTGGGTTCGAGTCCCACCCGCCCCACCGAGCGACCCCGGGCAGAATCGTTCTGACCTGGGGATACGCGTTTTCCGGGGGCGTTTTGCGTGAGGTGTTCGCCTCACGGAGGTGTGCCGCACGTGGGTCTTCACGCGTCGAGGGCGTTTTCTGCACGGCTGTGACCTGGGCTGTTCTGTTCCCGCGGTCGTGGGAGGGTTAACAGCGGTCCCACGGCCGCCCGGGTAAGCGGGTTGACGCCCGAGGGGCCTCGGGCCAGGTCCGGCCGGTTGGCCTCCAGGTTGCGAAACGTCTCGTCGAGGATGGTCTCCGTCCACTTCGCCTGCACGAGGCCAGTCCCCGCGAGCGGATGAGGACGTCGCGGAGGATATTCGGGTAGAGCACGTTCGCGTCGTAAACGGCGACGAAGGCCATCGACTACATCATTCCCATCTCCTGGCCGAGCTGAGTGAGCTCGTCTGCTGCTTCACGACGGCGCCGGTCGTCTGCCTGCTTGTACTCCATGAGCGACGACGCTGTGATTCTGCGGTGCGTTCCGACTGGACGGCACTCGATTTCGCCTGCGTCCAAGAGGCCGATGAGGAAGGGCCGGGACACGTTGAGGATGTCTGCCGCTTGCTGGGTGGTGAGCTCCGCGGTACTGGAGACGATGGACACGCCTCGACCTGCCCCTAGGTGGGCGAGGAGACCGGCGAGGAGCTCGACGGCTTCACGGGGCAGGGTGAGGGGCTCGAGCTCGTTGTCGTCGAGTGGCTTGACGACAATCTGTCCGAGGTCGGGGTGCTCGGTGAGGTAACCGCGGACACGAGTGAGCCGAAGTCACACGCGGTGTGACGCCGATCGACCTCAGAGGTCGGCACACGTCGCTGCACCCGGTTCGCAGGGCCGGCCATCACCCTTGACGATAGGCAGGTGAATGCCTGCATAATGTCGGGTGTGAGCCTCGAAGCAACAGCGATCGACTCGGTGTTCAAGGCGCTGGCCGATCCCACTCGGCGACTCCTGCTCGACCGGCTGCGCGAGCACAACGGACAGACGCTGCGCGAACTGTGCGACCGCCTTGACATGGCGCGCCAGTCGGCGACGCAGCACCTGGACATCCTCGTGCGGGCCAACCTCGTCACCGTCGTACGGCGTGGCCGGGAGCGGCTGCACTACCTGAACCCGGCCCCGATCCACGAGATCGAGGAGCGCTGGATCTCCGGCTTCGACAAACCCCGCCTGCAAGCGATCAGCGCCATCAAGCACCAGGCAGAGGAGTACGCCATGACCAACGCACCCACACCGGTGCCGGACTACGTATACGTCACCTACATCCGCGCCAGTGCGGAGCAGGTGTGGCAAGCCCTGACCGACGCCGACCTGACGGCGCGCTACTGGGGACACGCGAACGTCTCCGACTGGCAGCCGGGATCGGCATGGGAGCACCGGCGAGCCGACGGCTCAGGCAAGATCGACGTGTTGGGCCGCGTCCTGGAAACCGAGCCCCCGACCCGGCTGGTCATCACCTTCGACGACGCCCCCGATGCCCAATCGCCGAGAGAGCCGTCGGTCGTCACCTTCCTCGTCGAACCGCATCAGGACATCGTCCGCCTCACCGTGACCCACGAGAGGCTCCCCAACCAGGAGATGCTGGGCGGCATCTCGGCCGGCTGGCCGGCCGTGCTTGCCAACCTCAAGTCGATGCTGGAGACCGGCGAGGTCCTGCCGCAGGCGCCCTGGGAGATGTCCGGCGCCCACACCTGAGCCGCGCCTCTCAGCCCCTGGTTCATTCCGCATACGCCGCACAGACAGGTGCAATACATGCTGGACACCGGCCCACTCCAGGACGCCTACCGAGCGTTGCTCGACGCCGCCGCCACCGTGGCCAGCGCCGACAACCCCAGCCCCGCCCCACCGGACGGCGAGTGGAACGCCGAAGAAATCCTCGCGCACGTCTCTCTCGTCAGCGCCGCCACCATCGCCGCCGTCGCAGGTATCGCAGCCGGGGCCAACACGACGTACGACAACCGGATCGCCCTCGACGCCTGGACCATCCGGCATACCATCGCGCACGCCGGCGGCAACGCCGGTCTCCGGGACCGCATCCGCGGACAAGTAGCTGCCCTGTGCGCACTCGCCGGAAGTGCGGTGCTCAGCGACGCCGAACTCGGCACCCTGGTGCCCGCCCGGCTCCTGTCCAACGACACCCTCATGGTCGATCAGCCCATGCCGCTGCGCGACATCGTCACTGGACTGGCGGAGGCAGAGCTGCCCGGCCACACCAAACAGCTCCTCGCCCTCCTCCCCGAGCGGGCCGTGACCGAGGCCACGCGGTGACCACGGCACATACAGACTCAGCTCACCCGCAGCTGACGGGGTGCGCCGAATCGCGCGAGCGTCGGTGGCTGCTCACTTCGCAACGCTCGGGGGAGCCCCCGGCCCCGTCGCCCCTCCGTACCCTCACCGACGCCCTGGCCGACTTCACCCCCGACGAACTGCACGTAACCGCCGCGGTAATCAAGCGCACCGCCGACGCCCACCGTGAAGGTGAAGGTGAGCTCGGGTAGGACGCACGGGTGCACACGCCCGGCAGGCGGGTTGCCTACTGCGGTGTCCCCGGTGTGACCACGGACGCCTTCGATGGCGCAGGGCGGTCGTCGGAGCTGCGGCTGCGCGGGCGCCGGGAGCCTTCGCCCGCTCGGGCCCGGACAAGTTCGACAGCAATTACCTGCTTGCCGAGCGAGGGACCGCCCCGCCCGCTCGGCTCGGCGGCGTGGATCACCGCCATGGTCGACGACTACGTCACCGCCGGCGACCGCACCCGTCCTGCTCACTCACTCCGTCACCGGCGAGTCCGGTGACGGAGTGCCGTGGTTGTTGGCCGACTGAACGCGCCTCCACCACGGAACGTAACTATGTCAGGCGAGCCTGGATCGGCCCTTGCCTGTGGAGATCACTGCGACTCGGAGGTGACCTCGGGGTGCCCGGTGCGGCCACCGTGGACTGATCGCGTACCTCTCAGCTGCGCTGCCGTGAGCCGCGGATGGTCGCGGCTCACGGCAGGGAGCTTCGCCCGGCCCGTCCGGTTACCGGCGGGCGGTGTCGGCTGTGATGTGCAGCCGTGCGTCGCCCCAGTCCGCGTGGTCCGAGTCGTTACCGTCGCCGCCGTCCGTCACGCGCAGGGTCAACTGCTGCACACCGGTGACGTCGATGTCGAAGGCATGGGCGGCGTCATTCGGGCCCATGACCTCGCTCGTGCCCAGTACTTTTCCGTCACCGATGACTTCGAAGACCACGGAACCCTTGTCCGGCGTCTCCTCGTCGATGCCGACGTCGGCGCTGAAACGGTCGTAGGTACCACCCAGGTCGACCGTCACCTCGGAGGGCGCGTGCGCGCCGATGCCCTTGTCGTAGGTCCGGTCACCGATACGAAGCGGGCCCCCGTCGCCCTTCGCCGACTCACCGTTGGACGTGTCCCGCTCGACCGGGCCCCAGCCGTTGCTCTCCGCGGAGAAGGGGAGATCGCTGACGTAGTCGATGCCGGGCGGTGACACGAAGACACGGGCCTGCCTCTGCAGACTCAGTTTCGGGGCTGTTGCGCCCGCCGCCGGATCCCGATAGGAGACGGTCACCGGTATCTCCGTCCAGCCGTAGGCGGGCTGTTCCGGCACAGTGATCCGCCAGTCCGCGGTCAGCTGCTGACCGGTGGCCAGCTCGGCCGCTGTCGCTCCCGGCCCCTCCAGGCTCCAGCCCTGCGGGGCCTTCGCGCTGAGGGTGACATCGGTGACCGGACCGGCCTCGTCGATCGTGAAGCTGCCGCCGAGCCTCACCTCCGTGCCCGGATCCGCGGTCTGCTGCTGCGGGTCCACGGTCAGCGTGCCCGAGGGGACACGGCGTACGGGCTCGTCGCAACTGGAGCGGCCGGGCACGGCGCGGCAGACGATCGCGGTGAATCCACCGTTTTCCACCCCCGGCACCTTCAGGGTGTCGTGGCGAGTGAGTAGCCGGCTCTCCCGGACCAGGCCGTCCGAGCCGTCGCGGACCACATCGACGCGCCACTTCCCGCCACTCAGGAAGCCCAGGGGTACCTGGTGGGTACGAGCCGTACCGGCGGCCATCTCACCCAGGAACCATCGGGCCCCACTGCGTCGTGCGAAGCCGGCGCTCCGGCCGGGCGCGCTGCCCTTCAGCAGCTTCGTCTCGTCCCAGACCGTCGGCACCTGTTCCAGGAAGCGGGCCAGTTCGGGGCGGGCCCGGTACTCCTCGATGCTGCCCGCGAAGTTCTGCAGACCCGACTCGAAGATGACGGACAGGGCCAGTTCAGCCGCTTCGGATGTGTTGTGCTCACCGAACTGGAAACCCATCGGGGTGAAGTCCATCGACCCGACGACGTTACGGGTGAACGGCAGCGTCGCGATGTTGTCGGCCCGGACGTCGCCCTGCTCGGCGCCGTGCACCGCCTCCATCGACATCACTTGCGGCCAGGTGCGCTGGATGCCGTTCGGGATCGTGGAACCGTGGAAGTCGACGACGAGTTTCCGCTCGGCCGTGGCCTTCAGTATCTCGTCGTACCACTGATAACGCGCACGGGTGTCTGAGTCCATAAAGTCGATCTTGAGCCCGGCGGCACCCCACTTCTTGACCTTGTTCAGCTGCGCGTCCCGCTCGGCGGCGGTGTCGAGGTCCGTCCAGGGCATCCACAGCAGGATCTTCACTCCGCGCCGTTTCGCGTAGTCCATGAGCTGCGGCATCCAGTCCGTGGTCTTCCAGCCGTCGTCGACGAGGGCGTACTGCCACCCGTGCGCCGCTGCGTAGTCCACGAACTTCTCCTGCGTCTCCAGACTGCGCTGAGCCTCGTTGAACCCGGCCAGCCATGACCAGGCGACCTTCCCCGGTCTGATCCAGGAGGTGTCGCGGATCCGGGACGGCGGCGCCAGGTCGTCGATGAGGGTGGACTCGGTGACGGAGGCGAGATCGCCGATGACGGCGGTGCGCCACGGGGTGGTGAGCGGTCCGTCCGAGTGGACCTTCTTGTCGGCAAGGGCCAACTCATAGCGTCCGGTGCCCTGTTCGTGTACCAGACGGCTGCCGGAGTACCGGCCGTCGAGGTCCGACTCGGCCAGTACGACGTTCTGGTCGCCCACCTGGAAGAGCGCCGGGTAGCCGTACTCGCCGCTGCCCGCCAGGGCTGCGGTGGTCCGGTCGTAGGGCTGTTCGTGAGGGGCGGCGTACGCGCTGAGCCAGGCCGGCGAGGAGGCGGGGGGCTGGAAGGCGGAGGCCTCGTGCTCGATGGTCACGCCGTCCTTGCCGGGCAGCGCATAGCGGTATGCCACGCCGTCGTCGGCGGCCCGGACCACCAGATCGAGGCGTGCGCCGTTCTCCCCCTCGAAGGCGAACCGCGACTCCTTCATGTGGACGGACCGCCGGAGCTGCTTGCCGACGGTCGTCGTGTACTTCTCGTTGACCACCCGGTCGGTACGGTGCAGCAGGTGAAGTCGCGAGGTCAGATCCGCCTGATCGGTGACCACGCCGACGGGTGCCGGTTCGAGGACTGTCCGTCCGTTCCGCTGGACGGAGAAGTCGAGCGAACCGTCGCTCCGGTCGAGCGTGACGACTGCGGTGGGCCCGCCGCGCTGCACGGTCCATGACGTGGCCGCAGGGCCGGAATGCGACGAGACAACGTTGTCAGACAATGCGCTCGCCTGGCCGGCCGAACCCAGGGCAAGTGCGGCACTGACTGCCGCGGCCATCAGTGCCGTGGGGGCGGTGCGCAGGTTTCGTCGTCTCATTCAGTCCTCCGTATCGGAACCGATCAACTACCAACAGCACCGGACGACTTCGCACAGTGCTGGTGCTTGCTTACCGGTCGGAACGAAGCCTGTAAACAGGCTGCACCGGAATCGGTGCAACGCCCACAGTCCATAAAGATCTGGGGTCGTCCAGCATTCGCGTCCGGACCGGTCGAAGATCTGGAGTGATTGAAACGTTCAATGATGCCTGGTGCGATCGAGTGAGGTGGCGCGCCGAGGGGCGACTCGAACGACTTGCTTCCCGTGCATTGCCTGAATCGAAGGAACGGGCTTAGCCTGTCGCACAGTTTGAATCGAATCAACGGCGCCCCCTCATCTCGGTGCGCTGTCCAGCGTTCGATGCCGGTGAGTGATCAGGGCGAGCGCTGCTCGGCTGACTGACCGGTCAGTCTCTTGCCGAGTGCGTTGATGGGCGGACCGGGACACTCCGCCCGTCCATTGATGTCGCCTCAGGTCCTGCGGTGCGTACAGCGACAAAGGCCGAAACGTCGCCCATATGGGCCAGGCGGGTGGCCATTCCATCTCGCAGTCCGGGAGCATCGCATGGTCACGCGCAGAACGTTCCTGTCCGGTTCGGCGGCCGCAGCGGTGGTCGGCGTCACTTCGGAGCCCGCCGCCGCGGCTGGGACACCGGCCGACAACGCGTCGATGCGTCCGATCGACCGGCAGTCCGTCGTGGCCCGCCATCGAGTCGTGCGCGGGAAACTCGACACGCAGAGCCCGCTGCAGGTCGGCAACGGCAAGTTCGCATTCGGTGTCGACGTCACCGGGCTGCAGACGTTCGTCCCCTTCAACACCATGTCCGACTGGGGATGGCACAGCTTCCCGCTGCCGCCCGGCCAGGAGCCGTCGGACTTCCGCGGCCAAGCCTGGGACACGCACGGCCGCCCCGTCGACTACCCGATCCCGAATCCGGACCAGCCCGAGCTGTCGTCGTGGCTCTACGCCAACCCGGCCCGTATCAACCTCGGACGTATCGGTCTTGAGCTGGTCATGCCCGACGGCCGCGCCGCCGTCGCCGACGACATCAAGGGAATCCACCAGGAACTCGACCTGTGGACCGGCGTCGTCGACAGCCGGTTCGAGATCGCCGGTGAACCGGTGCACGTCCGCACCTGCTGCCACCCCGACCGCGACACGGTCGCGGTGGAAATCGACTCGCCGCTCGTCTCTGCCGAGCGTTTGGCGGTCTTCCTCGACTTCCCTTACGCCGATGGGCAGGAGTTCGCCGCGTATGTCGGCACCTACGGTGCCCCCGACGCCCACGAGACGACGGCGACGACGCGCGGGCGCAACCACGCAGACATCACACACCGCATGGACTCCACCGAGTACCACGCCGCGCTCGCCTGGGAAGGCCACGGTGTGTTCACGGGCCCGGGCTCCAGCGCCGGAGAGCTCGTCATACGCACCGCGCGGTACGGCGCCGACGGTCATTGGGCCGATGTCACAGACAAGCTCGTGCAACTGGTCACGGACAACTCGCTCCTCCTCCTCGTCAACTACCTGAACCTCGGCGACCCGGCGCCCGGCATGGCGAAGCGCCTGGTGCTCGGCTACACGTACGCGGGTCAGGACCACGACATCGTGGTCCCCGACGACGAGAACGTGTCGATCGGAGCAGCGGCCGACCGGCATCGCTACCGCCTGGCCGGCGACCATCACGCCGGCCGGCTCCGGTTCACCTGCACGTTCGCGCCCACGCGGTCCGGGTCGGTGCCGACGTCCAGCGCGACCTTCTCGGCGAGCACGCGGGCCTGGCGGCAGTACTGGCTCTCCGGGGGAGCGGTCGACCTCTCCGCCAGCACCGACCCGCGCTGGCGGGAGCTGGAACGTCGTGTGGTGCTCTCCCAGTACCTGATGCGCGCGAACGAGGCGGGCTCGCAGCCGCCGCAGGAATCCGGGCTCGTCAACAACGGCTGGAACGGCAAGTTCCACATGGAGATGTACTGGTGGCACGGCGCGCACTGGGCGTTGTGGAACCGCTGGCCGCTGCTCGACCGCAGCCTGGACGTCTATGAAGGCTTCCATGAACCGGCGCGCGAACGCGCGGAGTCCCAGGGCTTCCGCGGAGCGCGCTGGCCCAAGTGCACGACGGCCGACGGGCGCGAGTCACCGCACGTCATCCACGCCCTGCTGATGTGGCAGCAGCCGCACCCGATCTTCCTGGCCGAGATGGACTACCGGGCGCATCCCGACAGGAGCACGTTGCACAAGTGGCGCGACATCGTCTTCGACACCGCGGACTTCCTCTCCTCCTGGGCCTTCTGGGACAAGGACACGAGCCGCTACATCCTCGGCCCGCCGATGCACGTCGTCTCGGAGAACACCGACCCCAGGACCACGCAGAACCCGACGTTCGAGCTCGCCTACTGGCGTTTCGGCCTGCGGGTCGCGCAGCAGTGGCGTGAACGGCTCGGCCTGCACAAGGACCGGGAGTGGCAGCGTGTCCACGACGGACTCGCGCCGCTGCCGGTGCAGGACGGCACGTACGTCCTGCACGAAGGCGTCCAGGACATGTGGACACGGTTCAACTACGAGCACCCGGCCCTGATCGGCGCGTACGGCTGGTTGCCGGGCGACGGCGTCGACGTCCCCACGATGGCCCGCACCGCAGAGAAGGTCTTCACCGGCTGGCAGTTCGACCGGACCTGGGGCTGGGACTTCCCGATGCTCGCCATGTGCGCCGCGCGGCTCGGACGCCCGGACGACGCCGTGGACTTCCTGCTGCACCCGGCCGACGGGTTCCAGTTCGACGACGCGGGCCTGGCAACCGGCGGGCCGTTCCCGTACTTCCCGAGCAACGCCGCGCTGCTGTACGCCGTCGCGTTCATGGCAGCCGGCTGGGACGGCGCACCCGACCGGCACGCGCCCGGCTTCCCGGCGGACCGGCGCTGGACGGTGCGCTTCGAAGGGCTGCAGCAGGCCCTGTGAGTTCAGGAGCCGAGCGATGCATGCAGGACGTCCGGCGAGTTCGAGGGCGACGACGGCACGGACGACGGCGGCGATCCGGGTGGTGCCGCGGTGGAGCTTCCGCAGGAGCCGCCGGCATGTGAGGGGTGGCCATGGCGCGTTCACCGAGGCTGCGGAACTTGGCGTGACGGCGGTTGTGACGCCGGCGTCGGCCGTGCAGGTTCCCTGGCCCGCTGAGAGGGGCGGGTGGGACTCGAACCCATTCAAGTGACGCCTCTCACCGGAAACGTTCATGCTCCGCATCGGGGCATGAACGTTTCCGCGCCGGACCTCCTTCATGGCAGCGGCACCGGGCGCGATCCGCTCCTTCCGGGGCGGTCGTTACCATGCTCCGTGACCGAATCCCTGACCGAACCGACGGACGCGGCGGACGAGCCGCAACCCCGCCCCCGGATATTCGCCGACCTGACCCCGCTGCGGACCTCCCCCGACTACCGGCGGCTCTGGTTCGGGAACACGGTCTCCTGGGTCGGGCAGGGCATGACGTCGCTCGCCGTCTCGCTCCAGGTGTACGACCTCACCGGCTCGGCCTTCTCCGTCGGTCTCATCGGATTCTGCTCACTCGTGCCGCTGGTCGTCTTCGGACTGTACGGCGGAGCCGTCGCCGACACCCTCGACCGGCGCAAGCTCGGGCTGGTCAGCGCCTTCGGATCGTTTCTGCTGTCGGTGGGGCTGGTGACCGTCACGGTGGCCGGGCTGGAGCAGGTCGGGCTGCTGTACGGGGTGGTCGCGCTCCAGGCCGTCTGCTTCGCGCTCAATTCACCCGCCCGCAGCTCGATGATCGCCCGGCTGCTGCCGGCCGAGCAGCTGCCCGCCGCCAACGCCCTGAACTCGATCACCAGCACCACGGGCATGCTCGTCGGACCGATGCTCGGCGGGCTCATCGTCGGCTGGTGGGGCTACCGGGCCGCGTACGGCGTCGACGCGATCACCTTCACGGCCTCGCTGTACGCGATGTGGCGGCTGCCCTCGATGCTGCCGGAGCGGGACGGGGCGAAGGCCGGTGACACGAAACGCGCCTCCGTCATGGACGGGCTGCGGTTCCTCGGGACCCGGCCCAACCTGCGGATGACCTTCTTCACGGACATGTGCGCCATGGTGCTCGCCCACCCCCGCGCCCTGTTCCCCGTCGTGGCCGTGCTCTGGTTCGGGGGCGACGCGAAGACCACCGGACTGCTGGTCGCCGCCCCGGCGCTCGGGGCGCTCCTGGGCGGGGTGTTCTCCGGTTGGCTCGGGCGGATCCGGCGGCACGGGCTCGCGGTGCTGCTCGCCGTCGCGAGCTGGGGGGCGGCCGTCGCCGTCTTCGGACTGACCCGGCAGCTCTGGCTCGGGCTGATCTTCCTGGCGCTCGCCGGTGCCGCCGACACCACCTCCATGGTCTTCCGTAACACCATGCTCCAGGCCGCCGTGCCCGACGAGATGCGGGGCCGGCTCCAGGGCGTGTTCATCGTCGTGGTGGCGGGCGGTCCGCGGCTCGGGGACTTCCTGGCCGGGTCCGTCGCCGACCTGGCGTCCCCCGGCCTCGCCGTGACCGGGGGCGGGATCGCGTGCGTGGTCGCGGTGGCACTGCTGGCACTGCGGTGGCCCGCGTTCGCGCGCTACGACGCGCACCGGCCCGAGGCCTGATCCGGCGGGACCGGCGGCCGTCTGCTGAGCGAAGTCCCGTCAGGCGCCGAGGGCTGCGAGTTCGTGTGCGAAGGGCGGCTCGGCGCCCGCCCGGGCGCAGGTGGCCGCGGCGGCACGGGCGGCGAAGCGGAGAACCTGGTGCCAGCCGTCCTCGGGCAGTCGGGCCAGGGCGTCGGCGGACAGCAGGCCGAGTTCCGACAGGGCGTGCAGAATCGCCGCGTTGACGGTGTCACCGGCCCCGATGGTGTCGACGACCCGGACGGGTTCACCGGGCACCGAGTACTCGTCGCCGCCGCGTGTGCAGACCGTCAGGCCGGCCTCGCCCCGGGTGACCACGACGGCGGCGGGGCCCGCGGCCAGCCAGCCCGCGATGTCGTACCCGAGCCACTGCGCGTCCTCCTCGCTGAGTTTCAGGAGTGAGACGGAGGGCAGCAGCCGACTGAAGCGGGCCCGGTAGGCGTCCGGGTCGGCGATGAGGCCGGCGCGGATGTTGGGGTCCAGGGCGATGAAGCGTCCGAGCCGCCCCTCGCGGCGCATCAGCTCCTCGTACGCGCTCGCCCCCGGTTCGAGCACCAGGGAGCAGGTGCCGAACGACACTGCCCGGGTCTCGGCGGGCAGTGCGGCCGGCAGGGCGAAGAGACGGTCGGCCGTGCCCCGGCAGTAGAAGGTGTACGCGGCCGAGCCACCCGCGTCGATGGCCGCGACGGCCAGCGTGGTCGGCTCCGGCCCCCGCTGCACCAGGTCGAGGCCCACCTTCTCCTCGCGCAGACGGGCGGTCAGCGATGTGCCGAAGTTGTCCGTCGAGATCCGCGAGCAGAAGGCGACCGGGGAACCGAGACGGGCCAGCGCGACGGCCGTGTTGTACGGCCCGCCGCCGCGGGCGGGCAACAGCGGGGCCGAGGCGTCCCCGGCGGTCTCGGGCACCAGGTCGATCAGCGCCTCACCGGCGACGACGATCACGGCAGGGGTTCCTTTCGGACGGCAGGGGTTCCTTTCGGACGGGGATGAAGTGACCCGCGCCAGTCACGGGGCGGCCACGGTGATGAGCACCTTGATGTGCTCCGGCGCCAGCGAGGCGGCGAAGGCCTTGTCCGCTTCTTCCAGCGGATAGGTGGCGGTGATGATCGCGTCGGTGTCGATCACGCCCGAGCCGATCAGGCCGAGGGCGGTGCGGTAGTCGTCGGCGGTGTACATGAGGGTGCCCTCGATGCGGATCTCGCGGTCCTGGACGAGGTCCAGCCGGATCGGGGTGGGGCCCGGGGCTCCGACACCGACGACGATGATCCGGCCGCCCTTGGCGACGAGGTCGATGGCCTGGGCCATGGACTGTTCACGGGCGACGCAGTCGAAGACCACGTCGGCCGGGCCGTCCAGGACGGCATGCGCCTCTGCGGTCAGGTCGGCCGCGTCGGCCGGGAGTGCGCCGTCGGCGCCGAGCTGCAGGGCGCGCTCCCGTTTGGTCTCCAGCAGGTCGGTGGCCACGATCCGCGCGGCACCGGCGTGCCGTGCCGCGGCGATGACGAGCAGCCCGATGGGCCCCGCGCCGAGGACGGCTACGGTGCGGCCGGTGAGGTCACCGGCCTTCGCGACGGCGTGGACCGGGGTGGCGAGCGGCTCGACGAGGGCGGCCTGGAGGTCGGACATGGCCTCCGGCACCCGGTGGACGCGGTCGGCGGGGATCGTGAAGAGGTCGGCCATGCCACCGGGAGTCTGGCAGCCGAACACCTTCAGCTGCCGGCAGATGTTGTAGCGGCCCGAGCGGCACTGGGCGCACGTGCCGCAGTACAGGTTGGGCTCGACGATCACCCGCGTGCCCGGGGCGAAGTCCCCGGCTCCTTCGCCGGCGGCGGCGACCACGCCGACCACCTCGTGTCCGGGCCGGTAGGGCAGGTCGATGAAGGGGTGGTGGCCGCGGGCGGCATGGGTGTCGGACCCGCAGATGCCGACGACGGTGCTGCGGACGAGGAGTTCGTTCGCGCCGGGCCGAGGTGCCGGCACCTCCTCGATGCTGATGTCGTCGATGGACCGGACGAGCACGCGGCGATTGCGCTGAGACATGGTCAGGGGGATCCGTTCGGTGCGGAGTTCGGGGCAGCGCTGTCCGGGCGAGCGGCCGCTGCGGGGGAATGGAAAGGGAGGAGGGGAGGGCGCCGGCGGTGGCGATCGGGCATCACGGCATCCCGGTGACCGCCGCCGAGGCCCTCGCCCCTCATCCGGCCGGCAACGATGCCCAGCCGGCCAGGTACTACGGCTGCCGTGTCATCTCGGCACTCCGGTCCGGCGCAGCCGGTGCTGCCCGGACCCGCCGTACGGCGGTCTCCCGGATCGAGGTGATCGCGACCGTCAGTGTGATGGCGGCGAGGAACATCACGTAGAACGACGGAGCGAGTTCGTTGCCGGTGGAGGTGATCAGCCAGGTGGCGACGTAGGGGACCGTCCCGCCGAACGCCGAGACCGCCAGGTTGTACGGAATGGCCATCGCGCCGCTCCTGATCCGCGCGGGGAACTGCTCGGCCATGGCCGCACTCAACGCGCCGTCGAAGACGGCGATCAGGAGACCGAGGATCAGCATGCCGGTGATCGCCGCCGCGACACTGCCTTGCGACATCAGGTAGAAGGCCGGCCAGGTGAGTACGACGAAGCCGGCGCTGCCCGCGATGAGCATCGGCTTGCGGCCGACGCGGTCGGAGAGGGCACCCATGAACGGCACGGCGATCGCGGTCACCCCGATGGCGACGGTCGTGGCCGTGAAGCCCTCCATCGTGCTGAACCCGAGTTCGCTGGTGAGGTAGCTCGGCAGGAAGGCCACCAGCGCCCAGTGCCCGATCGCCTTGAGGAGCAGGATGCCGCACAGCACCAGCATGGCCTTGTAGCCGGTGCGGAACGCCTCCTTCGTCGGCGACTCCGACACGGCGCCGGTGTCCTCCAGCTCGCGGAACGCCGGGGAGTCCTCCAGCTTCATCCGGACGTAGAGGCCGACGAGGCCGAGCGGGAGCGCGATGAGGAAGGGGATGCGCCAGCCCCAGTCCATCATCTGGTCGTTGCTGAGCACGCTGATCAGTACGAGCACGAGCCCGGAGCCGGCGACGGACGCGACGAACCCGATGGCGTCCATCCAGCTCGTCATGAACCCGCGGCGGGTGCGCGGTGAATGCTCGAACAGCAGCGCCACCGCGTTGGAGGTCTCGCCGCCGGCACCGAAGCCCTGCACCATCCTGGCGATCACCAGGAGTACGGGGGCGAGCATGCCCACGCTGGCGTACGTCGGCAGCACGCCCATCGCGAACGTCGCACCCGAGGTGAGCAGGACGACGATGACCAGGGTCCGCTGCCGGCCGATGCGGTCGCCGAGCGGTCCGAAGAAGAGTCCGCCGAGCGGCCGCAGGACGAACCCGATGGCAGAGACGGCGAACGTGGCCAGCAGTGCGGCCGTCGGATCGCCGGAGACGAAGAAGTTCGCGGCGAGAAAGGTGGCCAGCAGCCCGTAGGTGCCGACGTCGTACCACTCGATGAAGTGACCGATGCCCGCGGCTACGAGAACCTTCCGGGCCTCCGGGGATATCTTCTGGCTTTCCGCCGCTGCGTTGCTCTGCACTCTGTGCTCCTGAGGTGTCACGGCGCCGGTGACGTAACGAGGCCGCCCTGCGCTTGAATGGTGCTCCGAAGTTCCTTGCTGTCGAGCTCTCGCGGCTGCTTGCCGCTGTTCGCGGCGAGCGCCGCGGCGACACCGGCGGCCTGACCGGTCGCCGCGCACGTGGCGCCGACCCGTGCCGATCCGAGTGCCTCGCGGTCCACCGAGATGCACCGGCCGGCCACGAGCAGGCTGTCCGTCTCCTGCGGCAGCAGGCTGCGGTACGGGATCTCGTAGGGGAGGGGCACGAACATGGCGTGCACCCCGACCTCGCCCTCGGCCGGGTGGACGTCGATCGGCCAGCAGCCGACCGCGATGCCGTCGTCGAACCGTGCGCTGGCACGGACGTCGTCGCCGGTGAGCGTGTACGCCCCGACGAGGCGCCGGGTCTCGCGCACGCCGATCTGGGTGCTCGTCTGTAGCAGCCGGCCGTCGGCGAACGCCGGGCTGTGCTCGCGCATGTAGTCGAGCAGCACGACGGAGTCCTTGCGGCCCCGGAGTTCGGCACGGGTGAGTTCGTCGGCGTCGGAGGCGTCGCCGACCACGCGCGTGGTGTTGACCCAGGCGATGTCCTTCTCCATGCCGCCGAACCAGGGGCCGCCGAACGGCGGCAGTTCGCCCCGGACCCGCGCGGCCCGCATGGCGTCGACGTCCAGGTCGATGTCCTTGCGGGTGGAGGCGACCTGCCCCAGCAGCGGTTCCTCCAGCAGCGTCGCCTCCGGGCCGATGGGGATCCGTACCGGTACGGCGTGCTCGCGATCCGGATCCGGCTTCACGTTGCCCACCCGGAACGGCATCGTCATCGGCTGCAGGGTGTCGCCCTTGACCCAGTCGGCACCGGCACCGGCCATGATGTCGCCGTTGCCCGTGCAGTCCACGGTGACCTTGGCGAGGATGGCGCGGCGGCCGTCGACGTTCTCGACGAAGACGCCACGTACGGCACCGTCCTCGACGATCGGGCGGGCGCCCCAGCTGTGCAGCAGCAGCCCGACCCCCTCGGCTTCGAGCATCTCGTCGGCGACGCGCTTCATGACCTCCGGGTCGGAGTTCAGCACCCAGCCGTCGCCGTCGACGGCACCGTCCTGCTTCGCGGCGCGGGCGAGCCACTCCGCGGGGACGCCCTCGACGCAGCGCTGGTAGGGGCGCAGCCAGGAGTTGTAGCCGGCGAGCGTGAGGACCATGCCCGCGGTCCACATCCCGCCGAGGAAACCATGCCGCTCGACAAGGAAGGTGCGCGCACCGGCCCGCGCCGCGGCGACGGCGGCACATACGCCGGCCGGTCCGCCGCCGACGACCAGGACGTCGACGTCGGCCACGACGGGGACCTCCCGGGCCTGTTCGTGGATGGTCCGCTGCGGCGTTCCTGTTTTCGGCATCGCCATGTTCCTTTCAGTTCGCTTCATGTCGGTCGTCGCCGCCGGCCGAGGCGCGGGCCTTCAGCTCCGGCGGCAGGTAGAGAGTCGTGGCGGGGGCGGTCGAGCCCTGGATGCGCTCGAACAGCAGGTCCGCGGCCCGCGCGCCGATCTCGGTGGCCGGTGGGCGGACGCTGGCCAGCGCGGGCTGGAGGTACGCGGCGAACGGCAGGTCACCGTGGCCGATCACCGCGACCTGTGTGGGCACGTCGATGCCCTTCTCGGTCAGCGCCCGGTACAGGCCGAGCGCGAAGTAGTCGCTCCCGGTCAGTACCGCCGAACCCGGTTCGAGCCTGCTCGCCAACTGCTGGGCGTGCCGATAGGCGGCGCCCGGTTCCCACGGCGTCGCCCGCCGCCCGGGTGCCGGTGGCGGCACCAGCGTGACGGTGTCCTCCTGTACGGGGAGGCCGTGTTCGGCGAGTGCGCGGTGGAACCCGGCGCGCCGGTCGGCCGCCGAGGAGTACGGCACGTCCTCCTCCATGAGATGGAGGGTGGCGGCGCCGTGGTCGAGGAGATGGGATGCGGCTTCGTAGGCGCCACGCTCGTGGTCGACACCGACGAAGTCGCAGTTGAGGCCTTCCAGCCCGCGGTTGACCAGCACGATCGGCACCCCGGAGTCCTGCAGCCGTTGCCAGTGGGCGGCACCCGCCTGGACGGGGATCACCACGGCCCCGTCCACGCCCCACCGCAGCAGTGCCTCGGCCGCTTCCCGCTCCGTCTCCGGATCTTCCTCGGTCACCATGAGCAGCAGCGAGTAGCCGTTCGCACGGCAGCGTTCCTCGACGGCGCTGATCAGGAGCGCGTAGAACGGGTTCGCCGGGTGGGTGATGACCATGCCGAGGGTCATCGCGGCACCGGAGACCAGCGATCTGGCCATGGAGTTCGGTACGTAGCCGAGCCGGTCGGCCTCCGCACGGATGCGCGTCCTCAGCTCCTCACCGACCGAGTCCTTGCCCGTCAGTGCCCGCGACACGGTTTTCGCGGAGACCCCCAACGAGTCGGCGATCGTCTTGAGTGTGACGCGCCCGGCAGCTCGCATCGTGTTCCCTTCGCAGCATGGGCAGTTGTTAGGTAAACGTTTACCTCAAAGAGCGCGATCCGCGCTATGGGCAAGGGTGGGTAAACGTTTACCCAAACTGCGCGGTTCCGCAGGGGGTAAACGTTGGGGTCAGCGATTACCTTAAGGAGCCTTCACCCTGTCGTCAATGGTCCGCAGCCGATCTCCGGCGGTGGGCGGAGGAAGGCGCTGCCGACCGGTCTTTCGTCACGGGCGGACCCAGCTGGTCTTCGTCACGGGCGGACCCAGCCGGTCTTCGTCATGGTGCAGGGGAAGCTGGTCTTCGTCACGGGCAGGGGCAGCCGGACGCGGCAGCAGGGCGACTCCGGGAAGCCGAGTCGCCCTGCAGGTACCTCGCGCGACGGGTCAGACGTCCTTGAGCTCGGGCATGTCCCCGCCGGTCGTCGTGCCGTCGATCAGCGAGAACGCGGCACCCTGCGGGTCGGTCAGCGCGGCGAACCGGCCGAACGGCATCGTCATCGGGCCGAACCGGAGCACCGCCCCGAGCGACTTCGCCTTCTCCACCGCCGCGTCGCAGTCCGCCACCGTGAAGTACACGTGCAGATGCGGTGGCACCTCGGGCGGGAAGTCCTCCGTCATCTTCATCCGGCCGAGCACGGGGTCCGCGCCCAGGTCGTACAGCGTGAAGTCGATCGCGTCGTCCTCCACGCGCTTCACTCCGTACCCGAAGACCGCGGGGAAGAAGGCGTCGGCCTTCTCCGGCTCCCGGGTGAAGATCTCGGCCCAGCTGTAGGCACCGGGCACGGCCCGCGCCTCGAAGCCCTCATGGGTGCCCGCCTGCCAGACGCCGAACGCGGCTCCGCTCGGGTCGCTCGCCAGCACCATCGTGCCGAACTCGCTGACCTGCATCGGCTCCACCAGGACCGTGCCGCCGTGCTCGCGGACCTTGGCGGCGGTGGCCGCCGCGTCCGGCGACGCGAGGTACAGACACCAGGCGGCGGGTACGTCCTGGCCGGGCATGGGCGGCATCAGGGCGGCGACCGCCTTGCCGTCCACGTAGGCCTGCGTGTAGTTGCCGAACTCGGGCAGCGAGTCGCCGTACGTCCAGCCCAGCACCTCACCGTAGAAGCGTTTCGCCCCTTCGATGTCGCCGAACGTCGCGTCGGCCCAGCACGGTGTGCCCTCTCGTTCCGCGGCCATGACCGGTCATCTCCTCACGTGTGAACGGCCCCTCTGCCACGCTAGCCACCCCTCGCGCCTCCTGCGCGTCGGACACGGTCAGTGGCCCGGCCGGTCCGCCCGGACGACGGAGCGGGCGACGCCCAGGTCCACCAGGTCCTGCGGGCGCAGCCGCAACTGGTCGGCCGTGGCGTGCACCTGGTCCGCGGGGCGCTTCAGGATCGCCGCGGCGAGCTCCGGGGCGATGACGGAGAAGTAGCTGTCCGCGGTGACGTGGGTGTTGTCCGGCGCCGCGAGGGCCAGCGCCCCGCCCGAGCCGCCCTCGCCGATCACCAGCGTCGTGACGGGGGCCCGGGCTGCCGCGATCGCCGCGAAGGCGTCGGCGATGGCCGCGCCCGCACCCGCCCGCTCCGCCTCCGCGTCGTTGGCCGCGCCCGGGGTGTCGACCAGGGTGAGGACCGGAATCCCCAGCCGGTCGGCCAGCCTGATCACCCGGGCCGCGCTGCGGTAACCGGCCGGGCGGGTAGCCGTGCCGCACTGCGCCACGTACGCGACCGGCTCCCCCTCGTGCAGCCCGAAGCCGCAGAGCAGCCCCGGGTCCGTGCCGCCGCACCGGTCCCCGCTCAGGGGGAGCCGCAGGGAGAAGTAGGCGTCCAGGTACGCCTCGGCACGCGGCCGGGACGCCGACCGGGCCCGGAGCACCGCGTCCCAGCCGGTCCGGGGCAACCCCGCCGAGGAGAGCGCGGCCGGGACCGGGGCCGGCGCGGGCGGGGTGTCGCGGTGGGCGAGCAGCCGGAGCCAGTGGCCCACCGCGGCCGGCAGCTCGCCGGGCGGGACGACCGCGTCGATGTGGCCACCCGCCAGCTGGCCCTCGGCGGTGTAGGCGCCGGGGTCCGCGTCCGCCGGCCGCACCCGGGAGCCGGCGAACCCGACCTGCGCCCCCGGGAGCGCCAGGATGACGTCGGCGCCCGCCCCCAGGGTCGCCCAGCCGCCGCCGGTCGTCGGGTCGCGCAGGACCGCGAGCTGCGCGGGCCCGGACGCGCGCAGCCGGGCCGAGGCCCGGGCCACCCGGTGCAGCTGGGTGAGCGCGATCATGCCCTCCTGCATCCGGCTGCCGCCCGTGGCGATGAGCGAGACGAGGGGCAGCCGCTGGGACATGGCCTCCTCGTACGCCGCCTCCAGCCGGTCGCCGGTGCGCTGCCCGAGTGAACCGCCGAGGAAGCCGAACTCGAAGGAGATCAGGACGCAGGGCAGGCCGCCGACGGTGGCGGTGCCGTGGACGACGGACTCCTGCTCGCCGGTGCGGGCGGTAGCCCGGGCCCGGGATTCGGCGTAGCCGGACCAGTCGAGCGGTCCGTCGGCCGCGGTGTCCCCGGCGGGTGCGGCGGACTCGGTGAAGTCGGCGGTGAGGGCGGCTATCGCCTCCCGGGCCGTCAGGCGGTCAGCCATGGAGGGACCGCTTCATGATCTTGCCGAGGTCGTTGCGCGGCAGGCTGTCCAGGTAGCGGACCGTGCGCGGCCGCTTGTGCGGGGAGAGCTGGGCCGCGACGTGGTCCGCCAGGGCGGCGGCCGTGGGCGGGGCCGCGGGGTCGGCCGGCACCACCCAGGCGACGACCCGCTCGCCCAGGTCCGGGTCCGGCTCGCCCGTGACGGCGGCCTCCCTGACGCCCGGGTGGTCCAGGAGCGCGTTCTCGATCTCACCGGCGCCGATCTTGTGACCGCCGCTCTTGATCAGGTCGGTGGCCTTGCGGCCGACGATCCGTACGTACCCGTCGGGGTCGAGCGTGGCCATGTCACCGGTCCGGAACCAGCCGTCGGCGGTGAGTGCCGCGGCGGTGGCGTCGGGGCGGTTCAGGTACTCGGTGAACAGGTTCGGGCCGCGCACCTGGATCTCGCCGATGGACGCGGGGTCCGCCAGCGGGGTGCCGTCCTCCTCCACCAGGCGGAGTTCCACGCCGCGCAGGGGGGCGCCGACCGTGCCGGGGCGTGGTTCGCCGTCGGCCCGTACGCCGGTGTTCATGAGGGTCTCCGTCATGCCGTACCGCTCGATGACCCGGCGGCCGGTCGCGGCCGCGATCCGTTCGTGGTCGTGGACCGGCAGCGCGGCCGAGCCCGAGACCAGCAGCCGGGCGCCGGCGAGGGCCTTCGCCAGGCCGTCCGGCCCCGACGGGTCCGCCAGCGCGTCCGCCAGCCGGTGGTACATCGTCGGCACACCGAACAGCATCGTGCCGCCGGAGCCCAGCTCCCGGACCACGCCCTCGGCGGAGAACCGGCCCAGGTGCCGTACCGAACCTCCCCGGCGCAGCGGGCCGAGGACGCCGAGGATCAGGCCGTGCACATGGAACAGCGGCAGGGCGTGGACGAGGACGTCGTCCCCGGTCCACTGCCAGGCGTCCTCCAGCGCGTCCAGCGAGGCGGCGATCGCCCGGCGCGGCAGGACGGCTCCCTTGGGCGGGCCGGTGGTGCCGGAGGTGTACACGACGAGGGCGGGAGAGTCGGGGGACGGCTCGGGGAATCCCGCGGCTGCGGCCCCGGAACCCCCGTCCGTGGTCACGTCGAGTCGTTCGAGGGCCGCCAGGGCGGGCGGCAGCACGTCCGAGGCGGCGGCGAGCACCGTCGTCGGTGCGCTGTCGGCGACGATGTGCGCCAGTTCCCGTTCGCCCGTTTTCGGGTTGAGCGGTACGGCGGGCACGCCCGCCCGCAGCGCGGCCACCACCGCGACCACGGTCTGCGCGGTGGGCGTGGCCCATACCGCGACCCGGTCCGCGCCGGCGATCCGGGACGCCAGCGCATCCGCGGAGGCGGCCAACTGTGCGTAGGACAGGGAGACTTCGTCGAACCGGACGGCTTCGCGGGCGGCCGCCGGGGCGGACGCGTCCTGGAGTGCAGGCAGAAGTGGCATCACCCTGCGAACCCTAGAACGCCGAAGCGATTCCCGTCCCGCGCCTCAGGCGTCCCGCTGGATGGTGCGCATCCGCCCGTACGCGTACACGCAGCCCGCCAGCGCCAGGTCGGACAGCAGCATGAAGCCGATCGAGTAGGAGCCCTTCGAGCTGTAGATCGCCCCCATCACCAGCGGTGGCACGAAGCCGCCGAGGCCGCCCATCGCGCCGACGATGCCGGTGACGCTGCCCACCTTCGCTTGGGGTGTCACCTGGGAGACCAGGGCGAAGACGCTGCCGCTCGCGGTGCCGAGGCCGGCCGCCATGACGAGCAGGGCGATCGTTCCGCCGGGCATCAGCGTCGGGTCGAAGGCCTGGACGATGGCCATCAGGGCGGCCACGCCGAGCGCCGCAGAGGAGACCAGAGCCGGGTGCATCCGGTCCGAGAGCCAGCCGCCGATCGGCCGGAAGATGACCGTGACCAGGGCGAATCCGGCGGCCTTCGTGCCGGCGTCGGTCGGCGAGAGTTCGTACCAGGTCTTCAGGTACGTCGGCAGGTAGACGCCGAACGCGACGATGCCGCCGAAGCCGATCGCGTACAGCGCGGACAGTTCCCAGGTGACCCGGAGCCGGCCCGCCGCACCCAGTCGGTGGGCCAGCGTGTCGGTCGGCACCTGGCGGCCCGGCCGGTCGTTGACCAGCACCGCCGCCAGCGCCGCGTACACCACGAGCGCACAGGCGACCACGAGGAACGGCAGGTTGTCCCCGTGCTTGGCGATCCGCGGGGTGAAGTAGCCGGACAGCGCGACGCCCCCCATGCCCATGCCGAACACCCCGAGCGCGAGGCCGCGGTCGGCGGGCGGGAACCACGAGTTGACCAGCGGGATGCCGATCGCGAACGTCGTTCCGCCCAGCCCCAGCAGAAAGCCCACGGCCAGCATCGCGCCGTAGGAGTCCTTCGCCGGGATCAGCAGCAGCACCGGCACGACGGTGAGTGCCGAGATCAGCGTGAACATCAGTCGCGCACCGTACTTGTCGGTGAGCGCGCCCACCGGGATGCGGCCCAGCGAGCCGACGAGCACGGGCACGGCGACCAGCAGGGACTGCTGGAACGAACTCAGGCCGAGCCGGTCCTTGTAGTCGGAGGACATGGGCGCGATCAGGTTCCACGCCCAGAAGGTGAGCGCGAACCCGACCGTGGCCATCACGAGATTGCGGTAGGCGGCGCCGGAGGGCTTGTCGGCGGCCGGAGACGGTGACTGCTTCACTGCTGTGTCCACACGGCCAGTCAAGAGGGGAAGCAGGCCGCGAGCCCGTCGGGTTACTCCGAACGAGGGGCCCGTAACCGGGGCCCGCAAAGGGTGGCCGCCGTCCCCGCAGTCGCGATCGGCCCGGAGCTGGGACAATCGCGGTATGGACCGTCTGGACAGGGAAATCCTCGGCGTACTCCAGGAGGACGCGCGGATCTCGTACCGGGATCTGGGGGTACGGGTCGGACTCAGCGCCAACGCGGCCGCCGACCGGGTGCGCCGGCTGCGCCGGGACGGCGTCATCCGCGGCTTCACCGTGATCATCGACCCCGCCGCCGACACCCGGACCGGGCTCGTCGCCTTCATCGACGTGACCCTGCGCACGGACACCACCAACGAGGTGTTCGAGCGGGCCGTGCTGACCCTGCCCGGCATCACCGAACTGGTGCATGTGACGGGCGGGCACGACTACCTGGTACGGGCCACCGCGGCCGACACCGCGGCGCTGGACGGCCTGCTGCGCAGACTCAAGCGCGAGGCGGGCGTCGCCCACTCCAGCACCAGGATCGCGCTCAGAGCGGCGCCTGCCAGATAACGGTCGACGAGCGCGAGCCGTCCGGTTCGCGGCCGTCGTCGGCGACCGCCAGCCGGACCCCGGCACGGCCGTCGGGCAGCACGGCCGTCGCGTCCACCTCCACCTCGATCGTCGAGACCCCGGTCCGCCGGTGCGCGGCCGCCAGCGCGCCGCGCAACGCGGCGAGCAGTTGCCCGTCCACCGGTTCGCGCACGAGCGCGTCCACCGCACCGGTGAAGTGCACCGAGGGCTGGAACCCGAGCAACGCGGCCGCGCCACTGGTCTCCAGCATGACCCGGCCACGGAAGGTGGTGGGCGCGTCGGCCGGGGGCTGCTGGAGGGCGAAGATGGTGGTCCGGACCTCCTGGATCGTGGAGTCCAGCTCGTCGACGGCCCGGATGAGCAGCTCGTCCGTCTCCCCGGCATCGGCCCGGCGGCGGGTCGACTCCAGCATCATCTCGGTGGCGAACAGGCGCTGGACGACGAGATCGTGCAGATCGCGGGCGATCCGGTCCCGGTCCTCGTACACCGCGAGCTGTTCGCGGTCGTGCTGGGAGTCCGCCAGGACCAGGGCGAGCGCGGCCTGCGAGGCGAACTGGGAGGCCAGCAGCCGGTCCACATCCGTGTACGGACGGGCGCCGCGCCGCCGGGGCAGGGCGAGGGTGCCGATGAGCCGCCCGCCGCTCTGCAGCGGCAGCATCATGCTGGGGCCGAAGCGGGACCGCACCGGCGTCGTCATCCGCGGGTCGGTCGCCGAGTCGTCGACGAAGACCGCCTCGCCGCCCAGCAGCTGGACCAGGACGGGGGAGCCGGGCGCGATCGCTGTGCCCACGAGACCGGCCGGGTCCTCCAGGGTGGACGCGACGACGATCTCCATGCCGCCCTCCTCGTTCGGCTGGAGGATCACCCCGGCCGACGCGTCGCTGAGGATCCTCGCCCGTTCGGCCACGGTCATCAGGGCGTCGGAGGCGTTCTCGCCGGTCAGCAGCGTGTTGGTGACCGCGGCCGCGCCCTCGATCCAGCGCTCCCGCTGCCGGGCGCTCTCGTACAGCCGGGCGTTGCCGATCGCGATGCCGGCCTGCGCGGCGAGGACCCGGAGCAGCGTCATGTCGGTGTCGCTGAAGTGGCCGGCGCGCTTCTCGGCGAGGTAGATGTTCCCGAACACCCTGTGGTGGACGCGGATCGGGGAGCCGAGGAACGAGCGCATCTCGGGGTGGCCGGGCGGTACGCCGCAGGAGCGCGGATCGGTGGTCAGGTCGTCCGAGCGCAGCGGCTGCGGTTGCTCTATGAGCGCGCCGAGCAGGCCCGTGTGCCCGTCGGGGAGGCCGCCGATGGCGGCCTGCTCGCTCTCGCTCAGCCCGGTGACGTACAGCTCGCTGATGGTGCCGCTGCCGGGGTCCAGGACCCCGAGCGCGCCGTAGCGGGCGTCGGTGAGCGCGGTGGCGGTGTCGATGATCTGCTGCAGGGTGGCGCGCAGTTCGAGGTCGGAGCCGACCCGAAGCACCGCCTCCAGCAGCATCAGCAGCCGCGGTGACCGCGGGACTCCGAGGCGGGGCGACTCCTCGCGCGGTTCGTCGGTCATCGGCCGGACCCGCGGGAGTCAGCCGGCGAGCGGGTCGAGGACCATGGGGCTGATCTTGCCGTCCAGCATGGCGCCGAGCCCGAGTACCGAGCAGACGTCGGGCCGCTCGGCGATGTGCACCGGCACGCCGGTGGCATCGCGCAGCATCTGGTCCAGGCCGGGCAGCAGCGCGCTGCCGCCGACCATCATGATCCCGCTGTCGGCGAGGTCGGCCACCAGATCGGGCGGGCAGTCCCGCAGGACCTTGCCCAGTCCGTCGAGGACCGCCGTCAGCGGGCGGTGGATCGCCTGGCGCACCGCGGCCGTGTCGACCTCGACGGAGCGGGCCAGCCCGGTCGCCACGTCCCGGCCGTGGATCTCGGTCGCTGAGGGGCCGTGCGGGGTCAGCCCGTTGCCGCTGAGGGCCAGTTGGAGGGGGCGGACGGAGTGGCTGGGCAGCACCAGTTCGTGGTGCTGGCGCAGATGCTGGATCACCGCGTGATCGATGGCGTCGCCGCCGATGGGAATGCGTACGGCGGTCACGATCGAGCCGAGCGAGAGCACCGCGATCTGGGTGGTCGCGGCCCCGCAAACCATGATCATGGTGGCGGTCGGCTGCTCGACCGGCAGTCCGCAGCCGACGGCCGCCGCGATCAGGGTGTCGACGAGCTCGACCCGGCGGGCGCCGAGTCCGACCAGGGTCTCCACAGCGGCGCGCTGGGCGAGCGGGTCGCTCTCGTGCGGGATGCAGGCGGCGGCGCGCAGCCAGGGCTTGCGGCGCAGCTGGCGGCGGAGCTTCTCGCCGAGCAGGTGGCGCAGCATGCGCTGGGCCATCTCGATGTCGACGACGGTTCCGCCGGAGACCGGGCGGACCACCCGGATGTAGTCGGGGGTGCGGCCCGTCATCTGTTCGGCGAGCACGCCGACGGCGATGAGCGAGCCCGTACGGGTGTTCACGGCGGCGGCGCTCGGCTCGTCGACGACGAGCCCGAGCCCCTTGACGTACACCCGGGTGCGGGCGGCCCCGAGGTCGACGGCGACATGGCAACGGCGCAACTGCTCAAGGCTGACGGTCACAGGTTCTCCCGAGAGCGCTGATGGGGGACCGACGGGCAGCCGGTTCTCTTCGCATCGTGCGCCGTTCGGGGGCATCGTGCGCGTTGGGATACGCCGGAGGAGGTACGGAGCTGACGGCGTGTCGGCTACGGCTCCGGGGTGCGTCAGCCGGGCAGCAGCCGCTGGAACAGCCCCCACGTGAACTCGGCGACGTACGGGGTGCCGGTGGCCGCGTCGGTGATCGCGAGGGCCCAGCGGGTCGGCGCGCTGCCCTCCATCGGACGGGCCGGCGCGAAGGCCCGGGCCACCTCGTTCACGGTGCACGACCAGGGCCGCAGACCCTCGGCCCGCCCGAGCACGGGGGCGGCCGCGCCCGGGGCCCGGACCAGCCATTCGTTCCACACCGCGCCGCCCGGCGCCACCATCACCTCGAACCGCAGGTCCGGCCAGAGCGGCACCGGCCAGAACAGCGCGTCGCACTCCAGATCGCCGACCGTGCGGCGCAGGGAGAGCTCGGGTTCGCCGAGCACCGAACGGTAGCGGCGCAGCGCCCCGCGTCCGCGCGGCGCCCGCGCCATCGCCTGCCAGCGGCGGTTGGCCTCACGCATCTCGGCGAGACCGGCACTCAGTTCGTGCCGGGCGTCCTCGACGAGGCCGGGCTGGTGGTCGGCCATCCGGCGGAGCAGGACGAGTTGGAACTCACGGGGGCCGAAAGGGGCGGCAGCAGTCATGGAATCAACGGTTCCACACAGGATCTTCACCTGAGCTGCTTTCTCCGTTGTCCGGCGGGCATCTAATCTGCGGGCGCCATGGATTACTGCCAGCCCTGTCAGCGTCATCTCAACGGCGCCCTGGCCTGCGCCGGATGCGGAACCCCCGCTCAGGCGTTGAGCCCCTACGCCGCGCCCGCGTCGTTCGGCCACGAGCCGGACACGCGGGACGAGCAGGCCGTGCCGCCCCCGCCCGGGGGCCGTCGCCGCCGGGAGCGCGATGCTGCCCGGACGCGGGGCGCTGCGCGTGGGGGACGCCGTCCAGGTCGCAGGCGCGCGGTACCCGAGGAGCGGCCGGGCCGTGGCCGCCGCGGCCGCAGCCGGCGTGGCCGTGCGGTGCTGCTGGGGCTGCTCGGGGTGGTCCTGGCGGCCGGTGCGCTGAGCCTGGCCGAGCTGACGGCCGAACCGGACGGCGGCGACGGCGCCTCGGACTACGTACGCGAATCGACGTCCGCCACCACCGCTCCCGCCCCGGAGCCGCCGGTGAGCGACACGGCCGAACCGCCCGGACCGGTGCGGACCCCCACGGGCAGCCCCTCGGCGGTCCAGGCCACCGACGTCCACCCCTCGGGGGGCACCCGGACCGGCCGGGCCACGGGCGAGGCGCGTCCTGAGGGTGCCGGCTCCGCCCCGGCGGCCTCGGCTCCGGCCTCCGTACCGTCGTCGGCGGTCCCGGCGCCCACCACCGGCGGTCCGTCGGAGCCGGGCGATGCGGGCGATGAGCCGTCGCCGTCCGCGACCCCGCCGCTGCCCACGCCCACGCCCACGCCGACCCGCACCCCCAGGCCGTCGCCGACCCCGTCGGACGACACCTGCTGGTTCCCGTGGTTCTGCTGAGGCCCTGAGGGCTCAGGCCGTCCCGGCCGGCGGTTCCACGCCGAGCATCCGGCGCAGCAGGTCCCGCAGCACCGCGCGGTCGGAGTCGGAGAGGCCGGCCAGGGGCTCGCGGGCGAAGTCGAGGGAGTCGCGGAGCTCCCGGGCCGTTCGGGCGCCCTTCTCCGTGGGCGCGGCCAGCTTCACCCGCCGGTCGGCCGGGTCGGGCCGCCGCTCCACGAGGCCGCGTGCCTCCAGACGGTCGACTATGCCGGTCACGTTGGACGGTTCGCACTTCAGCTTCTGGGCGATCCGGCGCATCGGCAGCGGGTCCAGGGAGAGCAGCCCGAGGACCCTGGCCTGGGCGCCGGTGAGGCTGTGGGCGGCGGCGGCCAGCTCGTACTCCTCGTAGTAGCGCGCCACGACGGCGCCGATCAGCTCGACGACTTCGAGGGTCAGCGGGTCCGTACGAGGGGTGGCCATGACACCCAGGATAGCCGGTTACTTGACAACATGAAATATCCAGGCGCATGGTTGTTTCATGTGGTGAAGCTTTTCTGTCTGGTCTTTTCCAGCTCCGTGAACGGCTTCCCGCACCCGCTTCCCGTACCCCCTTAGACATCGAGGAGATCCGAGCCCATGTCTGCAGCTCTTCCCACGTCCAGCCGTGAATGGCACCTCGTCGCCCGTCCGCACGGCTGGCCGACGGCCGAGGACTTCGCGCTGCGTGAGGCTCCTGTCGCCGCTCCCGCCGAGGGCCGGGTCCTCGTCCGCAACCTGCACTTCTCGGTCGACCCGTACATGCGCGGCCGGATGAACGACGTGAAGTCGTACACCCCGCCGTTCAAGCTGGACCACCCCATGGAGGGTGGCGCGGTCGGCGAGGTCGTCGCGTCCAACGCCGAGGGCTTCGCGGTCGGCGACCACGTCCTGCACGGGCTCGGCTGGCGTGAGTACGCCGACGTCCCGGCCAAGCACGCGGTGAAGGTCGACGCCTCCCTCGCCCCGCTCTCCGCCTACCTCGGCGTGCTGGGCATGACCGGGCTCACCGCCTACGCGGGCCTGTTCGACGTGGCCTCCTTCAAGGAGGGCGACGCGGTCTTCGTGTCCGGCGCCGCCGGTGCGGTCGGCAGCCAGGTCGGACAGATGGCGAAGCTCAAGGGCGCCTCGCGCGTCATCGGGTCCGCCGGCTCCGACGAGAAGGTCAAGCTGCTCGTCGAGGAGTACGGCTTCGACGCCGCCTTCAACTACAAGAACGGCCCCGTCGCGCAGCAGCTGCGCGAGGCGGCCCCCGACGGCATCGACGTCTACTTCGACAACGTCGGCGGCGAGCACCTCGAAGCCGCGATCTCCTCGTTCAACGTGCACGGCCGCGCGACGATCTGCGGCATGATCGCCCAGTACAACGCGACCGAGCCGACCCCAGGCCCGCGCAACCTCGCCCTCGTCATCGGCAAGCGGCTGCGCCTGCAGGGCATGCTCGTCGGCGACCACGCCGATCTCCAGGGGCAGTTCGTCCAGGAGGTGGCCGGCTGGCTGGCCTCGGGCGAGCTGAAGTACCGCGAGACGGTCGTCGAGGGCATCGAGAACGGCTTCGACGCGTTCCTCGGTCTGCTCCGCGGCGAGAACACCGGAAAGATGATCGTCTCCCTCGGCTGAACTGCCGCTCCGGGCACCCGATAGGCTCGTCCCAGGCCGTCGCGGTCGTGGGCGCGAGTCGCGGCGCATCAGCAGGAGGAATCCTCAAGCATGAGCATTCAGGACATAGCCGTCGCGTACACCGCCGTCGCCACCGCCGAGAACGGCCGTGACGGCCGGGTCTCCTCGGACGACGGCAAGCTCGACGTGGTCGTCAACCCGCCGAAGGAGATGGGCGGCAGCGGCGCGGGCACCAACCCGGAGCAGCTCTTCGCCGCCGGTTACAGCGCCTGCTTCCAGGGCGCGCTGGGCGTGGTGGCCCGTCAGGAGAAGGCCGACATCTCCGGCTCCACGGTCACCGCCGCGGTCTCCATCGGCAAGACCGAGGCCGGTGGCTTCGGTCTGGAGGTCGCGATCACCGCGACCATCCCCAACGTCGACACGGCGACCGCGCAGGCGCTCATCGAGAAGGCGCACCAGGTGTGCCCGTACTCGAACGCCACGCGCGGCAACATCAAGGTGGCGCTCTCGGTCGTCTGACCGCCCGCACCACCCGTACGCAGCCGAGGGCCGCACCCACCAGGGTGCGGCCCTCGGCCTTTTCGTTCCCGGGTGTTCGGTACCCCGGACATTGTTCGGAATTCTTGCGCGACCCATTGACGCGCAAGCGCTTCGATTTTACGGTCCGTTCGAAGTTACGAGCAGTATTCGGTATCTCGAACAGTGAGGGCGGGCATGGGACGACCTGGCCTGAATCGCAGGCAACTGATCACGGGGCTGGGTGGCGGGCTGATGGCCGGGCTGCCGCTGATCATCGTCTTCGTCTTCTTCCAGCGCCAGTTCGTCAGCGGCGTCGCCCACACCGGCCTCGCAGGCCAGTGACACGTACCGAGACACGTACCGACACCACCCCGAAGGAAGTCATGACCCGCACCGCCCGCTTCACCCTCGACCCGGCCTTCACCGTCGGCGATGTCGACCCCCGTCTCTTCGGCTCGTTCGTGGAGCACCTCGGCCGCTGCGTCTACGACGGCATATACGAGCCCGGCCACCCCTCGGCCGACGAATCCGGCCTGCGGACCGACGTGCTGGACCTGATCCGCGAACTCGGTGTCACCGCCATCCGCTACCCCGGCGGCAACTTCGTCTCCGGCTACCGCTGGGAGGACAGCGTCGGCCCCGCCGACGAGCGCCCGCGCCGCCTCGACCTCGCCTGGCGCTCCACCGAGACGAACCGCTTCGGCCTCTCCGAGTTCATCGCCTTCTGCAGGAAGACCGGCCCGCAGGCCGAGCCCATGATGGCCGTGAACCTCGGCACCCGGGGCGTCCAGGAGGCCATCGAACTCCAGGAGTACGCCAACCACCCGGCCGGCACCGAACTCTCCGAACGCCGCATCGCGCACGGCGACAAGGACCCCTTCGGCATCAAGCTGTGGTGCCTGGGCAACGAGATGGACGGTCCCTGGCAGACCGGCCACAAGACCGCCGAGGAGTACGGCCGGATCGCCGCCGAGACGGCCCGCGCGATGCGGCAGATCGACCCCTCCGTCGAACTCGTCGCCTGCGGCTCCTCGGGCCGGTCCATGTCCACGTTCGCCGCCTGGGAGGCGACGGTCCTCGCCGAAACCTACGACCTCGTCGACTACGTCTCGCTGCACGCCTACTACGAGGAGCTCGGGGGCGACCGCGACTCGTTCCTGGCCTCCGCCGTGGACATGGAGTCCTTCATCGAGGACGTCGTCGCCACCTGCGACCACGTCGGGGCCCGGCTGAAGTCCACGAAGAAGATCAACCTCTCGTTCGACGAGTGGAACGTCTGGTACATGGCCCGCAGCCAGCGGGAGGCGGAGGCGAACCCCCTCGACTGGCCCGAGGCCCCCCGCCTGCTGGAGGACAACTACTCCGTCACCGACGCCGTCGTCCTCGGCACCCTGCTCATCGCGCTGCTGCGCCACGCCGACCGGGTGACCGTGGCCTGCCTGGCCCAGCTGGTCAACGTGATCGCCCCGATCATGACCGAGCCCGACGGCCCGGCCTGGCGGCAGACCACCTTCTTCCCGTTCGCCCAGGCCGCACGGCACGGCCGGGGCCAGGTCCTGGACGTACGGGTGGACTCGCCCACGTACGGGACGGCCAGGTACGGCGAGACGGACCTGCTGCACGCCACCGCCGTCCGCGACCCGGAGACCGGCGCGGTCACCGTCCTCGCGGTCAACCGCGGCCAGGACGCGGCCCTCCCGCTCGAAGTCGCCCTGCACGGGCTCGACCTGACGCAGATCGCCGAGCACCAGGTCCTCGCCGACGCGGACCCGGACGCCCGCAACACCCTCACCGAGCCCGGACGGGTCGCCCCGCACCCGGCGACGGGCACGGTGCTCGACGGGGGAGTGCTGCGGGCCACGCTGGAGCCGATGTCCTGGAACATGATCCGCCTCGTCTGACCTCCGTACAGGGGCCCGCCCCGGTCCCGTTACGCTGACGCCATGCGTGATCCAGGGGCGGGCCTCAACTATCTGATCAAGGGCCAGCGCTGGGTCGTCCGGCACGGCCGATGGTTCGGCCTCGGGCTGCTGCCCGGCCTGATCACCCTCGTCCTGTACGCGGGCGCCCTCGTCGGCCTCGGCTACGGGGCCGATGACCTGGCGGACTGGGCGACCCCGTTCGCCGACGACTGGTCCTCGCCCTGGCTCGGCCTGCTCCGCAACACCCTGACCGTGCTGGTCTTCGCCTTCGGCCTCTTCCTGGCCGTCGTCACGTTCACCGCCGTGACCCTGCTCGTCGGGCAGCCCTTCTACGAGTCGCTCTCCGAGGAGGTGGACCGCGCCGAGGGCGGCAAGGTCCCCGAGTCCGGGCTGCCGCTCTGGCGGGAGCTGTGGATCTCCGCCCGCGACAGCGTGCGCATCCTGGCGCGCGTCGCGCTGTACGCCGTCCTGCTCTTCGCCCTCGGATTCGTCCCGGTCGCCGGCCAGACCGTCGTCCCGCTCCTCGGGTTCTGCGTCACGGGGTACTTCCTCGCCGAGGAACTCACCGCCGTCGCGCTCCAGCGCCGCGGCATGGTGCTGAAGGACCGGCTCGTCCTGCTGCGCGGCCGCCGGCTGCTGATCCTCGGCTTCGGCGTCCCGCTGGGGCTCGCCTTCCTGGTCCCGTTCGTCGCCGTCTTCCTGATGCCGGGGGCCGTCGCGGGGGCGACGCTGCTGGCGCGCGACCTGGTGGGGGAGGAGAGCACGGGGACGGCGCCGCCACCCCCGCGCCCCTGAGCGGTCAGCTCCCGTGCACCTCCAGCGCGGTGCGCACGGCGGACTCCAGCGCCCCTTCGATCCAGGCCGGCTTCACGGACGTGTGGCAGCCCGCGAAGTGCAACGGGCCCTCGACCGACCGCACATCGGCGAGCAGCTCGGTGTGCTGGCCGGGCAGCAGGACGGACGCCTCGCCGTACGCGTACGGGTCACGCATCCACGACTGGGTGGCCCCGACCCCCGTGTAGAAGACCTCGATGCGCTGCCCGTACACGTCCTGCACGCCGCCCAGTGCGTGCGGGTAGCGCTCGTCGTCGCCCAGGGAGTCCCACTTCAGGGCGTCGTCGGCCCAGCTGTACGAGGCGAGGAGTACCCCGCCCTTGCTGCCTTCGACCGGGTGGGACGGCTGGTACATGAAGCGGTTGGCGTTGTCGGTGACCGATCCGCCGCCGATCACGTGGGCCGCCTCCGGCTGGTTGCGGGCGGTCGCGCGGTACGCCGCGTAGTGGACGCGCTGGTTGGGCGGAAGGTGCCCGGACGGTACGGAGGGATGTGCGCCCAGCAGTGAGCCGTCCGCCGGCGCCTTGCCGAGCCGGTACGCGTCGTACAGGCCGGGCCGGACCTTCTCCAGCTCCACCTTCCAGTCCTTCTCCTCGAACTCCCACCAGCGGCGGCTGAATTCGAGCAGTACCTTGGTGGCCGCGTCGTAGTGGACCTCGGTGATCGCACGCCGCTTGCCGTACGAGAGCGCGGGCGTGACCGGGACGTGCCGCAGGCCGGAGAACGGCACGGTGACGATCGCGCGGTCACCGGTGAAGGTCTCCCGCACGACCTTGCCGTCACGGCCCTCCGACACGGTCTCGACGCGTACGCCGTCCTTCCCGTGGCTGATCCTGGCGGCCCGGCGGTCCAGCCGCACCAGGTCCTTGACCCGTGCGTACATGGCGTCGGCCAGGGTCGCCGTGCCGTCGGGCAGCTCGTAGAACGCGGTGTCCGGGCTGATCAGGGAGGCGCCGATGAAGCTGTGCACGAAGGCGAGGGGGAGCCGCGAGGTGAGGTTCTCGACCGTGCCGATGAGGTCGATGGTGCGCTCGTCGAGCTTGGCCGCCTCGGTCAGGAAGCGGAACATGGACCAGTGCCCGTACCGCTGGATGACCCGGGCCCAGCCCTTGACGAGTTCCGCCCCCTCCTTGCCCTCGAACTCCTCGCGTACGGGGGCGAACGCCTCGCGCACGATGGTCGAGGCGGGCTGGTCCTCGAACGCGGCGGGGACCCCGAAGGAGCGGTTGACCGCCTGCGGCTTCTTCGCGTAGTCCGCCTTGCGGACCCGGATGCCGTTGACGTGGATCCAGGTGTGGTTGACGGGCTGTCCGCTGCCGTCGACGTCGACGAGGTGGAAGCGGCGGCGCTTCAGGCCGAAGCTGTCCATCAGCCCGGTGACGAGCGGGTGGCTCTCGGGGATCCGCATCGCCCCGGCCTCGGCGTACTGCTTCGGGTCGGCGAAGGGCGCCTTCGCCTTCTCGTGACCGCCCTTGCGGAAGGTCTTGATCCGGCCGCCGACCCGGTTGCCGTTGGCCTCGATCACGGTGACGGTGTGCCCGGCCTCGCGGAGCAGATGGGCGGCGGTGAGTCCGGCCGGCCCCGCGCCGATGATCAGCACCTTCTTGGGGGCCTTGCGGCTGCGCGGCAGGCCCTTGGAGAGCAGGACGTCACGGTAGTGCGGCACCAGCGACTTGTCCTGCTCGTCGCGTACGAGGATGGCGCGGGCCACGCCCAGGCAGGCGTCCCAGTCGGACCCGGGTGCGGCGGGCGCCGCGAGGGAGCCGGGGACGGCGGCGTCCGCCGAGGTCGCGGCGGTGGTGGCAAGGGCGGCGGCGCCCGCGGCGGCACCCGCGATCAGGGTGCGCCTGGAGGGCAGGCCGGAGGTCGGTCCGGCGGGCTTGGAAGTCATGCGGCAACCCTGAGGGGCGCGGAAAGGGGCGCATTACCCGGACGCGCGTAGATCATCCGGAATCACCCGCAGGTGCCGCTCAACGATCTTGTAATACCGGCGTTCTCGCAGGTCAGCGCTGCGAGAATCCATACACCGTGGTCGACATGTACTCCTCGCCGGGCCGCAGCACCGTGCTCGGGAACTCCGGCCGGTTCGGCGAGTCCGGGAAGTGCTGGGTCTCCAGGGCGATCCCGGCACACGGGCCGAACGGCCGCCCGTCGAAGTGGTCCGCCGTGTACAGCTGCATGCCCGGCTCCGTCGTCGTGACGGTCAGCACGCGCCCCGACACCTCGTCGTACAGCTCGGCGACCGGGCCCGTCACGCCCTCGTCGAGCACGAAGTTGTGGTCGTACTCCTTGGAGACCGGCTGCGGCTCCCTGAAGTCGAACCGGGTCCCGTCCACCGGCAGGAACTCACCCGTCGGCAGCGACTCGGCGTCCACCGGGGTGATCCGCCCGGCCGCGATGCGCAGCCGCTGGCCCAGCGCGCTGCCGGAGTCGGCGCCCGCCAGGTTCCAGTACGTGTGGTTCGTCAGGTTCAGCACGGTCGGCGCGTCCGTCGTCGCCCGGTACGCGATCCGCAGCGCCCCGTCCTCGTCCAGGGTGTAGGCCACCGAGAGTTCCAGCCGCCCGGGGAAGCCCTCCTCGCCGTCCGCCGCGACCAGGGACAGCTCCACCCCGTCCGCGATCCCGCGGGCGTCCCACACCCGCTTGTCGAAGCCGATGGCCCCGCCGTGCACATGGTTGCGGCCCTCGTTGCGCGTGACGGGGTACGTCTGCCCGTCGAGGACGAACGCCGCCCCGCCGATCCGGTTCGCATACCGTCCGACCAGTGCGCCGAAGTACGGCCCGGTGTACTGCTGGTACGAGGCGAGATCCGGCAGCCCGAGCGCCACCCCGGCCCGCGCACCGTCCCGGTCCGGCACCTCGACGCCCTGCACGACGGCGCCGTACGTCAGCACCCGTACCCGCGTGCCACCGCGCTCCAGCGTCCAGCGGTCCACGGCGGTGCCGTCCCCGAGGGTGCCGAAGTGTTCCGTACGCGCCACTGTGTTCGAACCCGTGTCCATGATCGGGAACTTTAGCCTTACGCGGGCGGCCGGGCCGCCGTGACGTTGCGGTAGGCGATCTCGGCCAGCCTGGCCTGCCCGTTGATCCCCGGATGGAACCAGTCCCACTGGCTGAGCTGCTTGCCGGTGAACCGGTAGTCGAACACCGCCCCGCCGTCGTAGCGGCAGCGCCGATCCTTCGCGCACACCTCGCGCAGCACCTCGTTGTACGCGACGACGCGGTCCTGCACCGCCGTGCGCCGGGCCACCGCCGAGGCGTTCATGTTGTCCGCGTCACCCAGCATCGACTTGCAGATGCCCAGCTTCCAGATCTGCTTGCCGAGCTGATTGCCCCGACCCGTCGACCAGAGCCGCTTGAGGTCCGGCACGCTCGACACGTACACCTGCGCCTTCGGCGCCGCGCTGCGCAGCTGACGCAGCGAGGCCTCGAACGACGTCCGGAAGTCCGCCACGGGCGTCATGACCCGCACCGAGTCCCGGCAGGCGTCATTGGCGCCGATCATCACCGTCACCAGATCCGGGTCCTCCTTCGCGGCCAGTGCCATCTGCTCCGGCAACTGGGCGATCCTGGCCCCCGTCTCGGCGTGGTTCCAGCTGTGGGCGGCCGCGCCCGACGCGCCGAGGAGGCGTACCGCCAGACTGCGCACAGAGCTGTCCGTGCCGGTCGCCCAGGAGGCCTCGGGGCAGTCGGCCAGCACCGAACAGGCGTCGAAGCCGCGGGTGATGGAGTCCCCGACCGCGGCGACCGACTCCGGACTGCGGTCCCAGACCGGCCCGGCCGCCGGCCGGCCCGTATCGGCCTTCGCGCCCTTCGTCGTCCCGTCAGCCCCGGAGTCACAGCCCGTCAGGACGGCCGTGCCGAGGAACGTCACGGCGGCCAGCGCGGCCAGTGCGGTCCGCGAGCGGTGCCGTACGGAGCGATCCGGCATTGTCCTCGTCCCTCCTGTCCCATGCCACCGGCACACCTGTGCGGCACCGGTCGGCGGGCCCGCGCGCCCTGCCGGGTGAATGCTGAGCGAATCCTGGGCCCAGGACCGACGGTACGTCACACCTCGGACGCCGCCGCACGGTAGCTTTTCCACGTCGAACCAGTGGCTTTCCGGCCGCCCGGCTCCACTCGGGTGGCTCTCGAACATCACATCACGTCACATACCCTCCCTTATGCGGATATTAACTCCCGATACTGTTTACTGACGGCAGCCTCGGGAACCGGCCGGTAAGAGGTGGTACGGCGCGAGGCCGCTGGGGAAGGCGAACCTCGTCCCACACTGGAGGTCCCGGTGACGACACGTGGAGTCCTGTACGTCCACTCAGCCCCGCGCGCGCTCTGCCCCCACGTCGAATGGGCGGTGGGGGGCGTACTCGGTGTGCGGGTCCAGCTCGACTGGATCAGACAGCCGGCCGCGCCCGGCACCTGGCGTTCCGAATTCTCCTGGCAGGCCCGCCCGGGCACGGCGTCGAAGCTTGCCTCCGCGCTGCGCGGCTGGGATCTGCTGCGCTTCGAGGTGACGGCGGAACCCTCGCCGACCGCGGAGGGCGAGCGCTACAGCTCCACGCCCGGGCTCGGCATCTTCCACGCCGTCACCGGCATGCACGGCGACATCCTGGTTCCCGAGGACCGGCTGCGGGCCGCGCTGGCGCGGTCGCTGAGCGGGGAGACGGACCTGGAGGCCGAGATCGCCAAGCTCCTGGGCAAGCCGTGGGACGACGAACTGGAGTCCTTCCGCCACGCGGGCGAGGGCGCACCGGTGCGGTGGCTCCACCAGGTGGTGTGACCCCGCCCGGGGCATTTAAAGCCTCTCCGGCGATTGAGGAGCGGGGGTCCGGGGGCGGAGCCCCCGAAAGTCTGAAGCCCGCCCCCTCGCGCGAGGGGACGGGCTTCAGACTTTCGGGGCAAAATCACACGCTACGGAACGCCAGCACCACGTTGTGCCCGCCGAACCCGAACGAGTTGTTGATCGCCGCGATCGGCCCCTCCGGCAGCGGCCGCGGAGCGTCCCGCACGATGTCCGCCTCGACCGCCTCGTCGAGGTGCTCGACGTTGATGGTCGGCGGAGCCATCCGGTGGTGCAGGGCCAGCACCGTCGCCACGGTCTCGATCCCGCCCGCGCCACCGAGCAGGTGACCCGTCATCGACTTCGTCGCGGAGATCGCGACATGGTCCAGGTCGTCGCCCAGGACCTTGCGCAGTGCCTTCAGCTCCGCGATGTCGCCCTGCGGCGTGGACGTCGCGTGCGCGTTGAGGTGCACGACCTCGGACGGCTTGAGGTCCGTCTGGTCCAGCAGGTTCTGCATCGCCGTGGCGATGCCGCGCCCGGTCGGCTCGGGCTGGGCGATGTGGTGGGCGTCCGCGGACAGCCCCTGGCCCAGCACCTCGCAGTAGACCCGGGCGCCACGCGCGGCGGCGTGCTCCGCGGACTCCAGGACGACGACGCCGGCACCCTCGCCGAGGACGAAGCCGTCCCGGCCGGTGTCGTACGGACGCGAGGCCTTCTCGGGCTCGTCGTTGCTCTTGGACATCGCCATCATGTTGGCGAACGCGGCGATCGGCAGCGGGTGGATCGCCGCCTCGGTGCCACCGGCGAGGACCACGTCGGCACGGCCGGTGCGGATCATCTCGACGGCGTACCCGATGGCCTCGGCACCCGACGCACAGGCGGAGACCGGGGTGTGGACGCCCGCCTGGGCGTTCACCTCGATCCCGACGTTGGCGGCCGGGCCGTTCGGCATGAGCATGGGCACGGTGTGCGGGGAGACGCGGCGTACGCCCTTCTCCTTCAGCACGTCGTACTGGTCGAGCAGGGTGATCACGCCGCCGATGCCGGAGGCGATGACCGTCCCCAGCCGCTCGGGGCGGATCTTCTCGTCCTCACCCGCCGGGGCGGTGAAGCCCGCGTCCGCCCATGCCTCGCGGGACGCGATCAGCGCGAACTGCGCCGAGCGGTCCAGCTTGCGGGCGAGCGGTCGGGGCAGGACGTCGCCGGGGTCGACGGCCGCGAGGGCCGCGATCCGGACAGGCAGTTCGGCGAAACGTTCGCCCTCGAGAGGCTTGACGCCGGAACGGCCGGCCATCAGACCTTCCCAGGTCGATGCGGAATCGCCACCCAGCGGAGTGGTTGCGCCGATACCGGTGACGACCACGGTGCGATTGGTCGAGCTCACTGGAAAATCTTCTCCACGTGTAGAGGGTCGTGAATCAGCGGCGCCACCGCCGGGTGGCGACACAGCCGGGCTGGGATCAGCCCTGGTGCTTGAGGATGTAGTCGGCTGCGTCGCCGACCGTCTTGAGGTTCTTGACGTCCTCGTCGGGGATCTTGACGTCGAAGCGCTCCTCGGCGGCGACGACGACCTCGACCATGGACAGCGAGTCGACGTCCAGGTCGTCGGTGAAGGACTTGTCCAGCTGGACGTCCTCGACCGGGATACCGGCGATCTCGTTGACGATCTCGGCGAGACCGGTGACGATCTCTTCCTGAGTGGCGGCCATGTTGGCGCTCCTTCGGTGTATATCTGCTGGGTTCGGGCGTCCGGGCGATAAAGACCCGGTGTGTCAAGGAGGGTGCTGAGGATCTTGGCTGGATCAGGGAGCGGCGGCTGGTGCGTGCAGCTGCAAGGCGCCGAATCGTCCTCATAGCGGAGCTATGCGGGCGGTTGGGCAACGCCGCAGATGCGCGTACCAGGCGTCGCGAGCCCAGCCACGATCCTCAGCTCCCTCCTAGGGGAGGGTAACGACCGTCGCGGCGTAGACGAGACCCGCCCCGAAGCCGATGACGAGCGCGGTGTCGCCGCTCTTCGCCTGACCGGTCGCCAGGAGCCGCTCCATTGCGAGCGGAATCGAGGCGGCGGAGGTGTTGCCGGTGGTCTCCACGTCACGGGCGACCGTGACGTGCTCCGGCAGCTTCAGGGTCTTCACCATCGAGTCGATGATCCGCATGTTGGCCTGGTGCGGGATGAAGACGTCCAGGTCTTCCGGAGCGATCCCGGCCGCCTCCAGCGCCTGCTGGGCGACCTTCGCCATCTCGAAGACGGCCCAGCGGAAGACCGCCTGGCCCTCCTGCGTGATGGCGGGGAACTTCTCCGGACGGTCGGCGTGGAAGGTGTCCCACGCCACGGTCTGCTTGATCGTCTCGGACTTGTCGCCCTCGGAGCCCCAGACCGTGGGGCCTATGGCGGGCACCTTGGAGGGGCCGACGATGACCGCACCGGCGCCGTCGCCGAAGAGGAACGCCGTCGCGCGGTCGCTCAGGTCGGTGAGGTCGCTCAGCCGCTCCACGCCGATGACGAGCACGTACTCGGCCGAGCCCTCGACGATCATGCCCTTGGCGAGCGTCAGGCCGTAGCCGAAGCCCGCGCAGCCGGCCGAGATGTCGAAGGCGGCGGGCTTGCCCGCACCGACCTTGTGGGCGATCTCGGTCGCGATGGCCGGGGTCTGCTTGAAGTGCGAGACGGTGGAGACGATGACCGCGCCGATCTGCTCCGGCGTGATCCCGGCGTCGGCGATGGCCTTGCCGGACGCCTCGACGGACATCGCGGCCACGGTCTCCTGGTCGGAGGCCCAGTGGCGGGTGGCGATGCCGGACCGGGAGCGGATCCACTCGTCGGACGAGTCGATCGTCTCGAGGATCACCTCGTTGGGCACGACACGGGTCGGGCGGTAGCCGCCCACACCCATGATCCGTGCGTACGGGGCGCCCTGGCTGGGCTTGATCTTCGACATGCTCTCGGGCTCCTTAGGCGCCCGCGTGCTCAGCGATGAGCGCGCGGGCCGCGTCGAGGTCGTCGGGGGTCTTGAGCGCGAGGGTCTGCACGCCGGGCAGTGCGCGCTTGGCCAGACCTGTCAGCGTGCCGCCGGGGCAGGCCTCGACGATCGCGGTGACGCCCAGCGCCTTGAACGTCTCCATGCACAGGTCCCAGCGGACCGGGTTGGCGACCTGGCCGACCAGCCGGGAGATGACCTCCGCGCCGGTGGCGACGGTCTTCCCGTCGGCGTTCGAGACATATGTCACGGCCGGGTCGGAGACCTTCAGGGCCGTGGCGGCCTCACGGAGATGCTCGACCGCGGGAGCCATGTGGTGCGTGTGGAACGCGCCGGCGACCTTGAGCGGGACCACCCGGCGTACGCCCTCGGGCTTGTCCTCGGTGAGCGCGGCGATCTGCGTGGCGGTGCCGGCGGCGACGATCTGGCCGCCCCCGTTGACGTTCGCCGGCGTCAGACCGAGCTTCTCCAGGTGCGCGACGGTGACCTCGGGGTCACCGCCGAGCAGCGCGGCCATGCCGGTCTCGGTGACCGCTGCGGCCTCGGCCATGCCGAGCCCACGGGTCCGTACGAAACGCAGCGCGGCCTCGTCGCCGATGACCCCGGCGAGAGCGGCTGCGGTGATTTCACCCACGCTGTGACCTGCGACGACGGCTGGTGAGGCGTCGAGCGCGGCGGCGGAGAGCAGACCGGCGGCGACCAGCAGCGGCTGAGCCACCGCGGTGTCACGGATCTCCTCCGCGTCGGCCTTCGTGCCGTAGTGGGCAAGGTCGAGCTCGACGGCGTCGGACCAGGCCGCGATGCGGTCGGTGGCACCGGGGAGGTCGAGCCAGGGAGTCAGGAAGCCGGGCGTCTGAGCGCCTTGGCCGGGAGCGACGAGTACGAGCACCCTCACACTCTCTCTTGTGAACGGTCCGGAACACCCGTGGGGACAGGGACGAAGAACCGTAGGGGGAATTGTTGATGTCCGACAAAAGTCTAGGACTGGAGATCTCTGTCGGCCAGACGCCCGAGGATCAGGGCGATCCGCAGGGTGAACGCCGAACGGACATCGGACGGCGACCATCCGGTGACGTCTGTCACACGTCGGAGCCGGTAGCGCACGGTGTTGGGGTGGACGAAGAGCATCCTGGCGGCGCCCTCGAGACTGCTCGCCTGTTCCAGATACACACTCAGCGTTTCCAGGAGTGCAGAACCTGCTTCTTCGAGTGGTCTGTAGATCTCCTCCACCAACTGGTCCCGCGCGGCCGGGTCGCCCGCCATCGCGCGCTCCGGCAGCAGATCGTCCGCGAGGACCGGCCGCGGGGCGTCCTGCCAGGCACTGCACGCCTTGAGCCCGGCGGCCGCCGCCTGCGCGGACCGGGTGGCCGCCAGCAGGTCCGGCACCACGGGTCCGGCGACGACCGGACCCGCCGCGTACGGGCCGATCAGCGCCTTCGCGACCTGGAGCGGGTTGTCGCTGCCGCCGGCGATCACGACCAGGCGGTTGCCCAGCACCCCGGTCAGGACCTGGAGCTTGGCGTGGCGCGCGGCCCGGCGGATCGCCTCCACGGTCAGCTCGCTGTCGCCGTCCGGGGCCGTACCGAGCAGCACGCACACATGCTCGGGGGAGTTCCACCCGAGCGCGGCGGCCCGGGACACGGCGCCCTCGTCGGCCTCCCCGGACAGCACCGCGTTGACCACGAGCGATTCCAGGCGGGCGTCCCACGCACCGCGGGCCTCGGCGGCCTGCGCGTACACCTGGGCGGTCGCGAAGGCGATCTCCCGGGCGTACACGAGCAGCGCCTCGCGCAGCACCGACTCGTCGCCGGGCGCGGCGACTTCGTCGATCGCCGCCTCCATGACCTCGATGGTCGTCCGCACCATCTCGACGGTCTGCCGCAGCGTGATCGCCCGGGTCAGCTCGCGCGGAGCCGTACCGAAGACATCGGTCGAGATCGCCTGTGGGGTCTCCGGATGCCGGAACCACTCGGTGAACGCGGCGATGCCGGCCTGGGCCACCAGGCCGATCCACGACCGGTTCTCCGGGGGCATCGCCCGGTACCAGGGCAACGACTCGTCCATGCGGGCGATCGCGTTCGCGGCCAGCCGGCCGGAGGACTGCTCCAGTCGCTTCAGGGTCGCGGCATGCAGATGGGCGGCGTTGTCAGCGGGCTGCTCAGGATCGGGTCGGGGCACGGGGACAAGACTGCCTTATCCGGACGGGTGCCCGAAGGGGCGGGGCCGTTGGCGGGTCGTATAGCCGGGCAGACGGCCACGGCCTGCCCCGTGTCCTGCTCGGGCGGGCGCGCGAGATCACGTTACTTCGTGTGAATTCTTATAGGACCGCCTGCCCGGCCGGGGAGGGCTACCGTTGGGCGGGTGATTTCCGTACGTCGCTCGGGCGACCGCTTCAGGGGTGGGGACGGGGCGGCCGGCATCGACTCCCGGCACTCCTTCTCCTTCGGCACCTTCTACGACCCCGACAACCTCCGCTTCGGCCCGATCCTGGCCTGCAACGAGGAGCGCCTCGCCCCGGGCGCGGGCTTCGAGGAGCACCCGCACAGCCATACCGAGATCGTCACCTGGGTCGTGGAGGGCGAGCTGACCCACCGCGATTCGGCCGGTCACGCCACGGTCGTACGACCCGGGGACGTCCAGCACCTCAGCGCGGCCTCCGGCGTCCGCCACGTCGAACGCAACGACGGCGAAACGCCGCTGACGTTCCTCCAGATGTGGCTCGCCCCCTTGGAGCCGGGCGGCGACCCCACGTACACCACCGTCCCCGGCATCGCCGACTCCACCCCGTACGCCCTGCCGGAAGCCGGCGCGATGCTCCACGTCCGCCGGCTGGCCGAGGGCGAGCGCACGGCGGTGCCGGACGCGCCACGGGTGTACGTGCACGTGGTGGCCGGGGACGTACGGATCGGCGACGAGGGGCTGGCGGCGGGGGACGCGGCCCGGATCGCCGGGGAGGAGGGCCTTGAGCTGGTCGCGGGCGGAGCGTCGTCCGAGGTGCTGATGTGGGAGCTGCCGGGCGGGCCCTAAGGATTCTCCCGCCGCCACATCGACCACATCGGCGGCCCGGACCGGAAGGTCATCTCCTCGTGCACGGCGAAACCGTGCCGCTCGTAGAACGTCAGATTGCGGGAGTTGCTCGACTCCAGGAACACCGGACGCCCCCCGTCCGCGTCCGCCTGCTCCAGCAGCCCGCCCAGCACCTGCGAGCCGCGCCCCGTCCCGCGCGCGTCCGCGTGGGTGCCGATGTACTCGACGTACCAGTGCGCGGGGTCGACCGGATGCCGGTGCTCCAGGGCGAGCAACCGCATCCCGGTTCTCGGTAGTTGGGTGCGCCCAGCCCGCAGCAGTGTGCCCGCGTTGCGCAGTAGGTAGCTCACCGGCAGCTTCCACTGCCCGGGCTCCGCCCACACCGCCGCCACCGTACGGTCCTCGTCCGTCCACACCCGGCCCGCAGGGACCTGCTGGGCGAGGTGTGCGGTGAACAGGAGCCGCAGCCGCCGGTCCCGGTCGTGCGGCATCAGCCATGACCACACGGGGTCCTCGGCGTAGGCGCTGGCGAGGACGGCGGCGAGCGCCGGGACGTCGGAGGCGGAGGCACGGACTATGTCGGTCATGGCCGGGGAGAGTATCGGCCATTCGTGACCTTCGACTACCGGATGGGCACTGCCTGTTGGCATGTTGGCCCCGGTGACTTCCCCACCCGGCGGAAAGGCGAAGGATCATCTCTGCCGGTGTCTCAGGAGTACGTCCATGCTTTGCCCGCCGTTCGCCCCGGCGGCCTAGTTTTCGCAGGCACGCGCCGACGTTCACCCCCTGAATCACTCTCTCCCCCCCAGAGGTCCCCCTGATGACTCTCCACACCATCGAGTCCCCGTGTGTCGACATCCGCATCACCCGCCGCCGGATGCTCCAGACCGCCGCCGTCACCCTCGGTGCGATCGCCGCCGGCCCGGTCGCCGAAGCGGTCGGCGGGGCGCAGGCCAGTGCGGCCGAATACATCCTGCCCAAGGGCTACAACGGCGACATCTCCGATCTCAAGCACGTGGTGATCCTGATGCAGGAGAACCGGTCCTTCGACCACTACCTCGGTCAGCTGCGCGGCGTACGCGGACACGACGACAAACAGGTCCTGAGATTCCAGGACGGCACCGACGTCTTCCAGCAACGCGACGCCACCGGCGCCATCGTGACGCCCGCCGTCTCGACCGCCACCTGGAGCGACAAGCACAACTTCTACGGTGCCAACGGCGGGCGGTGGGACACCTGGGTGAAGGACAAGGGCGACCACTGCATGTGGTACTACACGCCCGACTACATGCCCTGGATGTACTCCCTGGCATCCCAGTACACCGTCTGCGACATGAACTTCTGTTCGCTGCACGGGCCGACCATCCCGAACCGCTACTACCTGATGACCGGTTCGGGCGGCGGCGAGACCACCAACGCCAAGCAGAACAACTACAGCCGCACCTGGACGACGGTCCCCGAGCAGCTCCAGCAGGCCGGCATCGACTGGCGGGTCTACTCCGACAACAGCGGCAACGGCGTCGGCGGAAGCCTCCAGAACGGCTTCGTAGGCGAGTACGGCTGCAACGTCACCAACAGCTTCGCCTCCTTCGACCCCCGTACGGCGGACGAGGCGGACCTCGCGCCGGGCACGGGCAAGATCTGGAAGGCCAACTCCTTCGTCTACGAGGGTGCCACCACGCCGAACGACGACTCCGAGGCGAACCTCGACGCCGTCCTCCGCGACCTGATCGCGGCCTGCGAACCGGGGGCCGAGCACCCTCTCCCCGAGGTTTCCTGGGTGGTGATGCCCGCCGCGTGGAGCGAGCACCCGGGCTTCGACACGGTGCACGGCGAGCGCTACATGAACAAGATCCTCAAGACGCTCCAGAGCAACGAGGACATCTGGAACCACACCCTGGTGATCATCACCTACGACGAGAACGACGGAAAGTTCGACCACGTCCTGCCTCCGCGCCCGGAGGAGGGCACGCCCGGCGAGTTCTCCGGCACCACTCCGTACGGGTTCGGCCCCAGGGTGCCGATGGTGCTGGTCTCGCCGTGGACCCGGGGCGGTTACGTCGCGTCGGAGGTGTTCGACCACACGTCGACGGTCACGTTCCTGGAGACCTGGGCCGCCCACCTGGGCAAGCCGTTCACCTGCCCGAACATCACCGGATGGCGCCGCGCCATCGCCGGCGACCTGACCAGCGCGATCGACTTCGCGCACCCGCGCCCGGGTCCGGTCGTCATCGCCGACCCGGTCACCGGCACCCCGCCGAAGCCGCCGCGCGACCGGATGGAGCCGCGCGGCCTCTCCTTCCACCCGCACGCCACGTTCACCGAGGACCGCTCCGCCGGCACGGTGACCGCGTCCATGACGCTGACCGGCGGCCCGGCGGGCAAGGCGGTGAGCCTCCAGGTCTTCCCGGACCAGTACCTCCCGTTCGCCAACAGCCCGTACACGGTCAGCGAGTCGGCCCCCCGCTCGTACACCTGGGACGCGAACGCGACCGACGGCAAGTACGCCTTCTCGGTCTACGGCCCCGACGGCTTCCTGCGCTCCTTCGCCGGACAGGTGATCCCCGCGAGCGAGAGCACGAAGCGCATCGGCATTCCGCGCGTCGAGGCGGAGCTGGAGAAGGGCAGGCGCGCCATGGTCAGGCTGAGGCTGCACAACGACGGTAAGCACCCCGTCCGTTACACCCTGAAGGCCAACGACTACGTCGGCGGCACCCGCAAGTACACCGTCCCCGGCGGTCACTCCACCGTCGTGCACTGGCCCACCGAGCACGGCTACTACGACGTGGTGCTCACCGCCGACACCGGCACCGGCTGGACCCAGCGGTACGCGGGCCGGGTGTCGACGGTCTGAGGAGACGGACCCGGATCAGGTAAGGGTGTTGTAGACGGTCCAGCCCTTGCCGATCTGGGTCCGGGCGGCGAAGGGGACGTCGGCGTCGCCGGTGCCGCGGTAGAACCACAGGGCGCCGCCGGCGTCGGTGGCGAGCAGGTCGCTGACACCGTCGTTCGTGAGGTCGCCGGTGCTGACGAGGTGCGTGTACGCGTTCCAGCCGCCGCCCACGCGGGTCCGGGCGGCGAAGGGGGCGCCGGCGGTGCCGGTGCCGGGGTAGAGCCAGAGGACGCCGCCACTGTCGCGGGCGAGCAGGTCGGCCTTGCCGTCTCCGGTGAGGTCGCCGGGCCCGGCGAGCTGGGTGTAGGTGTTCCAGCCGCCCCCGACCTTGCTGCGGGCGGAGAAGGGCGAGCTGGTCTTACCGGTGGCCTGATAGAGCCAGAGGACGCCGGCCTTGTCGCGTGCGACGAGATCGCCGGTGCCGTCGGCCTTGAGGGTGGAGAGCTTGGTGAGGGCGTTGTACGCGTTCCAGCCGCCGCCGATCCTGGCGCGTGCGGTGGGGGTGGCGGAGGAGCGGGAGCCGTCGGACTGGTACTGCCAGAGGATTCCTGAACCGTCGCGGCCGTAGAACGCCGCCTGGTCGATGAACTCGAGGGTCTGGGGCTCCTGGCTGAGCTGGGTTCCGTCCGGGGCAAAGGTCAGGAAGGCGCCCTTGAGATACCCGATGGGCAGTCCCCGGACCGCCGTGACGCGCAGGTAGTCGCTCGTCTTGACGGTGCCTGCCGCCCAGGCGTGCTCGGAGACGTCCAGGCTGAGGGAGCCGTCTGCGCCGATGGTCCAAGGGCGTTCGGTGTAGGTGACTCCGTCGCCGGAGTGCTGAATGTGCACGTCGCGGGCCAGTTGGGCGGCGGTGTACCCGCCCTTGGCGATCTGCCGTGCGGTGAACGTCAGCCGGGTGCGGGTGGAGGCCGGCGGGGTCCGCAACTGCATGAGAGTGTCCAGGCGGCACTCGGCGGGGTCGGCCATCCCGACGGAGACCGTGGACCCGCGGGATTGGCTCCAGAACGGACTGAGGTACGGCTGCTTGATGTGTGTCAGGGCATGGGCGGGATTGATCGGTATGCGGTTGCCCTTGGCACCGTCGATGTAATAGGCGTTGATGTCGAGACCGGTTCCGACATGTCCGTCTGCCGTGACCCGCACGTGCAGCGAGCCAGGGGTGAGGGTGGCACCGGGTATGCCGTCGTGGTCGCTGTCCTCCTCGCCGAAGCGGAAGGTGGCCAGGGAGTCGGAGGCGTACACGGGCTCATGAGCCAGGACGGCCCCGGTGTCGTCGGTGACGGTCAGGTGGGCCGCGTTCTCGGTGTCCAGATCGAGCTCGACGAAGCTGTCGGCGGTGGGCGGCGTGGTGAGGGTGATGTCGATGTCCTCGGGGGTGCCGACCGTGTCGATGGTGCCGGAGGTGCGCAGAGTCATCGCGACAGCAGCGGCGTCGGCCGTGGTCAGCGGGGTGACGCCGAGAGCGGTGCCGAGGAGGACCGAGGCGAGCGCGGCACAGCGCCGCTTGGTGAGTCGCATGATGAGCCTTTCAGGACCAGCCGCCGTATGTGATCAGGCGATGGAGAGAAAGCGTCTCCTCTGCGGACCGGCCGGGAAAGAGCCTGGGGCGTTACGCCTCTCGGGCCTGACCGGCTTCCGTTGTGCGGAGGCAGGACCGACCGGGATCGGTCACGCCTGATATTCGCCCGGGGCATCGCCGGTTCAGCGCGACAGAGGGTCCTCCGAGCAGTGGCATCAGAAGCAACGGCAGACAGAGCAAAAGCCGGCCAGGCCAGTGGGTGCCCCGGCACATCGCCGGGGCACCCGTGGAGCAGGTGAAAGGGCCGGCCTACTGCTAGCCGGCGAACTGCGGGTCCTTCGCCTGGTTGTAGATCTCCTTGCCGGATGCGTCATAGGCATGGACGTAGGGGTTCGGGCCCGCATAGTCCGGGTCGGAGGTGTCGCCGGACAGGGCTGCCGCGTAGACGAACGCGCCGCCTGCCATGACCGCCGGGTACTGCTTCGGGTCGTCGCCGTAACTGATCGCGATCCTGGCCACGTTGGACGCGTGGTGCCCGGCGCCCAGCATGAGGTACTTCCCCTTGCCGGCAGGCATGCCGAGGGAGTCGAAATAGGCGATCGTGCGACCGGTGCCCCACAGGCGGTTGTTGATGAACGTGGGCGGGGAGTCCGGGCTGTTGCCCTTGTCGCCCTTCGACTCGCACTGCACGTACTGGCCGGCGGAGTCGACGGCGACGACCACGCCGTCCCAGTCCTTCGAGGCGACGGGAGTGCGGACCGCGATCACCGAGTGGTACCGCGACGCGTCGGAGCCCAGGCAGGACGACAGGATCCTGGTGACGGTCCCCGCGTCGATCGGGGTCGTCTTCCCGCTGGTGATGGTGAAGGCGTCCGGAGTGGTGGTCACGGGGGCCTCGCCGGCTCCGCCCGACGTGGAGCCGTGCGTGGCCCCCGCACTCGGTGACGCGGCGGCGCCCGTCGGGTTTCCGGCGGGACCGGCGAGAACCGGCTCGGCGTCCCCCGCTCCGCCGAAGGCGGCCACGGCCGCGACGCTCACCGCCGCGACCCCTGCGGCGACACCCAGCGGTACGCCCCACCTGCGTTGCAGCGAAGCGCGGTTGTCCTCGGGATCGATGTTCATCAGTAGCTCCTCACGAGTCCGCCGGTGATTCGGCAGATCACGATCGGAAGGAGCCGCAGGAATGCCCTGCGTGTCATTCATCGTGCGACCTCCTTCGCGTGGACAGGGTTACTGGAACTGAATGACGCCGTAACCGTGGCTCCGTCGACGAGGTCGGCCCCCAGCCTCCGCCGTGCCCGGTGCAGTCTGGACTTCACGGTCCCGACCGCCACCCCCAGCGCGGCCGCGGCAGCCTGCTGATCCAGGCCCGACCACACGCAGAGCTCGACGACCTCGCGTTCGTGGCGCGGCAGCCGCGCCAGCGCCCGGTGGATCTCCGACATGCGACGCTCGTCGTCGACCATGACGACGACGTGGTCGGCGTGGTCGACGACGGACTCGTCATGCGAGACGAGCCGACGCAGCAACGCCTCGGCCCGCCTCAGCCGCCGCCTGGTGTTCGACAGCAGGTGGTCGGCGATGCCCAGCAACCACGGCAAGGCCGACTCGCGGTCCAGTACCGTCTCGGATCGTCGACGCCAGGCATGCAGGAAAACGGTCGACGTGAGGTCTTCAGCCTCGGACCAGTCGGCCGTCCGTCGGAACAGATGGTTGTAGACGGTCTTCCCATGACGGTCGAAGATCCGGCCGAACGCCTCCCGGTCGCCATCGACGGCCCTCGCCCACAGCTCCCGGTCGGATATCCCTCCGACCGGGACGGCGGGATCAGCGTCGTTCAGTTCCATGCCCTGTACGTGTCCGGCAACCGGCCCAAGGTTCCCGCTGAGCCCATGTGGTCTTGAGGGGCCCCGGACGTCCGCACCGAGATGAACCCGGTCGGATCACTTCACGTGAAGGCTGTCCACGAAGCCCTGCCAGGCGCCGGCCCCGACGACGACGACGGGACCGGTCGGGTTCTTGCTGTCGCGGACGGGGACGGAGGCGGCGCAGCCGGTCGCCACCTCCACGCATTCGCCACCCGTGTTGCCGCTGTACGACGACTTCCGCCAGGCGGCGCCGCCGGTCACGGTGCACTCGACGCAGTCGCCGCCGTTCGTTCCGCTATATGACGACTTCCGCCAGCGCGCCCCTGCCGACTCATGACTGGTTTCCATAGCGTTCCTCCATCACACGAGCGATCAGCGTCGCCGAGTCCTCAGGGGAGAGGGCCGTGGCTTGCAGCCGAGCGTAGCCGACCGAACGCTCCTTGATCACGGACGGGTTGGCGGTCATATGGCCCTGGTCGTAACTCTCCACGTAGAAAAGGTCCGGGTCGTCCTCGAACCGCAGGAGGTTGAACGACCCCATCATTCCGGTGTGTTGCCCGACATCGAATGGCAGCACCTGGACCTGTACCCAGGGGTCGTTGCGGAAATCCAACAGCCGCCCAAGTTGCTCACGCATGACGTCACGCCCGCCGACCTCCTGGAGCAGCGCGGCCTCGCTCATGACGATCCACAGCGCGGGTGGATTCTCCCGCCCCAGAATCCGCTGCCGGTCCAGCCGAGCGGCCGCCATTTCGTCGATCTTGTCCGGGTAGTCGACGCCGAGAAGGGCCCGCGCATACTCCTCCGTCTGCAACAGCCCGTAGACCAACTGCGCTTGGTACGTCGAGATGTACGCGGCCTTAGCCTCCATCTCCGCGTACGGCTGGAACCACGTCGGCAGCTGGCTGCGCAGGACCAAACCCATCAGCCGGGAGAACGTCCCGTCCGTACCCAGCGCGGCGTCGACGCGTTCGGAGAAGTCCCGGGTGGGCAGCTTCCTCGTCGTCTCGATCTGGCCGATCAGTGAGCCCGTACAGAAGATGATCTCGCCCAACTGGGCCTGGTTCAGGCCGGCGGCTTCGCGCAGACGGCGTAGTTCCCAGCCGTAGTAGTCGAGCGGGGAGGCGCTGGGGTCGAGCGTCTGGATGTTGGCCACGGCGCGGACCTCCGGTGTGCAACGCCTCGCGGCGTTCGTTTCGGTACGTAGCCGAGCGTAGTCACCTGGTCGCACGATGGTGACATGAATCACGTAATTGCTCCCCGGGCCGAGTCCGAAGAGCCCGTCTACCGCGCCGACTTCGCCATGGGCGAGCACTCGGCACGGCACCTGCGGCGCATCCTGCGCCTCTACCTCAAGGGGTGGGGCCTGGCAGTCGTGGCCGACGCCGCGGAACTCGCGCTCACCGAGCTGATCGCCAACGTCGTCCGGCATGTCCCGGGCCGCCGGTGCCAGACCTTCATCTTCCGGCTCCCCGGCGGCGAGGGCGTGCGCGTGGAAGTGGCGGACGGCTGTCCGATGCTGCCCGTCGTGGTCGACGGTGATGCGCTCGACGAAGGCGGGCGGGGGCTGCTCCTGGTGGACGCCGTCACGGACAAGTGGGGTGTGGAGACGCGGCGCGACGGCAGCGGCAAGGCGGTGTGGTTCGAGTGCCTGGCCGCCGCCGACCCGGTTACGCAGTCAGTTCCGCCAGTACCGCGTCCGTGAACGGGGACCACACCTCGGCCGCCCACGGGCCGAAGGGCCGGTCGGTGAGCGCCACGCAGGCTGCGCCCGCCACCGGGTCGATCCAGAGGAACGTGCCCGACTGGCCGAAGTGCCCGAAGGTCGCGGGGGAGGACGAAGAGCCCGTCCAGTGCGGCGACTTGTGGTCCCGGATCTCGAAGCCGAGGCCCCAGTCGTTGGGGTTCTGGTGGCCGTAGCCCGGCAGGACGCCCTTCAGCCCGGGGTGGACGACGCTCTGCGCCTCCAGCACCGTGCGCGGGTCCAGGAGCCGGGGCGCCTGGACCTCCGCCGCGAACCGCACCAGGTCGTCGACGGTCGAGACGCCGTCGCGGGCGGGCGAGCCGTCCAGCGTGGTCGCGGTCATGCGCAGCGGCTCCAGCACCGCCTGGCGCAGGTACTCGGGGAACGGAATGTCGGTGGCCTTCGCGATGTGGTCGCCGAGGACCTCGAAGCCCGCGTTGGAGTACAGCCGCCGGGTGCCGGGCGGGGCGGTCACCCGGTGCTCGTCGAACGCGAGGCCGCTGGTGTGGGCGAGCAGGTGCCGGACCGTGGATCCCTCGGGGCCGGCCGGCTCGTCGAGCTCGACCGCGCCCTCCTCGTACGCCACCAGAGCCGCGTAGGCCGCGAGAGGCTTGGTGACGGAGGCGAGCGGGAAGCGGTGCGCGGTCGGGCCGTGCGTACCGACGACCGTCCCGTCCGCTCGTACGACGGCTGCTGCCGCGGTGGGGACGGGCCAGTTCTCGATCATCGCCAGGCTCTGCATACCTACGAGACTAACCAACTGATCGTTTCGGTATGAGTCACGCAGGACTGTGGGAGTGCGGGTGAGAAGTCGCTTCTCCTGGTGGTGGGTGCCGGCCGACGGAGGCAGGTGCGCAGAGCCGCAATCCCGACGAAGGCAGGGAAGTGCTCGGGCTTGCGTGCGTAGCGGCGGTGCAGGCGTTGCCGTCCGGCCGGGACACCGTCCGCTCGACGACCCAGCGGTGGCGACCAAAGCTCGACTCCGGTCCGTGACTGTCGTGCATGGCGGCGCCGGAAGGACTACCCGGCGACCTTTCGCAGACTTCAGCTCAGCGGATCGCGGAAAATATCAGCCAGGGAAAGCTCTTGGGCGTGAGCCGCATCGGAGTGTCTCGCCGGAGGGAAATCAGAATGTGGATTCACCCTGTCCGGGGCCGAGTCATCCGCCACGTGCGCCAGGAATGTCCGGTTGACGTCAATCAGGTGATCAAGTGCTTCCCTGGCGGCTGCCAGGCTGTCGATGGTGGATGAAAGGCGGATTCGCTCCTCGTCCATTGCCGTCAAGGCATTCCGGGCGCTGTCCATGCTGGGCTGCGTCATGCAGGGAACCAGTCTGGCGATGGTTCTGCTGGACATTCCGGCGGCCAGGAAGACCTGAATCAGCGCCACCCGCTGGACGTGCTCGTCGTCGTAGCACCGCTGGCCGCTGGGGGACCTCGTGCTGACCAGGAGACCCTGCTGCTCGTAGTAGCGCAGCGATCGACGGCTTGCTCCTGTCCGGGCGGACAGTTCACCGATCCGCATCTCAACCCCTCGTGTGCAACGAGTCGCGGCGACTTGCCCTTGACACCGATGTGAGCGTTTAGGTTAACGCCATCGCTCGCGACCTGCTGCCGGGGTATCCGGTGGCCGATCTCTCGTATCCGCGAGAGCACGAAAGGGAGAAGTCCGTGATCAAGTTCGCTTTCATGATCAATCGCATCGATGGGATGACCTTCAGAGAATTCGTCGAGCATCACCGGGACCACCATGCCCCGTTGTTCACCTCCATTCCGGAAGCGCGTCAGTACGTGAAGAAGTACGCCGTCTCCCACCCGATACCGGCTGAAGGGTACCCGAGTCCGCCCTACGACGGACTCACTGAAATCTGGTTCGAAAACTGGGCGGATCACGACGCCTTCTTCGCGTCCAAGAATTACAAGGAGTTGGTGAACCCGGACGAGGGCAGGTTCATCGACGGGAACTCGGTGGCAGTGATGGTCACTGAAGAAAGGGTCGTGATTTAGCCTTTGGGGCGCCTCCTGTCCTGTGCCGCGTGCCGCCGCAGCCACGGCGCCGGAAAGTCGGCTCTCCCGCCGTAGCGGCCCACCGCCCGGTCCTCGACGACGTGGGTGTGCGGGCCTTCGCTCCTGCGTGGCGGGCCGCCGGGTTCTGTGCGGCGGCATCGGCCGAAACTCGCATCCGATTGTGCTTGCTTAGAGTGCGCTCCAAGGTTCTAGCGTGGAGGGCATGACGGTGACGGAGACTGAGATCGCTTCACCAGGGGTGGACACCTGCGCATCGGCCCCCCGGGCCCACCCACGTCCCGAGGGCCACGACCGCTACACGATCAGCGAGGTGGCCGCCGTCACCGGGCTGAGCGCCCACACCCTGCGCTGGTACGAGCGGATCGGGCTGATGTCGCACGTCGACCGTTCGCACACGGGCCAGCGCCGCTTCACCAACGCCGACCTGGACTGGCTCGCCTTCGTCGGCAAGCTGCGGCTGACCGGGATGCCGGTCGCCGACATGGTCCGCTACGCGGAGCTGGTGCGTGAGGGCGAGCACACCTTCGGGCAACGCAAGGAACTGCTGGAGGCGACCCGCCGCGACGTGAGGACGCGGATCGCGGAGCTCCAGGACACCCTTGCCGTCCTCGACTACAAGATCGATCTCTACGCAGGCGCCCCACGGGCGTCGGAAAGGCCCAGTGCCTGATGAGTGACAACAAGATCGCGACCGTGGAGCTCGGCAAGGGCGGCCCGCAGGTCGGCGTCCAGGGGCTCGGCTGCATGGGCATGAGCGAGTTCTACGGTGACACCGATGAGGCTTCGGCCCGCGAAACGCTGGAGACGGCCCTCGCCGCCGGCGTCACGCTCTTCGACACCGCCGACGTCTACGGCCTCGGCGCCAACGAGTCGTTCATCGCACCCTTCGTCGGCGCGCACCGGGACGAGATCGTCCTCGCCACGAAGTTCGCCATCGAGCGGCGCGAGGACGACCAGCACTTCCGGGCCGTGAACAACGACCCCGCGTACATCCGCAAGGCGGTCGAGAACAGCCTGCGGCGGCTGAACACCGACGTCATCGACCTCTACTACATGCACCGCCGCGACCCGTCCGTGCCGCTCGCCGAGTCCGTCGGCGCGATGGCCGAACTGGTGCGGCAGGGCAAGGTCAAGCAGCTCGGGCTGAGCGAGGTGACCGGTGCGGAGCTGCGCGAGGCGCACGCCGTGCACCCGATCGCCGCCCTCCAGTCCGAGTGGTCGCTCTTCAGCCGGGACGTCGAGCGCAGCGCCGTACCCGCGGCCGTGGAGCTGGGCGTGACCCTCGTGCCGTACTCGCCGCTCGGCCGGGGCTTCCTGACCGGGGCGTTCGCGGACGCGGGCAAGGAGCTGGCGAAGAACGACTTCCGGCAGTTCCAGCCGCGCTTCAACGGCGACAACGCGAAGACGAACGCCGCGCTGCTGGAGCCGGTCCACAAGATCGCCGCCGCACACGGAGCCACCGCGGCCCAGGTGGCGCTCGCCTGGGTGCAGCAGCGGGCGCAGGTGCACGGGCTCGCCGTGGTGCCGATCCCCGGCACGCGCAAGAGCAGCCGGCTGCTGGAGAACGTCGGCGCGACCCGGCTCACGCTGTCGGCCGAGGAGCTGGCGCTGCTGGAGCCCATCGCGGGCCAGGTGGCGGGGGACCGCTACCCGGACATGAGCTCGACGGCCACGGCCCGCGAGTAGGAGGGGTCCGGGGTCGGCTTCACGCCAGTCCCAGCGCGAACACCGCGAACCCCGCCGCGAGCACCCCCGCCATCGCGCGGCGGGCGTTCGCGGCGCGCGTTCCTGCCTTCCACGGCGCCTCGAACCTGCGTGCGTACCGTGCGATCAGCACCAGCAGCCCCGCGAACACCGGCATCCAGGCCAGCCGGGCCAGGATCCAGCCGAGCGTGTCCGGGCCGGTCGTCAGTCCGGGCACCGCGCCCGCGAAGGACGCCGGGACCGCCGCGGCGAGCATCGCCGTCTGGTGCCAGCACAGGATCGTCATCGCCGACAGGTTGATCACGACGACCGGCGCCCACACCAGCGGCCTGCGCAGCAGCCGGCCGATCCGGTCCCGCAGGAGGATCGCCGCACCGCTCTGCGCGGCGCCCAGGGCGAGGACCAGCAGCGACGGGGGATGCGAGTTGGTGCGCGCCTCGCCCGGCACCCCGACCATCGACGCCGGGTAGTGGAAGAGCAGCAGCAGCGCGGCGAACAGCACGCCACCGCCGACGAGCAGCAGCCGGGCGCCCCGCTTCCCGATCCGGCCCTCGCCCCAGGAGACGCCGAGCTGGTACGCGAAGAGCCAGCCGGGAACGATGTTCAGCATGCTCAGCCAGGAAGGCATGGCGTCACCGAGCGGCCCGTAACGCAGCAGGTCGACGACGGCGACCGCGCCGAGCAGCGGGGCCGCAGCCCAGCCGCCGAGTCTGCGGGCCATGCGGATGCAGTACGGCGTCAGCGCGGTGACCACCGCGTACACACCGACGAACCAGAGCGGCTGGATCACCAGCGTCGACCCGGTCCGCAGCGTGTCGCCCGGCACCCCGAGCGCGTGCAGGACCGGGATCATCACCGCCCACACGGCCGTCACCCCGAGCACGGGCCGGCCGAGGCGGGCCATCCGGCCGCGCAGCCAGGCCCCCGTCGTGGACTTCCTCCTGCGGTACGAGAGCACCGAGGCGTACCCGCCGACCAGGAAGAAGACGCCCAGCATCTGGAGCACCCAGCTGAACGGGGCGAGTGCGCCGAAGGCCGAGAGAGGGCTCGCGTTGTGCAGAGCCCCGTCGCCGTCGAGCCGGAATCCGCCGAGCAGCCAGTGCCCGGTGGGCACGGCGAGCAGGGCCAGGGCGCGCAGCCCGTCGAGGGCGCGGTCGCGGTGGGCGGGGGTGCGGGCCTCGATACGGGAGGCGAGGGCGTGCGGGCTCATCGGGCATCCCCGTCCGCGTAGGTGCCTTCCGCGATGGCGGCGAAGGCGTTGAGGGACTCGGTGCCGGGGGCGAAGTACCCGGTGTGGCCGTGGGCGTCGGCGGCGGGCACCCGGCGGGCGCCGAACTCCGGGGAGGCCGGGTCGGCGCCGTGGCCCAGCCCCGCGAACTCGACGTTGGGTACGTTGTCGATCCAGTCGTCGGGGTCCTTCGCGGCCCACACCCGGGCGCCGGTGTGCAGATCGTCGACGTCGTCCGCGCGCATCCCGGGCGAGCCGAGGACGACCAGGTCGGTGGCGCGCAGCCGGGGCGCGGCGAGGCCGCAGACGACGGAGCCGTAGCTGTGGCAGAACACCGTGGGCTCGGGCACACCGGTCGCGGCGAGGCCGTCCGTGAACCGGGTCAGCCGGTCCGCGCCGGCCTCGGCGAGCGAGCCGGTCGCGGCGTCCACACCGACGCCGACGGGCGTGGTGTACCCGGCCCAGGCGATCACCGCGCTGCCCGGACCGGTCTCCGCGTACAGCGACTTGGCCATGCCGGCCGGAGTCCCGTACACATCGTTCGTACGGTCGAAGGTCCCGGCGTCGACGTCCGAACCCGGTACCACGACGGACACCCGGTCCGCCGTGGTCACGTCCCCGAAGACCTCGGCGACCTGGCCGCGGCCGCGCGGGTCGAACGCGAGGATGTGGCGGTGCGGGTCCGCGGCGAGGCTTGCGTACCGGGGGTCGTCCTCGGCCTTCAGCGCCAGCGCGTTGGCCCGGTATCGGAGTTCGACGGGTGCGCCGTCGAGGTTTCCGACGACGAGCGGATGCCGTGCGACGAGGGACTGCTGGTCCTTCTCGCTCAACCCGGCGAAGAACCGTGCCACTTGGGCGGGCGTGTCCCGTGCCGGATCGGGCAGCTCCTGCCCCAGTACGTGATCCGAGCGCCAGGCGGCGGTGCCGGGAGGCGGCCCCGTCAGCGCCTGCTGGGCGTTCCCCGACGCCCAGCCGGCGGTCCCCGACACGACGGTGGTCGCCAGGGCGACCGCGACCAAGGTCCTCGCATAGCGGCGCATCCGACCCTCCCTCTCCGGCTGAACCGGATCCCGCACGCCGTTCGGCGCGTCGGAGAGGAAGGTAGGAAGACGACGGGTGCGGGGGCGTCACACCGGGGGGCCAAGTGCGGGGTGATACCGAGGTAGGGGGAGTACGGGGGGCTGCCCCGAGGGAGGGCGGAGGGATGTCCCGAGGGAGGGCGGAGGGATGTTCCGAGGGACGGCGTAGGGGCTGCCCTCAGTCGCCGGGTGTGCCCGGCACCACCAGCCCCGCCTCGTACGCGAAGATCACCGCCTGGGCGCGGTCGCGCAGGTCCAGCTTGGCCAGCACCCGCCCGATGTGGGTCTTCACCGTCTGCTCCGCCAGCACCAGGTGCCCCGCGATCTCCTGGTTCGACAGGCCCCGGGCTATCAGCTCCAGCACCTCCGTCTCGCGCGGGGTCAGCCCGTTCAGCCGCAGCGCGGGCCCGCTGCGGGCGGCCCCGGACGGCCGCTGCCGGGCGAAGTCCGCGATCAGGCGCCGCGTTACGGACGGTGCCAGCAGCGCGTCGCCGGCCGCCACCACCCGGACCGCCGAGATCAGGTCCGCCGGAGGGGCGTCCTTCAGGAGGAAGCCGGACGCGCCGGCGCGCAGCGCCTCGTACACGTAGTCGTCCACGTCGAAGGTGGTCAGCATCAGCACCTTCGGCACGTGCACCACACCCACCGGCGGGTTCAGCAGCTCGCGGGCAGCAGCCAGACCGTCCATCTCGGGCATGCGCACATCCATCAGAACCACGTCCGGATGGGTGTGGCGGCTGACGTCGACGCCCCGGCGGCCGTCCGGCGCCTCGCCGACCACGTCGATGTCGCTCTGCGCCGCCAGCAGCGCCGCGAATCCCGCCCGCACCATGGCCTGGTCGTCGACGATGATCACACGGATGGTCAAGAGTCCTCCGGATTCAGGATCGGGGAAGGGGCTGCCGAGGCCGGTGGCAGGGGAAGCCGTGCGGCCACCCGGAAGCCGCCGTCCGGCAGTGGCCCGGTGTCCAGCGTTCCGCCGGTCAACCGTACGCGTTCGCGCATGCCGATCAGCCCGTGTCCCGTCCCCGTCGTCTCCACCGGAGTGTGCGGAGCGAGGGAGGAACCGGTCGGCTCCGGCGAGTCGTTGACGATCAGCACCGTCAGATGCGCGCCGTCGGAGCTGACCGACACCCGGGTCCGGGCCCCCGGCGCGTGCCGGACCACGTTCGCCAGGGCCTCCTGCACGATCCGGTACGCGGACAGGTCCACCGTCTGCGGGACGCCCTCCAGCCCGGCGGGCAGCGACAGTTCGACCGGCAGCCCGGCCCGTACCGTCGCCTCCACCAGCTGCTGCACCCGGTCCAGCCCCGGCTGGGGCGCCCGCTCGCCCTCCGTGCCCTCGCTGCGCAGCACCACCAGCAGCCGCCGCATCTCCGTGAGCGACTCCCGCGCACTCGCGGCGATCGAACCGAACTCCTCGCGCACCTCGTCCGACAGCCCCTCCAGCCGGTACGGGGCGGAGTCGGCCTGGACCGTGATCACCGACATGTGGTGCGCGACCACGTCGTGGAGCTCGCGGGCGATCCTGGTCCGCTCCTCCAGCAGCGTCCGCTGCGCCCGCTCGGCCTCGCTGATGGTCTCCTGCTCGGCGAGCCGGCGCTGGGCGTCGCCCCGTTCCCGTACCGTCGCGCCGACCACCAGCACCACGGCGCCGAGGATGAACATCAGGAGCGAGTTGTCGGTGCCGCGGTGGGGGGAGACCAGATACAGGACGAGCCCCGCGGCGCCGGTCGCCAGCCAGACGGCGACCAGGGTCCGCCGCCGCTCGCGCAGGCCCAGGGCCAGGAGCAGGAAGAGGTAGCCGACGAGGCCGGGCGGTGTCCACGGCCAGGCGCTGCTCTGCCCGCCGTCCACCCCGAGCAGCACGACCGCACCCAGGATCTGGGCCGGGAAGATGATCCACCAGGCCTGCAGCGGTCGGTGCGCCAGCATCAGCAGGGGCCCGGCCTGCGCGACGGCGAGCGCGCCCGCCGTGCCGCCGTTCAGGCCGTACGGGTCGTTCAGGACGGTGATCGTGACCGGGATGAAGATGGCGACGAGCGCGAGGACGGCGGCGTACGGCAGCAGCCGCTGCCACTGCTTCGGCGCACCGGCCAGGAGCGGTGTCGGGGGATGGGAGGGGTGGGACAGGGCGTGGCCGGTCTCGCGCAGATTGCGGCGGGCGGCGCTCAGCAGACCGTCCGCCGGCGGCTGCGGGGGAGCGGGCGGCGGCGATGACGGGGGCGAGGAGGAAGGGGGCATGGCCTGATCAGGGTAGGCAGCGAAGCCGCCCGTCGGCGTCATACCGGGGTTCCGGTCCGCCGCGGCCGTTCTCGTACGGGGGTATGACCCGGGCCGCCCCCGTACGCACGCGTCACAGCTCGGCGAGCAGCTGGGCCTTCTTCGCGCTGAACTCGTCGTCCGTCACCAGACCGGCCTGGTGCAGCTCCCCGAGGTGGCGGATCCGCTCCGCGATGTCCGCCGGATCCCGCCGCCCCGCGCCCACCAACGCGGGCGCGACCGGCGCGGACTGCTTCCTGCGGACGGACTCCAGTACGGACGCGGCGAAGGGCAGCGACTCGTGCACCGGGCCGTAGCCGAGGCCGAAGATCACCGCGGCCGGATCCTGGTCCGCCCGGGCGGGACGCTCCGCCATCGACTGAGCATGCGGGGCGGTGCTCGTCAGCAGACCCGCACCCGGGCCGGAGGCTGCCGGGCCGGAGGCCGGGGCCAGGGACTCCAGGCCACGCGGCACCAGCCGCAGATAGCCCTCGAAGGCCTCGGGCGAACGCCACTCGACGCCGCTCAGTTCCGTGACCGGGAACGTCTGGTCGCCCGCCTTCCACTTCTCCGAGGAGGCGCCCGTCCAGAACCACCGGAAGGAGATCCGGTCCCCGTCGAAGCTGGCCCGGCCGTCGTACGCCTTGAAGCGCATCGGGGCCTCGGGGGCCGCGACCATGAACCGGTCGGCGGGCTCGTCCGCCTCGGGGCCCAGCCGCGCGCGCAGCTCGTCCGCGTAGTACTCGGCGAGCGTCTCGCGTTCGGCGGGGAGCACCAGGCGGTACGGATCGCAGCCGTCCTTCAGCTGCCCGGCGGCCGCCTCCAGCAGCGGGTCGGCACCGGGTCTCGGGACCGCACGCAGCACCACCGTGCCCCGCTTGCCCGGGGTCAGCGTCACCGACGACAGCGCCGCATGCGGGACGCGGCGCTCACGGAGGCTCTGGAGGAGCCTCGGCGTACGGATACCCCGTTCGAAGCGGATGAGCACGGAGTCGGTGTCGAACTCCCAGGTGGCATGAATTCCGGCCAGCGCATCACCCATGTGCTTCATCGTATGCGGCACTTGCCCGCTCGTCGCCCCTCCAAGGCCCTCGCAATTCCTGGCCGGTCGCGGTTCTCTACGCGCGTCGGACCCGTTCGCGTCGTTCTTTACGCCCGTCAGACCGTCGCGTGGCCGGAAATCTGTTCGTGGCAGCCGCTGTCGGACTGGGCACAGGTCACGGAGGCGTAGGCGCCCGTACCGATCGCGGCGAAGTTGCCGAGGCTCTCGGTGCCCGGTTCGAAATAGCCGCTGTGGCCGATCGCGTCGCCCGCCGAGGCGATCCGGGCGCCGAAGTCCGGATCCACCGGGTCGGCCCCGTGGCCGAGGCCCCCGACCTCCAGGTTCGGCACGTCCTCGATCCAGTCGCCGTGGTCCCGCATCGCCCACACATTGGCCCGGGTGTGCAGCTGGCCGGCGTTGTCGACCCGCATGCCGGGGCTCCCCGCGACCGCGATGTCCGTCACCCGGCCGGGCAGTTCGTCCGCGGCGACGCCGCACAGGACGGAGCCGTAGCTGTGGCAGAACAACGAGACGGGGGCGGCACCCGGGAGCGACTCGACGAGTGCGTCGAGCCGGACCGCCCCGCGTTCGGCGAGCTTGCCCAGGGCCGAGTCGATGCCGATGCCGACGGGGGCGGTGTAGTCGGCCCAGGCGATCACCGCGGTCCGCACACCGGGATGCGCGGAGTGCTCGGCCGCGTACAGGGACTTGGCCATGCCGACGGGGGCGGCGTTCGTCTTGCTCCCGGTGCGCTCCAGCGTCAGCAGGTTCGTGTCGACGCCCGGGACGACCACCGAGACGCGCTCGGCCCGGTCGAGGTCGCCGAACACCTCGGCGGCCTGGCCGCGGCCCGACGGGTCGAACGCGAGGAAGTGACGGCCCTCGGCGAGCATCGAGCGGAAGCGGTCCACCCGGTGCTGCGCGTCGGCGCGGCCGTCGGGGGAGAGCCTCGGGTCGTGCACCCGGTTCTGCTCGGAGGTGCGTGCCTGTTCGAGCGCCAGCCGGTTGGCCTGGTAGCGCAGGGTGACCGGGGCGCCGTTCAGGTTCCCCACCACCAGGGGGTAGGTGCGGGCCAGCCCGGCCTGTTGCGCGTCGGTGAGCGCGGCGAAGAAGTGCGCCAGCTTGTACGGCGGCGCGTCCGCCGCCGGGAGCGCACGCCCCGCTATCGACCCCTTGGCCCAGGCGGCGAGGGCAACGGTGCGTGGCGCGTCGGACTGTTGGTGACGCACGGCGGTCCAACCGGTGGTCGCCAGCATCACGAACACGACCGCGACGGCGAGAAGAGCGCGCCAGGCGGTGAGCGTGGGGGAGGAGTCGAAGGAAGTCACTTCGGCACACATTAGGAGACGCGCGTAGGGCGCTGTTAAGCGGGTGATGCACATCACCCGGCCGCAGGGAATGAAACCCCGATTTCCTCACGCTGTGTACGGCCTTGCGGCACGCTCCGCCGCGCCGGGAGTCACTGGAGTGCCGCATCGGGGCGTCGCGGCCCGCCTGTTGTGATGTCGGTCATGTCGGCCACCTGAGGCGTGCGGCACACCACCTCGGTTGAGGTGCACACCTGAGGCGTGCGGCACGCCACCTCAGTTGAGGTGCGCCGTGTCGGCCGGGTGCGTGCGCCAGTCCTCGGCGAGGGCCGGGCCCAACTGGTCCAGGTAGCTCTCGGTCAGCGTCCGCAGCGAGTCCATGCTGCCGTCGTATCCCTGCCCCCACAGCTGTCCGGTCACCCGCATCACCCCGCAGAACGCGGCGACGGCGACGCGCGGCCGTGGGTCCCGCGCCACGTCCAGGCCCTCGCGTTCGGCGATCAGCCCGGCGATCTGCTCCTCCAGGGCGACGCCGCGCCGCATGTGGGCGGCGAGCAGGGAGGGTGTCGATTCGATCATCCGGTACGTCCGCATGTGGAGTTCGACCGGGACGATGGCCTCGATCGCCTCTCCGATACTGTTCCAGGCGCACAGAACGGCGCGGCGCATGGCCTCGAAGGGGGCTTCGGCGGCGGGACGTTGACGCAGTTCGAGAATGAAGCGCGACTCCACCATGTCCTGAACGGCGAAGACGACCGACTCCTTGCCCGCGAAGTAGCGGAAGAAGGTGCGCTGGGAGACCTCGACGGCGTCGACGATCTCGTCGACGGTGGTCTCCTCGTAACCCTGGGTGGTGAAGAGGCCGAGGGCGGCACGCAGCAGGGCGTCCCGGGTGCGTCGCTTCTTGCGTTCGCGCAGCCCGGCCGGCCGGCATGTGGCTCGCTGCCCGTCGCTCACTGAACTGGTCCCCTTTTCCCTGCTTTGTCCAGCTCAGCCTACCTGTGAGCTACGTGACAGTTACCGACTTGTGAATTGGTTTGTCAACTGTCAGCGACTGACACTAATCTCCCGGGTATGACTAGTCAGACCACCGTCGAAAAGGCGTCACAGGAACCCCGGGACCCACTCGGCCCCGCACCTGCCAAGGGGCTGCGCGGCCACCCCTGGCTGACGCTCTTCTCCGTGGCCATCGGCGTGATGATGGTCGCGCTCGACGGCACGATCGTCGCGATCGCCAACCCCGCGATCCAGAAGGACCTCGGCGCCTCGCTCGCCGACGTCCAGTGGATCACCAACGGCTACATGCTCGCCCTCGCCGTCTCCCTGATCACCGCGGGCAAGCTCGGTGACCGGTTCGGCCACCGCCAGACCTTCCTGATCGGCATCGCCGGCTTCGCCGCGGCGTCGGCGGCCATCGGGTTCTCCAGCAGCGTGGCCCTGGTGATCGTGTTCCGGGTGCTTCAGGGGCTCTTCGGGGCCCTGCTGATGCCCGCCGCGCTCGGCCTGCTGCGCGCCACCTTCCCGGCCGAGAAGCTGAACATGGCGATCGGCATCTGGGGCATGGTGATCGGCGCCTCGACCGCGGGCGGCCCGATCCTGGGTGGCGTGCTCGTCGAGCACGTCAGCTGGCAGTCCGTCTTCTTCATCAACGTGCCGGTCGGTGTGATCGCCCTCGTCATGGGCGTGCTGATCCTCAAGGACCACCGCGCCGAGAACGCGCCCCGATCCTTCGACATCGCAGGCATCGTGCTGCTCTCGACGGCGATGTTCTGCCTGATCTGGGCGCTCATCAAGGGCGCGGAGTGGGGCTGGGGCGACCTCAAGACGGTCGGCTTCCTGGTCGCCGCCGTCGCCCTGTTCATCGGGTTCGCCCTCGTTCAGCAGCGCGTCAAGGAACCGCTGATCCCGCTGGCGATGTTCCGCTCCGTACCGCTGTCCGCGGGCACGGTCCTGATGGTGCTGATGGCCTTCGGCTTCATGGGCGGCCTGTTCTTCGTCACCTTCTATCTCCAGAACGTGCACGGTCTGAGCCCCGTCGACAGCGGTCTGCACCTGCTGCCGCTGACCGGGATGATGATCGTCGCCTCGCCGCTCGCGGGCGCCATGATCACCAGGTTCGGCCCACGGGTTCCGCTCGTCGGCGGCATGGTGAGCACCGCGGTCGCCATGTTCGGTATGTCCCAGCTGACCGTCGACACCAGCACCCTGACCATGTCGATCTGGTTCGCCCTGCTCGGCCTCGGCCTCGCCCCGGTCATGGTCGGTGCCACCGAGGTCATCGTCGGCAACGCCCCGATGGAGCTCTCCGGCGTCGCCGGTGGTCTGCAGCAGGCCGCCATGCAGGTCGGCGGAAGCCTCGGTACGGCGGTTCTGGGCGCGATCATGGCCGCCGGCGTCGACTCCAAGCTCTCCGACAACTGGAACGAAGCGAAGCTTCCGCCGCTCTCGCCCGAGCAGCTGGAACAGGCGTCCTCGGCCGTCAAGGTCGGCATGCCGCCGGTCGCCGAGGGAACCCCGCCGGAGGTCGCCGGCAAGATCGCGAGCGTCGCCCACGACACGTTCATCTCGGGCATGAGCACGGCGTTCATGGTCGCAGGCATCGTCGCGGTGATCGCCGCACTGGTCGCCACCCTGACCAAGCGTGGCGAGAACGCCGAGGCGGGCGCGGGCGCCGGACACATCTGACCGGACCTCGTGGGCGCCTCACGGCGTCAACACAGCGCGTACAACAGCCCCGCCGGAACGTTCCGGCGGGGCTGTCGCCTATCAGGGTGGTCCCGCCCCCGGCCCCTTCCCGATCCGCTGCTCCGCAGCTCAGGGTGGGCGAGGAAGATCCACATCAGCACGGGGGTTGTTTCACATGCGTACAACCGTTCTCGCGGCCGCCCTGGCCGCCACCGCCCTGGTCCCACAGGCATCTGCCCACGCCGCACCCGGCGGGCTCGGGGACTGCCGGACCGGCCAGCTCTGCCTCTGGGCCGAGCCCGACTTCACCGGCGCCCGGCAGGTCCACGAGCTGTCCGCCGTCGACATCGAGAGCTGCGTACCGCTGAAGGCGGGCGCCACCGCCCAATCGCTGGCCAACCGCACGGGCCGGCCCGTCACCACCTACCAGTCGGCGGAGTGCCAGGAGACCGGCGAGTTCGAGACCTACCCGGGCGGCGGCACCTGGACCCCGCACTCCCCGTACCAGGTACGGGCCTTCAAGATCTGGGAGAACTGACGGCCTCACCACACCACCGCGGGGCGGCCGGACCCCTTCAGGTCCTGCCGCCCCGCGTCGTCGTGTTCCGTACCTACGCGTCGCCGCCGGCCGCACCGGGGTCGGCCGCGGCCACGTCCAGCAGGTCGTAACGGTCGACAGCGATCTTCAGCGCCGAACGGTCGATCTTCCCCGCCTTCGCGAGCTCGGTGAGCACCGCCAGGACGATCGACTGCGCGTCGATGTGGAAGAACCGCCGTGCCGCGCCCCGCGTGTCCGCGAAGCCGAACCCGTCCGCACCCAGCGACTGGTACGCACCGGGCACCCAGCGGGCGATCTGGTCCGGCACGGACCGCATCCAGTCCGAGACCGCCACGAACGGCCCCTGGGCACCCGACAGCTTCCGCGTCACGTACGGGACGCGCTGCTCCTCCTCCGGGTGCAGCAGGTTGTACCGCTCCACGTCGACGGCCTCGCGCCGCAGCTCGTTCCAGGACGTCGCCGACCAGACGTCCGCCCTCACGTTCCACTCGTCGGCGAGGATGCGCTGCGCCTCGACCGCCCAGGGGACCGCCACGCCGGACGCCATGATCTGGGCCGGGATCTCGCCCTTCTCGCCGCTGCTGTAGCGGTGGACGCCCGCCAGGATGCCCTCGACGTCCACGTCGGCGGGCTCGGCCGGGTGCTGGATCGGCTCGTTGTAGACAGTGAGGTAGTAGAAGACGTCCTCACTGTTCTCGCCGTACATCCTGCGCAGACCGTCCTTGACGATGTGCGCGATCTCGAACCCGAACGCCGGGTCGTACGCGACACAGCCCGGGTTCGTCGACGCGAGCAGCTGCGAGTGGCCGTCCGCGTGCTGGAGACCCTCACCCGTCAGCGTCGTACGACCGGCGGTCGCGCCCAGCACGAAGCCGCGCGCGAGCTGGTCGGCCATCTGCCAGAACTGGTCACCCGTGCGCTGGAAACCGAACATCGAGTAGAAGACGTACACCGGGATCAGCGGCTCGCCGTGCGTGGCGTACGCCGAACCCGCGGCGATCAGCGAGGCCGTGCAGCCCGCCTCGGAGATGCCGTCGTGCAGCATCTGCCCGGTCGGCGACTCCTTGTACGCGAGCAGCAGATCGCGGTCCACCGACTCGTACTGCTGGCCGAGCGGGTTGTAGATCTTCGCGCTCGGGAAGAACGCGTCCATGCCGAAGGTGCGGTACTCGTCAGGCGCGATCAGCACGAAACGCTTGCCGATCTCCTTGTCCCGCATGAGTTCCTTCAGGATGCGGACGAACGCCATGGTGGTGGCGATCGACTGCTGACCCGAACCCTTCTTCGCGGTCGCGTACGTCTTGTCCTCGGGCAGGACCAGCGGCTTCGCCCGCACCACACGGGTCGGGACGTAACCGCCCAGACCCTTGCGGCGGTCGTGCATGTACTGGATCTCCTCCGAGTCACGGCCCGGGTGGTAGTACGGCGGGTTGCCGTCCTCCAGATCCTTGTCCGCGATCGGGATGTGCAGCCGGTCCCGGAAACGCTTGAGGTCCTCGGCGGTGAGCTTCTTCATCTGGTGGGTCGCGTTGCGGCCCTCGAAGTTCGGCCCCAGCGTCCAGCCCTTGACCGTCTGCGCAAGGATCACCGTCGGCTGGCCCTTGTGGGCCTTGGCCGCCGCGTACGCCGCGTAGACCTTCTTGTGGTCGTGCCCGCCACGCCCGAGGTGCAGGATCTGCTGGTCGGACATGTCCTTGACCATGTCCCGCAGCCGCGGGTCGTCACCGAAGAAGTGGTCCCGGATGTACGCACCCGTCTCGGTGGCGTACGTCTGGAACTGGCCGTCCGGCGTCGTGTTCAGCTTGTTGACCAGGATGCCCGTACGGTCCTGCGCCAGCAGTGGGTCCCAGGAGCGGTCCCAGACCAGCTTGATGACGTTCCATCCGGCGCCGCGGAACTGCGACTCCAGCTCCTGGATGACCTTGCCGTTGCCGCGCACCGGGCCGTCGAGGCGCTGCAGGTTGCAGTTGACGACGAAGGTCAGGTTGTCCAGGCCCTCGCGGGCGGCGATGGAGAGCTGGCCGAGCGACTCCGGCTCGTCCATCTCGCCGTCACCGAGATACGCCCAGACATGCGAGTCGGAGGTGTCGGCGATGTCGCGCGCCTGCATGTAGCGGTTCATCCGCGCCTGGTAGATCGCACCGAGCGGGCCGAGGCCCATCGACACGGTCGGGAACTCCCAGAAGTCCGGCATCAGCCGCGGGTGCGGATAGCTGGACAGGCCGTTCGGCGCCTTCGACTTCTCCTGGCGGAACGCGTCGAGCTGCGCCTCGCTCAGCCGGTCCAGCAGGAAGGCGCGGGCGTAGATCCCGGGGGAGGCATGCCCCTGGAAGAAGATCTGGTCGCCGCCCCGGCCGTCGTCCTTGCCGCGGAAGAAGTGGTTGAAACCCACGTCGTACAGCGAGGCGGAGGAAGCGAACGTGGCGATGTGACCGCCCACGCCGATCCCGGGACGCTGCGCACGCGACACCATTACGGCCGCGTTCCAGCGTGTCGCGTTGAGGACCTTGCGCTCGATCTCCTCGTCGCCGGGGAAGAACGGCTCGTCCTTCGTGGCGATCGTGTTCACGTAGTCCGTACTGCGCATCTCCGGCACGGCGACACGCTTCTCGCGCGCGCGCTCGATGAGCCGGAGCATGAGGTAGCGGGCCCGCTCACGGCCTCGCTCGTCGACGGCGGCGTCGAGGGAGTCGAGCCATTCCTGGGTCTCTTCGGGATCGAAATCCGGGACCTGACTCGGAAGGCCGCCAATGATGATCGGGTTGCGATCGGATCCGGAAGCCACGCTGTTCCTTCGCTGTTCGGTGCTGCTCTACGGGGCCTGGGCACGGGAGGCGTCCCCCCGGTGTGTCTGCGCGTACGCCATCCCATCGTGTACCGCGAGGACGCAAACGTCATCTCTACCGAGAGGTAACCGCCGGTGTGGCGAAGCCGTGTCCCGGACGGGCGCACGGGCCGCGCCGGAGCGGGTATCCGGCCGGGCGGGAGGCATCGGGCAGGATGGGTCGGGCCAAACCGCAACCATACGCCCAAGGGGTCCATACGTTCCCGAATGCTGTTCGACTCCGTTTGCCGGACCGAAACCGCATAAGCTGTTCAAGGACGTAAAGGGTGTGGACGGCAGCGCCGGCTCCCGCAGGGGACCGCCGACAGGGCGGCGACGTGGCAGGGAACGTCACCGTTTAGGCGGTCTCGTACGCTGGGTACTTGCGCGATCCGCCGCTCCCGTGTGGACTACGGCCAACGCCCCGCGCACGCGCGTGGCTGAAGCATTTTCCGAAACATGATCAGGAGGCAACCCGTGAGCGCGACCGCGGACCACGCGGAGGAGCGGACCAACCCGGCAGCACGCCTGGGGTTCGAGCCCGGACAGGTGGTCCAGGAGATCGGCTACGACGACGACGTCGAGCTGGAGCTCCGTGAGGGCATTGAGGCCACTACCGGCCAGGAACTCGTCGATGAGGAGTACGACGACGTCGCAGACGTCGTCCTGCTCTGGTTCCGCGACGAGGACGGCGACCTTACGGACGCGCTGGTGGATGCCATTGGTCTGCTCGAGGACGGCGGTACGGTCTGGCTGATGACGCCGAAGACCGGCCGTGACGGATACGTCGAGCCGAGCGACATCAACGAGGCTTCTCAGACAGCCGGTCTCGCCCAGACCAAGAGCATCAGTGCGGGCAAGGACTGGACGGGCAGCCGTCTGGTCACGCCGAAGGCGGCCAAGACCAAGCGCTGAACCGCACTCCCCCCTGAAGGCCCCTGACGGCATCACGCCGTTCGGGGCCTTCGTACATTCCCCGGCACGGCCCCCACGAGCCCCCCGCACGTCCGCAGGAACCTTCCACGGGTGCTGCACGGCCGCCCGGCGCCTCTGCGTAGGGTGGGAGTCACCCGGACAGCCCAGCCCGGCGACGTAGCGAAGGGACGCGTTTCATGGCGATCGAGGTCGGCACCAAGGCCCCGGATTTCGAGCTGAAGGACAACCACGGCCGGACCGTGAAGCTCTCTGACTTCCGCGGCGAGAAGAACGTGGTGCTGCTGTTCTACCCGTTCGCCTTCACCGGCGTCTGCACGGGCGAGCTCTGCGCGCTCCGCGACGAGCTGCCCACCTTCGAGAACGACGACACGCAGCTGATCGCCGTCTCCAACGACTCCATCCACACGCTGCGCGTCTTCGCCGAGCAGGAGGGCCTGGAGTACCCGCTCGTCTCGGACTTCTGGCCGCACGGCGAGACCTCGCGTGCGTACGGCGTGTTCGACGAGGACAAGGGCTGTGCGGTGCGCGGAACCTTCATCATCGACAAGGAGGGCGTGGTGCGCTGGACGGTCGTCAACGGCCTGCCCGACGCGCGCGACCTCAACGAGTACATCAAGGCGCTCGGCGCCCTCTGATCCGAGATCGGGTGGATCTCGGGGCGACCTCCGGCCAAAAGCCTGTTTTGGCCGGGAACCGGTCACTAGGATCCACTCGTTGATCGGATGCCAACACGACGTGGAGGCGCCGGCACCGGCCGGCCCCCAAAGAAACCAATGGGAGGACTCGTGGGAGTCAGCCTCAGCAAGGGCGGCAACGTCTCGCTGACCAAGGCCGCGCCCAACCTGACCGCGGTCATCGTGGGTCTGGGCTGGGATGCTCGTACCACCACCGGCGGAGACTTCGACCTCGACGCCAGCGCCCTGTTGACGAACGCCGAGGGCAAGGTCGGCAACGACGGCAACTTCGTCTTCTTCAACAACCTCAAGAGCCCCGACGGTTCCGTCGAGCACACCGGTGACAACCTCACCGGTGAGGGCGAGGGCGACGACGAGGTCATCAAGGTGAACCTGGCCGGTGTCCCGGCCGACGTCGACAAGATCGTCTTCCCGGTCTCGATCTACGAGGCCGAGTCCCGCCAGCAGAGCTTCGGCCAGGTGCGCAACGCGTACATCCGCGTGGTCAACCAGGCGGACAACACCGAGCTCGCACGGTACGACCTCAGCGAGGACGCCTCGACGGAGACCGCCATGGTCTTCGGCGAGCTGTACCGCAACGGTGCGGAGTGGAAGTTCCGCGCCATCGGTCAGGGCTACGCCTCGGGTCTGCGCGGCATCGCGCAGGACTTCGGCGTCAACGTCTAGCAAGCGGTCCGGGGCCCCGGCCCCGGACAGGCCTTCAGCATGTCCCGTCCGGCGCCGCACCCTGTGCGGCGCCGGACGCGCTCAACAGACGGATTCACCGGTTCAGCGTTTCGCCGGTTCGCCGGTTCGCCGGTTCGCCGTTTCGCCGGTTCAACGGGTTCATCAACGGTTCATCGACTCGGGGAGGACACACCATGGGCGTCACGCTCGCCAAGGGAGGCAATGTCTCCCTCTCCAAGGCCGCACCCAATCTCACCCAGGTGCTCATCGGCCTCGGCTGGGACGCACGATCCACGACGGGGGCGGACTTCGACCTCGACGCCAGCGCACTGCTGTGCCAGTCGGGCCGGGTGCTCGGCGACGAATGGTTCGTGTTCTACAACAACCTCACGAGCCCCGACGGCTCCGTCGAGCACACCGGTGACAACCTCACGGGTGAGGGTGAAGGCGACGACGAGTCGGTCATCGTGAACCTCAACGAGGTTCCGGCCCATTGCGACAAGATCGTTTTTCCGGTCTCCATCCATGAGGCCGACAATCGCGGGCAGACGTTCGGCCAGGTCAGCAATGCGTTCATCCGCGTGGTCAACCAGGCCGACGGCCAGGAACTCGCGCGTTACGACCTCAGCGAGGACGCCTCCACGGAGACCGCGATGATCTTCGGTGAGCTGTACCGCTACAACGGTGAGTGGAAGTTCCGTGCAGTAGGACAGGGGTACGCGTCGGGGCTGCGCGGCATCGCTCTAGACTTCGGGGTCAACGTTTCGTAAAGCCGCGCACGGCGCGGGGGAGCCCCGTGCTCTTCGGGGGAGACCCGTTACACACATGATGGGGTAGCCAGTGCTTCTGAAAACCTTCGGCTGGTCGTTCGCGATTACCGCGATCGGCCTGGTCGCAGCGTGGTTCTACGGGGGGTGGGAAGCCTTCGGAGTGGTGGCGATCCTTTCCGTCCTGGAGATCTCGCTGTCCTTCGACAACGCGGTGATCAACGCCGGAATCCTGAAGAAGATGAGTGCCTTCTGGCAGAAGATCTTCCTCACGGTCGGTGTGCTCATCGCGGTCTTCGGTATGCGGCTGGTATTCCCCGTCGTGATCGTGGCCATCACTGCCAAGCTGGGACCGATCGAGGCAATCGATCTTTCCTTCAACGACCCGGACCGATACAAGGAACTGGTCACCGACGCCCACCCGGCGATCGCCGCCTTCGGTGGCATGTTCCTGCTCATGATCTTCCTCGACTTCATCTTCGAGGACCGTGACATCCAGTGGCTGCGCTGGATCGAGCGCCCGCTCGCCAAGCTCGGCAAGGTCGACATGCTGTCGGTCTGCATCGCGCTGATCGTCCTGCTGATCTCGGCCCTGACCTTCGCGTCCAAGGCGCACCAGCACGGCGGCGGACACGCGGACAAGGCCGAGACGGTCATGCTCGCGGGCATCGCGGGTCTGATCACGTACCTCATCGTCGGCGGTCTCTCCGGCTTCTTCGAGAACAAGCTCGAAGAGGAGGAGGAACGCGAACACGAGGCCGAGGAAGAGGCCAAGCGGACGGGCAAGAACATCTCCGCGATCGCCCTCTCCGGCAAGGCCGCGTTCTTCATGTTCCTCTACCTGGAAGTGCTCGACGCGTCCTTCTCGTTCGACGGCGTCATCGGCGCCTTCGCCATCACCAACGAGATCGTGCTGATGGCCCTGGGTCTCGGTATCGGCGCCATGTACGTCCGTTCGCTCACGGTCTACCTGGTCCGCCAGGGCACCCTGGACGACTACGTCTACCTGGAGCACGGCGCGCACTACGCGATCGGCGCCCTGGCCATCATCCTGCTCGTCACGATCCAGTACGAGATCCACGAGCTCATCACGGGTTCCGTCGGCATCATCCTGATCGGCTGGTCCTTCTGGTCCTCGGTCCGGCGCAACAAGGCGATCGCGGCCGATGGAGGCGAAGGCAGTACGGAAGTCTCCGCCGGGGTGTGACCCGGTAGGGAATGAGGAACGCTCTCTGCGGGGCGGCTCGTACGGCAACGGATCCGGGGAACACCCGGATCCGGCCCGGAGCCGCCCCGCAGCGGTGCGTGCGTCGCACGTGCCGCGTGCGACAGGTGGGGCCGACATGTGTGGGGGTTCGGGATGGCGTTCTGGAACAGCCTGTGGCCGGGGCGGGAAGCGCAGTTCGAGTCGGGAAGCGCGGCCACCAACTCCATCGTGCTCTCCAGGCGGCACGCCACGGTCTCCCTCACCAAGCAGGGCGCGCTGACCGGCAACCTCCGGGTCAACCTCTCCTGGCAGATGCGGACGTCCGACATCGAGGGCCGGTCGCGGCAGAGCGGCCGGCTGCTGCGGCCGCTGAAGCTCTTCCAGCCGGATGTGGTCCAGGCGCACACCCAGGGCGTGGCCAACGTCGACCTGGACCTGGGCTGCATGTACGAGCTGACGGACGGCACCAAGGGCGTGGTGCAGCCGCTCGGCAATCTGCTCGGTGATCTGAACGGGCCGCCGTACATCAAGCTCAGCGGGGACGACCGTTTCGGGTCGGCGTCCGGGGAGACCGTCTACGTCAACCTCGACCAGCGCGAACAGATCAAGCGGATGCTGTTCTTCGTCTACATCTACGACCAGACGCCGGCCTTCGAGCGTACGCACGCGAAGGTGACGCTCTACCCGGGCAACGGGCCGCGCATCGAGATCGAGTTGGAGGAGCGGGCCCCGCAGGCCCGCTCGTGTGCCGTGTTCACGCTGGAGAACGTCAAGGGCGAGCTGATCGTGCGGCGCGAGGTGAAGTTCGTGTACGGCTTCCAGTCCGAACTGGACCGGCTGTACGGGTACGGCATGCAGTGGGGGCGCGGCTACAAGACGCGTGCGTGAGGGATGGGCCGGCGCGGCGGGTCAGGGCCGTATGAACTGCGGCCCTTGCGGTGGCAGGACGAAATTCGGGTCGGGTGCGTGCGCTGCCGCCGCCGCGGGCTGTGGATAGCCGTAGGCGGGCTGTGCGGACGCCGGCTGCGGGTAGCCGTAGGCGGGCGCCGCAGGGGCCGCAGCGGGCTGTGGATAGCCGTACGAGGGCTGCTGGTGCTGGACCGTGGCCTGTGCGTCGGGGCCGGGCGCCGGTGCGGGCGGGAACGCGGGAGCGGGCGGCGGCGTCGGACCGGGCCCGGCGGCGGCCTCCGACTCGTCCACCGAGATGCCGAAGGCGGTCGCGAGACCGATGAGACCGGTCGGGTAGCCCTGTCCCACGGCCCGGAATTTCCAGCCATCGCCGCGCCGGTACAGCTCGCCGCAGATGATCGCGGTTTCCTCGCCCGTCTCCGGCCGCACGTCGAAGACGGCGAGCGGTTCGCCGCCCGTCACCGCGGCGTCGTACAGCAGGATGCGGAGATCGCGCACCTGTTCGAATGCGGCCCCGTCGGAGGACGCGGCGATGACGACCTGGTCGACCGAGGGGTCGAGTGCGTTCAGATCGGCCTCGATGGTGTCCGTCAGGCCCTCGGGCAGGCTTCGCTTCGGCAGCCGTCGTACCAGGCCGGAGGGGTGGCGGGGCTGGTTGTAGAAGACGAAGTCCTCGTCGGAGCGCACGCGGCCGCCGGAGCCGAGCAGCAGGGCCGAGGCGTCCACATCGGGGACCCCGGTGCCCGGGGTCCAGCGCAGCACGGCCCGTACGGCCATGGCGTCGAGGGGGACGTTCGAGCCTTTCACCATCGCGTGCGTCATGCCGGTCATCCTGCCTGCTGGCTGCCCGTGCGGACAACGCGGGGGTCGCAAGCCGTGTGTCGCGGGAATGTCGGAACGGGCCCCTCCGTGCCCTTCGGAACCATCGCTAAATGGACGAGTTACCCGGAATTCATGTGGGCAGGGAACTGCCGACACCCGTCCGTACGTACTATTACCGGCCACACGTTGTCCGGCCGGCCAGGTAGTACGGGGGGAATCACATGCGTCATTTCGGGCATATTGCACCAGCTGCGAGGGGCGATCTGTTCTTCCGGGAGCCGTGCGACTTCGACGCCGGCTCCCCGGCCCCCGTCCTCGCGGCCGCCCTGGGCGCCACGCTCTACAGCCCCGCCACCCGGCCCCGGCTCGCCGACGACGTCATCAAGCAGGCAGGCCGCGGAGTCGTCTCCATGGTGTTGTGCCTGGAGGATTCGATCGACGACTCGGAGGTGCCGGGCGCCGAGGGGAACCTGGTCAGGCAGTTCGCCGACCTCGCGGGACGCGGCGGCGAGCTGCCGCTGCTGTTCATCCGCGTCCGCGAACCGGACCAGATCACCGACCTCGTGCGCCGCCTCGGCGAATCCGTCCGATTGTTGTCCGGTTTTGTACTTCCCAAGTTCACGCAAGAGCGTGGCGTCCCGTTCATGGAAGCGCTCGCCAAGGCCGAGTCCGCCGCAAGCCGGCGGCTCTTCGCCATGCCCGTGCTCGAATCCCCCGAGCTGCTGCATCTGGAGACCCGCCACGAGTCCCTCCAGAAGATCGCCCGCACCGTCGACACCTACCGCGACCGGGTGCTTGCGCTGCGGCTCGGCGTCACCGACTTCTGCTCGGCGTACGGACTCCGCCGCGCGCCCGACATGACGGCGTACGACGTCCGGATCGTCAGCAACGTGATCTCCGACGTGGTCAACGTGCTGGGCCGGGCGGACGGCACGGGCTTCACCATCACCGGCCCCGTGTGGGAGTACTTCAGGCTCCAGGAGCGCATGTTCAAGCCACAGCTGCGCCGCAGCCCCTTCCTGGAGGGCCGGGCGGAGGAACTGCGTACGGCCCTGATCGAGCACGACCTGGACGGGCTGCTGCGGGAGATCGAGCTCGACCGGGCCAACGGCCTGCTCGGCAAGACCTGCATCCACCCGTCGCACGTCGCCCCCGTGCACGCGCTGTCCGTGGTCAGTCACGAGGAGTTCAGCGACGCCCAGGACATCCTGCGGCCGGACCGCGACGGCGGCGGGGTGCTGCGCTCGTCGTACACGAACAAGATGAACGAAGTGAAGCCGCACCGCGCCTGGGCCGAACGGACGCTGCGGCGGGCCGAGGTCTTCGGTGTGGCGAAGGAGGACGTCGGCTTCGTGGACCTGCTGGCGGCGAGCCTCGCGGAATGAGCGGTGGGCCCGCGAGCGCGGGCGCGTGATGCACGGACGGGCCCCGGCGAACGGGTGCGCGTGACAGGCCAACGGAAAGAGACGGCGAACGTGGTGTGGTCGGGTAGCTGGGTCGCGGAGCGGCTGGGCGTCGAACTGGTGGGCGACGGGGAGCTCCGTGAGCTGCTGGGCCTCGCCCTGCGGCGCAACCCCAAGCGGGCGCATCTGCTCGTGTCCAACGTGCTCGGCAAGCACGTGCCGCAGCGCCCCTCGGTCGTGTACGGCGCCGGAGTCGAGCTCGGTCACCGGGTGCGCGAGCTGCTCGGCGAGGACGGGACACGGCACGCGGTCGTACTCGGCTACGCGGAAACGGCCACCGGCCTGGGGCACGCAGTCGCCGACGGCCTCGGATCGGCGCCCTACCTCCACTCGACGCGACGCCCCGTCGAGGGCGTGGCGCGGGCGGGCGGCTTCGAGGAGTCGCACTCCCACGCCACCTCACACCTGCTGCTCCCGGAGGACCCGGATCTGCTGGCGGGGGACGCGGGCGGCTCCACGGACGCGACCCTCGTCCTCGTGGACGACGAGTTCTCCACCGGCAACACCGTCCTCAACACCATCCGCGCCCTGCACGAGCTCTACCCCCGCAAGCGGTACGTCATCGTGGCCCTGGTCGACATGCGCTCACCGGCCGACCGGGGGCGGCTCGCCGAGTTCGCCGAGGAGATCGGCGCCCGGGTCGACCTGGTGGCGCGCAACACGGGCACGGTCAGCCTCCCGGAAGGGGTCCTGGAGAAGGGGCAGGCGCTGGTCGCCGAGCAGGAAGCGGCGCAGGCCCTGACGGAGCAGCCCGGAGGAGCGGCCCACCTTCCCCGCCCCTGCACACGGATCGACCTCCAGTGGCCCGCCGAGGTGCCCGACGGCGGCCGGCACGGATTCACCCCCGCACACCGCGCCCTCCTGGAACCCGCACTCCCCGCCATGGCGGACCGCATCGCGCAGGCGCTCGGCGAGGGCCCCCGCCGGGTCCTGGTCCTCGGCTTCGAGGAGCTGATGTACGCGCCCCTGCGCCTGGGCGCGGCCCTGGAGGAGCGCATCGGCGCCGAGGTCAGCTACTCCACGACGACCCGCTCCCCGGTCCTCGCCGTGGACCACCCGGGCTATGCGATACGCACCCGGCTGGTCTTCCCGGCCCACGACGACCCGGCCGACGGCCCCGGCGACCGCTACGCGTACAACGTCGCGGGCGGCGACTTCGACGCCGTGGTCCTCGTCGTCGACTCCACCGCCGACACCGACGCGCTGCACGGCCACCGCGGCCTGGTGCGGCAGCTCACCCCGCACACCGCCCACGTCCTGCTGGCGGTCGTCCCCTCGTACGCACCGCCCGGGGCCGGCGCCGCCGAGCCGTCACCGTCGTACGCCCCCCACCGGCCCCATCGGCCCCATCGGCAGGAAGACCCCTCCATGCTGCCCGAGCCCCTCCGCGGCCCCGCCTTCTCCTCCTACGCGCCGGACGAGGTCGGCTGGCTGCTCCAGGACCTGTCGGACACCCAGCTGGAGGCGCCCACCGAGGAGCGCGAGGAGGCGATACAGAGCGGTGGCGCTCACTACGCCGAGTCGCTGCCGGTCGAGTACCAGCCGTCCGAGGAGTACCAGGACCTGTTCAAGGCGGCCCTGGACCTGTCGGCGGCCCGCATCGCCCGCGCCGTCGGCACGGTCACCGAGACGGTCCTCGCCGAGCGCGGCCCCCGCCCCGTACTCGTCTCGCTGGCCCGCGCCGGCACCCCCGTCGGCGTACTGATGCGCCGCTGGGCCCACCTCCGGCACGGCATCGACCTGCCGCACTACGCCGTCTCGATCGTGCGCGGCCGCGGCATCGACGCCAACGCCCTGCGCTGGCTGGCCGCCCACCACAACCCGGCCGACGTCGTCTTCGTCGACGGCTGGACCGGCAAGGGCGCCATCACCCGCGAACTGGCCGCGGCGATCGCCGAGTTCGAGGACTCCGACGGGACCGAAGGCTTCAACCCGGAGATCGCGGTCCTGGCCGACCCCGGCGGCTGCGTCCGCACGTACGGCACCCGCGAGGACTTCCTGATCCCGTCCGCCTGCCTCAACTCCACGGTGTCCGGACTGATCTCCCGTACGGTCCTGCGCTCCGACCTCGTCGGGCCCGACGACTTCCACGGCGCGAAGTTCTACCGGGAACTCGCCGGATCCGATGTCTCCGGCCACTTCCTCGACACCGTCACCGACCGGTTCGGCGAGGCGGCCGACGCCGTGGAAGCCGAGGTCAAGGAGTTGCTCGCCGCCGACCGCGCACCGACCTGGGAGGGCTGGGCCGCGGTGGAGCGCATCAGCGAGGAGTACGGCATCCACGACGTGAACCTGGTCAAGCCGGGCGTCGGCGAGACCACCCGCGTCCTGCTGCGCCGCGTCCCGTGGAAGATCCTCGCCAAGCGCGGCGCGGGCGCGGACCTCGGACACATCAGGCTGCTCGCACAGCAGCGCGGCGTCCCGGTCGAGGAGGTCGACGAACTCCCGTACACCTGCGTCGGGTTGATCCACCCGAAGTACACGCGCGGGGCGACCGGTGCGGACGGCAAGGCGGTGGAGTCCAAGTGAGCACCCCCGTAACGCTGGTCGCCAGCGACCTCGACCGCACCCTCATCTACTCCGCGGCGGCCCTCCAGCTCCCGATGCCGGACGCCGACGCCCCCCGCCTGCTCTGCGTCGAGGTGTACGACAAGAAGCCCCTCTCGTACGTCACCGAGACGGCCGCGGCCCTGCTCGACGAACTGACGCGCTCGGCCTCCACGGTCTTCGTACCGACGACGACCCGCACCCGCGAGCAGTACCACCGCATCCATCTCCCCGGCCCCGCAGCCGAGTTCGCGATCTGCGCCAACGGCGGCCACATCCTCGTGAACGGCGTGTCCGACCCGGGCTGGCAGCGCACCGTGGCCGGCCGGCTGGCCGAGGAGTGCGCCTCGCTCGACGAGGTCCGCGCGCATCTCGTCACCGCCGCCGACCCTGCCTGGCTGCTCAAGGAACGGGTCGCCGAGGACCTCTTCGCCTACCTCGTCGTCGAGCGGTCACTGCTGCCGGCCGACTGGACGAAGGAACTCGCCGCCTGGGCGGAACCGCGCGGCTGGAGCGTCTCGCTGCAGGGCCGCAAGATCTACGTCGTACCGCGTCCGCTCACCAAGAGCGCGGCGATGCGCGAGGTCGCCGGCCGCACCGGCGCCACGCTCACCCTGGCCGCGGGCGACTCCCTCCTCGACGCCGACCTGCTGCTCGCCGCCGACCGGGGCTGGCGCCCCGGCCACGGCGAACTGGCCGACGCGGGCTGGAGCGCCCCGCACGTGGAGGTGACCGCCGAGAGCGGGGTGGCCGCGGGCGAGGAGATCCTGCGACGCTTCCTCGACGCGTCGGAGCCGCGCAGGCCGACCCTCGACGCGCCGCGGTAAGCGCTCGAACCGGCTCCGCCCGGCGACTACAGTCACCGCGTTCCCGCCGGTCGGCGGAGCACTCGGGCGAGCGGGGAGCGGCGCGATGACCAAGGGCAACGAAACCAGGATCACGGACGAGCTGTACGCGTACATGCTGGCGCACAACCCGCCACTGGACGAGGTCCAGCGAGACCTCGTGGAGACCACCTACGCCAGACTTCCCGACCACGCCGGCATGCAGTCGGCCGAGGAACAGGGCCCACTGCTCGCCTTCCTCGTACGGCTGACCGGAGCCCGGCACATCGTGGAGGTCGGCACCTTCACCGGCTTCTCCGCGCTGGCGATGGCCCAGGCGCTGCCGGCCGGCGGCCGGCTGATCGCGTGCGACGTCTCGGAGGAGTGGACCGCCTACGGCCGGGAGGCCTGGGCGAAGGCAGGCGTCGCCGACCGCATCGAACTACGGATCGCCCCGGCCCTCGACACACTGCGGGCCATGCCCGCGGAACCGCACATCGACTTCGCCTACCTGGACGCGGACAAGGGCAACTACATCGCGTACTGGGAGGAACTGGTGCCCCGGATGCGTCAGGGCGGCGTCATCACCACGGACAACGTGCTCTTCCACGGCGGCGTGACGGACCCGCGGGCGACCGGCGGGGCGGCGGCCATCCAGGAGTTCAACAACCACGTGTCCGCCGACCCGCGGATGGACAGTGTGATGCTCACGGTGTCGGACGGACTGACGCTGTCGCGCAAGCGGTAGCGGAAGGCAGCCGGGGCGTTGAGGCAGGGGCGGACGGGCGGGACGGCTCAGCCGCAGCAGCCCCCACCGCAGCAACCCCCGCCGCCACCACCGGCCGAGGGCGCGGGAGCCGAACCGGCCGAGCCGCCCACGGCGACGGCGGAGAGAAGCTTCACGGTGTCCTCGTGCCCGGCGGGGCAGGAGGCGGGGGCCGAGGACTCGGCCATCGGACGGCTGAGCTCGAAGGTGTCTCCGCAGGAGCGGCAGCGGTACTCGTAACGAGGCATGGCCCCAGGCTATCGGCCGGACGAGCCGCCGGGCCGGGCGACGGGCATCTCTCTCATCGCGCGCCGCCGTGCGCGCCGCTCCTCACGCTCGACCTCCTCGGGATGACGGGACCGCCAGTACGGGTTGTCATGGGGGAGCCCGCCGCTGACGCGTCCGTACATCCCGAACATCATCAGCATCAGCCCCACCACGAAGCTGAAGAGCACGTTCTGGATCTGGAAGGCGAGGAAGTTGAGCCCGGTGTCCAGCAGGGCGAGATTGACGAAGCCGCTGAGGATGAAGGCGATGCCCAGCACCATGTTGAGCGTCGAGGCGAAGTTGCCGCCGATGACCATCCCGACGAACAACAGCAGCCCCACACAGATCGACAGCACGCTGAGCGCACCGTTGGTGCTCAGGCCCGCGACGGTGTCGCCGCCGGTATCGAAGAAGCCGACCTTGTCGATCAGCCCGAGAATGCCGAAGGCGAGCAGTACCAGCCCCATCACCCCGGCACCGATCCGGTAGACGCGGCTGAGCCGGTGGTCCACGGGCAGCTGCTCATCGAGCAGGGCGGCCTTACGGGTGGGTCTGCGGTGGGCGGCCGGCCGCCGTGCGGGACGCAGTACATGCGTGGCCATGGGGCCTCCTTCACGTACTACCAGGATCACGCGGGGCCGCGGCCGCCGCACGTCAGGGCGGCCGTGTGCGCGGTTCCGTTCCGCCGCCTGTCAGGTGCCGGCGCCGCGCTCCTCACGGATGTCGGAGACGACGCGCGCGGCGGTCTGCCGGACGCCCTCCGTCACGGTCAGGAAGTGCCAGTAGTCGGGATGGCGACCGTCGAGGGCCGTGACGGCCTGGTCGAGCCGGGCCACCGCGTCGTCGAGCGGCCGGGCGTGGCGCGGCTCGGGCGTGTGCCGCCCGGCCATGGCGAGGCGCTGCGCGTCGCGGACCGCGAACCGGGTGCGCTGGATCTCCTGCTGCGGGTCCTTGGCGACGGCGTCCAGCCGCTGCAGCCGGTCACCGGCCGCGGACACCGCCTCGTCCGTGGCGTTGAGCAGGGCCCGTACCGTACTCAACCGCGAGGTGGCATCCGCCCAGCGCTGCTCGTCGCGCGCCTTCGCGGCCTCCTTGAGCTTCTCCTCGGCCTGGCGCACATTGACGGCCGCCTGCTCGGGAACCGGCTGGAGGTCCTGCCAGCACGCCGCCGAGAAGCGCCGCCGAAGCTCGCTGAGCACGGGCTCGACGGAGGCGGACCTGGTCGTCAGCGCCTGAGCCCGTGTACGCAGCGTCACCAGGCGCCTGTCGATCTCGGCGGCCCGCTCGGGCAACTGCGCCGCCTCGGCCCGTACGGCCTCGGCATCGCGCAGCACCTGATCGGCGCGTTGCAGCGTCTCGGGCACACCGTGCCGGCCGGCGCCCTGGTTGAGCTTGGTCAGCTCGGGGGCGAGGGCGGCCAGCCGCGCGGCGAGATCCTCCGCCCGCAGTCCGGACGCCCGCACCGCGTCGAGAGCATTGCTCGCGGCCAGGAGCGCCTGCCGCGCCCGCTCCACGGCGGGGGCGAGCCGGGCAAGCTGCGTCTCGGCGGTCCCCAGCAGCGGCCCGAGCCCCGCGGCGAAACGGTCCAGCTCGCCCTTGACCCGTACGAGCTCGTCCTTGGCCGAGGACAGCTCGGCCTTGGCACGGGAGGCGACGGCAGGCTCAAGATCGTCCCGGTCGAGGTCGTGCGCGTCGACGGCCGTGATGTACGTGTTGCTGGCCTCGTCGATGCGCCGCCCCAGAGCGGCGAAGTCGTCGACGGCCTTCCGGGCGGCGGGGGAACTGTCCACGGCCGTGATGGTCTCGATGGAGATCTGCAGATCGCGCTGGGCGGTGTCGAGCTCGTAGAAGGCCTCGGCGGCAGCGTCCTTCGCGGCCTGCGCCTCGGCCCGCTGCCCTTCCCCGCGCCCGCCGAACCAGCGCCGCGTACCGCCCCCGGCGAAGGCGGCGGGCACAGCCGCGGCGAGCAGCGGCACGGGCAGCAGCATCAGCAGCAGGACATCACGCACGCCCCCGCTGCGGCCGGGGCGCCCGACGGGGACATCACTGACGAGGACATCACTGACGGCGGAACTGACGGCGGAACTCCCACCCGCTCTGGCCTGCGGCTTCGCGTGTGTCGCCGTCACATCCCTCTCCCGTGCTGATTCGCCCTGCCCGGTACATTCTCCCACCAGGTAAGGACGAACACACGGGCCTGTTAGTTCGCGCTTCGCACGGTGACTTCGCCGTTGTCGCTGTGCGCCTTCACCGTATGCGGGCTGTCGTCGCTGCGGGGCACGCCCACGGAGACGTGCCCGTTGTCGGCGGAAGCGGACACGGCGTACCGGTTCTTGCCCGCCGGCAGGTCGATGGTGATGCGTCCGTTGTCACTGACGGTGTCCACCAGATTCGGCACCCGGCTGAAGTCGAGCTTCACCGAACCATTGTCCGACCGGACCACCACGGACGACGCCGAGATCCGCTCGCCGCGCACGGAACCGTTGTCGCTCTTCAGCTCCAGCGGCCCGGTGACATCCCGCACGACGACCCCGCCGTTGTCGGAGAACAGCTTGAGCGGCGTCCCGAACCCGGACGCGGTGACCTTCCCGTTGTCCGCATCCACGGTCAGGGCGAGCCCACGAGGCACCTTCACCTGGTGCTGGGCGCCGCAGTCGCTGATCAGCGCCTCGCAGTTCACCCGAAGCGTCAGCTTGTCGCCCTCCAGCTTCCACACGGGGTCCGGCCCACTCCCGAGCACCGCCCACCCGTCGACCTTGCGGGTCACCTCGATCTGCTCCACATCGGCGGGTACGACCTCCACGGTGGAGTTCTCCGCGTCGATCGTCAGCGCCTTCCCGCTGTACGCGAACGACTTGTGCTCGGCGGTGGCGCCCTCCACGTCGGTACTCCCACACCCACTGAGCGCGCCGACGAGCAGAACGGTGCCCCCGGCGGCCACGAGGGCGTTGGTGCGGGTGCGGGTGCGGGTGCGGGTGCGGGTGCGGGTGCGGGTGCGGATGGTCATGGTGATCGAATCCCCCTGGCTGGCGCTGCCGATGTGCCTCCACCGTATGCAGCGCCCGTGGCGGGGACGATACGGACGGCTACCGTCTCGGGGGTGGGGATATCCCCCGTACGCCGCCGCCCGAGTAACCGATTGTCGACGCGCGGCGCAAGCCATGTAACCTGTTGCCTCATCCACGGGTGCGTAGCTCAGGGGTAGAGCGCTGCTCTTACAAAGCAGATGTCGGCAGTTCGAAACTGCCCGCGCCCACCAGTGCAAAGGCCCCCAACCAATCATGGTTGGGGGCCTTTGACATCTACGTCTGACGGCAATGGGGGACGCTCATACGCGGATGGTGGACGAGCTTCCACGTGCTCGGCCACGATGGGGGCCGATGACTCGCTATTCGCCGACGGGCCACAGCGAGGTGAGGCGCCCCATCTCCTCTTCCGAGAGTCGTAGCGCGCCCGCCGCGACGTTCTCTGCGAGGTGGTCCGGATCGCCCGTCCCGGGGATCGCGAGCACGTGCGGTCCCTGTTGCAAGGTCCAGGCCAGCCGGACCTGCGCGATGGTCACTCCGTGCGCGCGGGCGACGGCGTACACCGCTTCGTTGTCACCGGCAGCCGGGCCCGCCTCCCGTCCGGGGCCGGCGATCGCGAAGAACGGGACGAAGGCGATGCCGAGTTCACCGCAGCGCCGCAGGAGTGCCCGGTCCTCGCTCGACGCGCCGATTCCGTACGGGTTCTGCACGCAGACGACCGGGGCGATGGACAGGGCCTCGGTGAGTTGGTCTGACGTGGCGTTGGAGATGCCGAGGTGGCGGATCAGCCCGGCTTCGCGCAGCTCGGCCAGCACGCCGAAGTGCTCGCCGATCGAGCCGGTCCGGCTGCTTGGCGGCACGCGTAGGTTGACCACGTCCAGGTGATCGCGCCCGAGTTGGCGGAGGTTCTCCTCGACCTGGCCGCGCAGTTGCGCCGGCTCGGCCCACCACCACGCACCCGAGGGATCGCGGCCCGGCCAGACCTTGGTGGTGATGACCAGGTCCTTCGGGTACGGCGCCAGCGCCCGGTTGATCAGTTCGTTGGCGGAGCGCGTCGCAGAGAAGTAGAACGCGGCGGTGTCGATGTGGTTCACGCCGAGCTCGACCGCCCGCCGGAGCACGCCGATCGACCGCTCGCGGTCACGCGGCATGCCGTCGCCGAATGGTGTGGTGCCCGTCAGGCGCATCGCGCCGAAACCGACTCGGTTGACGGTCAGGTCGCCGAGTTGCCAAGTCCCCCTGGCTGCCGCGGTGTTCGTTTCTGGGCTCATGACTGTGATCTCCTCTTGCGGTGGGGAACGGAAGGCGTGGTTGGAAGCGGCGAGTTCAGGCCGCTCGGGAGGGCGAGCACGTCGAATTGGGCCCACCGGTGCCGGGGCAGGCGGCCCGGGCATGAAAAAAGCCTCCCCGGCGGATAGGTTCCGCACCGAGAAGGCTCGCGTGATGGTCAGTATTCTAGCAGGTCAGGTCAGGTCAGGTCAGGCGGCTGCGGCCTTCGTCGGCAGGTCGTCGAGTGTTGAGCCCGGTTCGATACCGGCCGGTGCACGTCAGCCACGCCGGATGGGGCGAAGAGGCGGAACCGGCCGGATTCGAACCGGCGTCCTCGCGGTTTTGGAGACCGCGCGCGACGACCTCTGCGCTACGGCTCCGCCCTGCCCGCCATCCTAGAAGGGTGACTCGCCGGCTCCACCAGTGCGTGGTGATGGCCCTGCGCCGCAGCCTCCTTCCCGCTGTGTGATCTCACGACTGGCGCGGGTCCCGTCCGTGGACCAGTGGCAAAAAGACCTCGTCGACGATCTCTACGAGGACGGCGTCGGGTACGGCGGGGATTCCGAGCATCACGTACTCGTTGCGCAGCAGCGCCATGGGTGTGTACGCGACTCGGGGGTGCAGTGCCTCTGGCGTGGCGTCGCCGCGGGCCACCGCCCGGCCGAGCGAGGTCAGCCAGGCCGCCTCGTGCGCGCTGTCCGCCGCCGGATCGCGCAGCTGGGCCAGGAGTTCCGGAGTGCTGCCGGCCGCCGCGATCAGGCCGCGCAGGATCTCCCCGTACCGTGATGACCAGGTACTGTTCGCGCGCCGCAGCATCTCCAGGGTGTCGCCGCGCAGCGATCCGGTGTCCGGCAACGTGGTCTCGGCCGCAGCCAGTCGGCGGTAGGCCGCCACGCCGAGCGCGACGCGGTTGGGCCAACGCCGGTACAGCGCGTTCTTGTTCGTCCCGGCCCGCCGGGCCACCTCGTCCATCGTCAGTGCCGGGACACCGGACTCCTTCAGTACCTCGGCAGCCGCGTGCAGGATGGCCTCCTCCAGCTCGGCCCCATGTCGCCGTGTCGCCGCGGTCCGCCGCGGTTCCTTCGCTCGTGCCACCGGCTGTTCTCCCTCGCCCCGCCCAGCTGATCTACGGTACGCATCGTACTCTCTAATGCGTCATGTATTCCGTGTCCAGCTGTGTCTAAGGTACGGTGCGTACCTCATTCGGTACGGCGTGTACCGTAGAGCGTGAGGAGAGTACCCCGTCGTGCGCACCTTCGGTATCACCTACGACACCGGCTTCACCACCGCGGGAACCTCCACCCGCGAGCCTTTCGACCACGCCGTCGTCCGTCGCGAGATGCAGATCATCCGCAACGAGCTGGGCTGTGACGCCGTACGCGTCACCGGCGGCGACCGCGACCGGCTCGAGACCGCCGCCCGGTACGCGGCCGACGTTCAACTGGAGGTGTGGTATTCGCCGTTCACCAACGGCCTCACCACCCGAGAACTCCTCGACTTCCTCACTGACAGCGCCGAGCGCGCCGAACGGCTGCGGAGCGAAGGCGCCGAGGTCGTCTTCCTCACCGGCTCGGAGATTTCGCTCTTCACCGTCGGCCTGCTCCCGGGTGACACGTTCGAGGAACGCGCAGCCGTCCTCACCGACCCGCAGAGGCTGCGAGCCGCGTTGCCCGGGCTGCCCGCTCAGGTCAACGCCTTCCTCGGCGAGGCGGTCGCTGCGGTGCGTTCCCGGTTCGGCGGCCGGATCGGGTACGCCTCACTCCCGTTCGAGGGCGTCGACTGGGTGCCGTTCGACATAGTCGCCACCGACGCCGGCTACCGAGACGCACAGACCGCCGCCGGGCTCGCCGACGGCCTGCGGGCACTGACCGCACACGGCAAGCCGGCCGCCGTCACCGAGTTCGGCTGCACCACCTACCGCGGGGCCGCAGAGGTCGGTGGTCGCGGAGATGCCGTCATCACGTGGGACGACCGCGCCCGCCCGGTGGGATTTACTCGTCCCGTCGCGCGTGATGAACAGGAGCAAGCCGGCTACCTGCGTGAACTCATCGACGTCTTCGACGAATCCGCCATCGACGCGGCCTTCGTCAACACCTTCGCCCGCTACGACCTTCCTCACGTCGACGATGATGATGACGCCGACCACGACTTCGACAAGGCGTCCTTCGGTGTGGTCAAGGTCCTCGGCGGAGGCCGCATCGGTACCGCGTTCCCGGGTCTGCCGTGGGAGCCCAAAGCCGCCTTCCACGCGCTTGCGAACTACGGTCGCAGCCGGACCCGTACACCTTTCCGTCCCACTGCTTGAGGTACTCGAGAGGGAGGGAGGGAGGGAGGGAGGGAGCGTGCCGGTCGCGGATGTGCACTCAGTCGTCGCTGCCAGGCCCGCTACCAACTGCTAGCCTCCGGCCTCGTGAACGACAGCGTGTATGTGGGCAAGGCGGGCAAGGATGCGGCACTGGACCGGGGGTGGCTCCTCGGGCACTTCAAGGAGGCAGGCGACCCGCGCCACAGCGAGGATGTGGAGATCAAGTGGGGTGTCCACCCGCGTGGCGACGAACGCCTGCAGCGGGTGAAGGGCGAACACCGCACGGCTCTCCTGGTCCTGATCAGTGGCCGCTTCCGCGTTGAACTGCCCGGCCGCAGCGTCCTTCTGGAGGAGCAGGGCGATTACGTCGTGTGGGGGCACGGAGTCGACCACTCGTGGGTCGCTGAGGAGGAATCGGTGGTGCTGACGGTTCGATGGCCATCGGTGCCGGGTTACGCGGTGGGGGAGTAGGGGGGAGCGCGGCCGCCTCGTACCGGACGGTGCCGGGGGCCGTGCCGGACCGCCCGTGATCGCAACTTCGCTCGAGGTTTTACGGAGCGTCACGCCGGCGGGCAGGTGAGTTTGGCGTCCACTGCGTCCAGGACCCAGTCCAGGCCGGTCGTGAAGGACGTCTCGGCGTCCACGTCCGTGCTGTCGTGCACGACCTTGGCCAGGCCCGGGAAGCGGCCGGTGGCCAGCAGTTCTGTCACGCGCGGGCCGGAGGCGCGCTGCCAGTCGTGCTTGGACAGGCCCGTGGCGCGCTCGGCCCGGAGGTTCGTGATCTCGCGTCTGATCGCGCCGATGAAGTAGGCGCTGACGGTCTCCACGGCTCGCATGACGGTGTCGATGCCGGCGTGGCCGTCGAGGGCGGCCAGCGTGGCCTCTGTCACGGCGAGGCCGTTCGGCCCCAGGGCCGGGCGGCCGCCGAGCAGGTCGGCCAGCCATTCGTGGCGTAGAGCGGCCTGCCTGGTGCGCCGGGCGAGGACGCGCAACGCCTCCCGCCACTCATCGCACTGCTCCTCGGGGAGGATCTCGGCCTGGACCGCGTCCATCATGAGGTCGAACAGCTCCTCCTTGGTGGAGATGTATCCGTACAGCCTCATCGGGCCGGCATTCAGCCGGGCAGCGACCTTGCGCAACGACACCGCCTTCAGCCCGCCCTCGTCGGCCAGCGCGATGGCGGCGGCGACGATGCGCTCCCGGTCGAGCGGCACGGGGTGAGGCGGCGGCTCCGGCCGGTCCCAGATGGTCATGGCCACATCCTTGTTGCGATACATCGGCATGGAGAAATACAGTGTATCGACATGAGACAGTGCATCGCAGTGGTCGGGAGCGGTCCTGCCGGCCTTACCCTCGCCCGCGTCCTGCACCGCCACGGTTACCCCGTCACCGTCTTCGAACGCGATACCGCCCCCGACGCCCGCCCTCCGGGCGGCACCCTGGACCTGCAGGAAGGGCTGGGCCAGCTCGCGCTGGACAAGGCGGGGCTGCTGGCGGAGTTCCAGGCGCTGTCCCGTCCCGAGGGGCAGGCCATGCGCATCCTGGACACGGACGGGACCGTCCTCCGTGACTGGCAGGCGCGTCCGGATGACCGGGCCAATCCCGAGATCGACCGTGCGCAACTCCGTGACCTGCTGCTGGGCCCTCTGGACGTTCAGTGGGGGCGGGCCGTGACGGAGGTGGTGCCGAAGGGTACGGGTGGCGTGCTGGTCCAATTCGCGGACGGGGGGCAGGAGGCGTTCGACCTCGTCGTCGGCGCGGACGGCGCCTGGTCCCGGGTCCGCCCGGCAGTCTCGTCGGTGACGCCGCACTACACCGGCGTCACCTATCTCGAGACCTCCCTGGACGAAGTCGACACCCGCCACCCCGATCTCGCCCGGTTGATCGGTGACGGTTCCGTGGCTGTGTACGGCGTGAACCGCGCGCTCGTCGCCCAGCGCAACAGCGGCGGCCACGCCAAGGTGTACGCCCAGTTCCGCGCACCGCTGGACTGGCACACGGACCTGGACCTGGACCTGGCCGATGCCGAGGCCGTGCGATCGAGTCTGCTGGCTCTGTTCGACGGCTGGGCCGCTCCCGTCCTCGACCTCCTCCGCCACGGCACCGCGTTCGTCCACCGCCCCCTCCACGTGCTGCCCGTGTCCCACACCTGGGCTCATACCCCGGGGGTGACGCTGCTGGGCGACGCCGCCCATCTGATGCCCCCGCTGGGGGCGGGTGCGAACCTCGCGATGCTGGAAGGCGCCGAACTCGCCGAGTCCCTCGTCACTGCAGGCGGCCCCGAAGAACTGGACGAGGTCGTCCGCGCCTTCGAGGAACGGATGTGGGCACGGGCCGGCAGGTGGGCGAGCATCACGACGGCCGGTCTGGAGCGCCTCGTGAGCCCCGACCCCTCGGAAGCCCTCGCCGTCTTCGACCGAGTTCAGCCGTCCTGACTGCCGGCGGTCCGGTCCTCCTCGCGGACCAGGACCTATGCGACGAGGGAGCGGCGGGAGGCAGTCGCCCACGCTGTTCCGCCTCGGCCTGTACGCGTTCTGGGACGGGCTGAGGAGTTTCACTGTGGTGGCACGGGCGGGTTTGGGCGACGGGGTTCGTGCCGGAGCCTCCGGTGGGCGCACACTGGCCGCATGACCCTACCGAGAACGCATCATTGCTCGGCCTGCTCGAACGGAGCCGCCCCGGACGACGTTCTTCACGAAGACCTCGTTGTCGGAGCGCCTCTGTCCATGGAGGATCTCACCGACGCGCAGCGCCACGACCGGTTCGCACTCAAGTACGCCCACGACGGTTGCCAGGTCAGAGAGGTCCAGCGGGTTCCGCACGACAACCTGAGCGGTTACGCCTGGTCGGTCCGCTTCACAGAGGGCTCGTGAAGAGGTAATTCCCGGGGCGGCTCAGGGAGGCGCCCCGGGAGGGGGGGACAGGTCGAACCGGGTTGCGCTCAGCCACGGTTGCGGGTGCCGCGCAACCTGTCGGAGACCTGCCTCTCGCCTGACGGCCTCGGCACGTTCCTCTCCGAACTCCAGCAGCCCATGAGCTCCTGGATCAGCCGTCAGGCAGCCGAAGCCGGTCCGGGCGGCAGGTGGACCGTCATGATCAAGTGGCAGGCTTCGGGGCCGATGCCGCGGTACGTGTGGGGGGCGTCGGCGTCGAACGTGGCCGTCTGGCCGGCCTCGACGTGATGCTCGGCGTCGTCGACGACCAGCGTCATGCGGCCGGATGTGACACTGACCGTTTCCACGACTCCGGCCTGGTGCGGGTGGCTGGGGTATTCCTCGTCCGGTTCCAGCCGCCAGCGCCAGACCTCGACCGGAGCCGCGCCCGAGGTCGTCAGCATGAGCCTGGCCTCGCTGCCTCGCGGGCCGGTCCACAGAGGGGTCACGGCGTCGGCCGTCACCACGCGGACGCGGCCTTCGGCCGGTCCTTCCATCAGTGCGGACACCGAGATGCCCAGTGTGTCCGCCAGGCGGACCAGTGTGGCGAAGTTGGGGTTGCCCTGGGCCTTCTCCAGCCCCACCAGCGCGCCCTTGCTGACCTGCGCTCGCCGGCCGAGTTCGTCGAGGGAGAGGCCGGCGCGGGTGCGGGCCGCTCTGACGTTGTGCGCGAGCGTACGCAGCGCTGTGTCCGTCTCGGCCATCCGAGCACCATCCTTGCGAGGGACCACTGGAATGCACCGTGCGGTCGTTTGGTTGACACCAGGCGGTCGGTTTGTTGTACCGTTGGGTCGTTCCATTGAATGGTAAGGGATGTGCCCGAGGATGTGCCCGTGATTGCTCTGCTGCTGGCCCTGGGCAGCTCGCTCGCCTACGGGTGCGCCGACTTCCTCGGCGGCCTCGGCGCCCGTAAAGCCCATGTGCTGCGCACCGTGATGATCGCGGCCCCGGCCTCCCTCGTGGTCGAGCTGCTGCTGTGGCCTTTCCTCGGCGCCTCGTTCACTGCCGGGGCCCTGGGCTGGGGCGCGGCGTCCGGTGTCGCGTCGGCCGCCGCGTTCGCGCTGCTCTACAGGACCCTGGCGATCGGCCCGATGAACGTGCTGTCGCCCGTGACCGCCCTGGTGTCCGCCATGCTGCCCGTCGGCGTCGGCCTGCTCCAGGGGGAGCGCCTGGGCATCGCCGGACTGGTGGGGCTGCCGCTGGCCCTGGCCGCGGTGGTGCTGGTCAGTGCCGGGCACGGTTCGGGGTCCGTGCGGCCCTCGCGTACGGCGCTGCTGCTGGCGCTCGGAGCGGGCGCCGCCATCGCCCTCCAGCTGGTCTTCCTGCACCAGGCGCCGTCCGACAGCGGGGTCGCCCCGCTGATCATCGGCAGGGCGGTCTCCTCGGCCGTCACCCTCGGCGCCGCCGGGCTGATGTTTCGCCGGCTGGGGACCGAGCGGCCCGCCTATGCGATGTCCGCCACCGCCGGTGTACTGGACTCGGTGGCGAACCTGCTGTTCCTGCTCGCCGCCCGCAGCGGAGACCTCGCCGTCGTCGCCGTCATCACCGCCCTCTACCCGGCCGGTACCGTCCTGCTCGCCCGCAGCGTGCTGGCCGAGCGCATCCACCGCGGCCAGCTCGTCGGGCTCGGCACCGCCGCCGCTGCCGTCGGCCTCCTCGCCCTCACCTGAGCACCCCGCCTGATCACCCTCACCGGATCGCCCTCGCCCGACCGCCCGCCGGCCCGCAGCATCGACCACGTACTAGGAGCAGCATGTTCATCCAGCCCTGGGACGCCGCCCTGGACGAAACCGAATGGCAGACCTGGATCGCCGGCGGCCACGACTTCGGACAGCTCAGCGTCAACGGGCTGCCCGGCCGCCCACCCGCTGTCGTTCCCACCCACTTCACCACCGACGGCAGCCACCTGCTGATCCACTTCGCCCGGCCCAACCCGGTCTGGGAGGCGATCGCGCACGATCCGAACGTCACCTTCACCGTCATCGGCGACTACGCCTTCGTCCCCGGCCCCTGGCGCGCCAAGCCCGGAACTCCGCCCACCGACGGGGTTCCGACCAGCTACTACGCGGCCGTGCAGTTCACCTGCCGCGCCACCGTCGTCGACGACCCCGAGGACAAGGCCGAGCTGCTGCGCCGCCAGCTCGCCCACTTCCAGCCCGACGGCGACCACGCCCCCGTCGCCGTCGACCGGCCCCCTTACGGCCGGATGCTGTCCGGCATCCGCGGGCTGCGCCTGGAGGTCACGGAGGTCATGGCCAAGTTCAAGTACGACGACCACAGACCCGTCGAGCACCGTACGGCCGTGGCCGACAGCCTCACCCGGCGCGGGAAGGGCCTCGACGCCCCGACCGCGGACCAGCAGCGCCGTCGTCTGGACCGCATGGGCCCGTGGAAGGCCTGACCGCCGCCTGACCACCCCCGCCACCGTCGTACGTACGAAGGAACGGAGCCCTCGCTCATGACCGTATTCCGCCTTGCCCCCGCTGTCGCCGACGCCTTTCCCGACACCCGTATCGCCGTGGTCACCGCCACCGGCCTGCGCGGGCGCGAGGACTGGCCCGACACGGCCGCCGCCCTGGGGGAACTGGAGCAGCAACTCGCCGACGGCACCTGGCAGCCCGCCGACGAGGCCGACCCGCGCATCGAGGCGTGGCACACCGCCTACCGCTCCTTCGGCACCAATCCCCGGCGCACCCGCCCCAGCGTCGACGCGCTCGGCAGGCGCTTCGCCAAGAAGGGGGCCCTGCCGCGCATCAACCCGCCCGTCGACTCCTACAACGCCGTCTCCGTACGGCACGGCCTGCCCGCGGGCGCCTTCGACCTCGACCAGGTCACCGGCGACGTCGACATCCGATACGCGGACGGGACCGAGGAGTTCACCCCGCTCGGCGAACCCGACACCGTCGAGAACCCCAAGCCCGGCGAGATCATCTACACGGACGCCGGCGGAGTTCTGACCCGGCACTGGAACCACCGCGACGCGCACCGCACCCGCGTCACCGAGGACTCCGCCCACGTCGCCTTCCTCCTCGAAACCCTGCACGCCTCCCGCGACGGGCACCTCCTCGAGGCCGCAGCGCTGGAGCTGCAGGAACTGCTCGCCCCGCACGCCGAGCAGACGGCCGTGCACTACATTCCGTCCTGACCATTCCGTCCTGACGGTGCCGGGTGGCCGACGGGCCGGCCGGGCCGGTGGTGACCGCTCGCGCGCGTCGTCCGTGGCGGGATATCTCGTATCGCCTCCTGGGGTGGTGCCCTTAACCTGTCCGGATGCATCAGGGGCGAGGGCGCGATCGACATCCCACCGCTCCGGAGCGGCCCGTGCCGCACCCGTGCGACACCGCGCAGGGGGCGGGGCGATGACCGTCGACCAGCGTGAACGCGGGGCCCTCCCCGCCGCGTCCCCCCTGCGGATCCCCGCCTTCCGGCGGTTCCTGCTGGCTCATCTGGTCTCGGCCACCGGGTCGGCGATGGCGCCCGTGGCGCTGGCGTTCGCCGTGATCGGGCAGGGCGGGGGAGCCGGGTCGCTCGGGATCGTGCTCACCGCGAACACCGTGCCGACCCTCGTCTTCCTCCTCATGGGCGGCGTGCTGGCGGACCGGATGTCCCGCAGCCGCATCCTCTTCCTGGGGAACCTCGGCGCCGGCGCCGCCCAGGCCGCCGTTGCCGTACTCGTCGCGACCGGGTCGGCGACGACCTTCGCGATCAGCGTCTGCGCCTGCCTTTCCGGGGTGTCGGCGGCCTTCATCGCGCCTGCGGCCCAGGGGGTCGCGAGCCGGCTCGTACCGAAGGAGCAGCTTCAGCAGGCGAACGCGCTGGTCCGGGTGCCCGGCAACGCGGTCAAGGTCATCGGCCCGGTCGTCGGCGGGTTCGTCGTCTCGTTCACCGGGCCCGCCTGGGCGCTGGGGTGGGACGCGGCCACCTTCGGTGTCGCCGCCCTCCTCCTGCTCGGGCTCCGGCTCGCCGGGGCGGTCCCCTCCGGAGCCGGTCTCGTGGCCGATCTCCGCACCGGCTGGGCCGGATTCCGTTCGCGGAGCTGGCTCTGGAGCTACACCGCAGCCGGGACCGCCGTGGTCGCGGCCTGGCTGGCCGGCTTCCAACTGCTCGGTCCCCTCGTCGCCGACCACGACTTCTCCGGCGCCCGCTCCTGGGGGCTGGTGCAGGGGGCCTTCGCCGCCGGGCTGCTGGCCGGGACGGTCGTCTGCCTCGTCTGGAAGCCGCGACGGCTGATGCTGGTCTGCGTGCTGGCCAGTTCGGGCATCATGCTGCCGTTGGCCGCCCTGGGACTGGGGTTGTCGCTGCCCTGGGTGCTGGGGGCCGCCGTCGTCGCCGGCATCGGACTGGACGTGGCGATCGTCTCCTGGTCCACGATCTTGCAACAGCAGGTGCGCGACGACGAGTTGGGACGCCTCAGCGCGTTCAACGCCGTCGGCGAGCGCATCGCCATCCCGGTGGCGTACCTCCTGGTCGCGGTCGCTTCGGCGCACTGGAGCAGCCACCGGATTCTCCTGGTGTGCTCGGCGATCATCCTCCTCGCCACCCTTGCCAACGCCTGCGTGCGCGACGTGTACCGGATTCGGCGGGTGGGCTGAACTCCGCCTCGCGGAACGGCGCTCAACCCTCGGGCGTCTCAGTGCTCCGGAGCCGTACGGGCGCCGCTCGCCTGTGGCCGGCAGACGCTCGGCGGACCCGGCCGCTGTTCGTACGGAAGGTGTCTGCCCAGGCGTGCCAGCGGGGAGAACGCCATGAACAGCGGGGACAGGGCGAGGGCGGCGGCGGTCACCAGCAGACTCGTACGCAGCCCCCAGTGACCCGCCAGGAAGCCGCCCAGCAGTGAACCGACCGGGGTCAGGCCCATGCCGGCGAAGTTGATCGTCGCCACGACCCGGCCCTGTATCCGCACGGGTGTGAGGGCCTGTCGCACGGCCATCATCGTGACGTTGACCAACTGGCCGAAGGCGCCGAAGAGGAAGTTGACGCCGACGAGTACGGGGAGCGTGCCGGCCGTCGAGCCGTGCAGCGCCGGTACGCACAGCATCACGCCGTCCGCGACGACCGCCGAGACCACCAGCACCTTGCCGTACCCGAATCTTCCCGGCAGCCTCGCCGCCAGCAGCGACCCCACGACCGCGCCCGGTCCCATCGCGGCGAGCGCCATGCCGACAGCCGTGCCCGACAGGTGCAGTCCGCGCGGGAGGTGGAGCAGGTAGACGGTCATCAGCGCGGCGAACCAGAACTGGAAGAGGGCCGAGGCCACCCCCACCGCCCGCAGCGAGGCGTTGCCGGCCACGAAACGGAGGCCTTCGAGGATCTGCGACCCGATGCGCGCCGGGCCGGTGGCCGGCGCGGGGACCCGCTCCCGGCCGCGAATCCGCCGGATCGACACGGACGACAGCGCGAAGAACACCGCGCCGGTGACGACGGCGAACGGGCCCGAGAACAGCGACACCAGCGTGCCGCCGAGCGCCGGGCCGCCGATCTGCGCCGCCGATCTGCTGCCCTCCAGCGCACTGTTGCCCTGCAACAACCGGTCTCGTGCCACCAGTCGTACGAGCGAGGCCTGGTACGCCACGTCGAAGAACACGCTCAGTACGCCGACGAGCAGCGCGACCACGAGCAGTACGGGCAACCCGAGGACGCCGAGCAGATACGCGGCGGGGACGGCCCCCAGCGCGAGGGCCCGGCCGCAGTCCGCCAGCACCATCACCGAACGGGCACGCCGACGGTCCACCCACGCGCCCGCGAAGAGCGAGAGCAGCAGGATCGGTGCCTGCTCCACCGCACGCAGCACGCCGAGTTGACCGGGACCCGCGTCGAGCGACACCACCGCGATCAGCGGCAGGACGACCTGTGTGGCCTGCGCCCCGAACTGGGACGCGGTCTGGCCCAGGAACAGCCGGCGGAAGTCGGCGTCCCGCCACAGAGCCGGCGGAGTCCCGGCCCGTTTGATGTCGGGCGTTGTCATCGCGTACCTCGTACGCGGGTGGAGGCGGTGAGGGTTCGGGTGTACGGCATCGGTTGCACAGAGACCCCTTGAGCTGCGGAGGACAACGCTCGCCGGCCGGGCACGGTAAGTGCACCGGCGGTTCGGGCGAGAAGGCTCGCTGTGCCGCAGAACGGAGGCAGCACGCGATGACGGGTCGATCACGACCTACGACGTCAGCGCGCGCTCCGGCGACCGGGCATCCCAACTCCTGCCTCGAGGATCACGTGGTGGTCGCAGGCTAGCGGTCGGGGCACTCGAAGGGGAGCGGATTTCCGCCGAGCACGGGGCTCGCGGAGGTCCGGGCCGCGGGAGAGGTCGGGGCGGACTTTCACCGGCCCGGACCATGGGAGATGGTGGGTTGCGGACTTTCACCTGCCCGAGGCGGGGCAGGGCGGTGGTCAGGGAACAAGGGGGCAGGGTGAGTAAACGGCGTTACGTGGCCAGGGGTGTTCCGGGCGGCTACCGGATCTGGGACAACCGGGGGCGTAAGTGGTGGGGCGACCACTACGAGCTCTGCCCCGACGACCTCCTGCGCGAGCTGAACGGCGACGCGAACGGGGAAGCGATCACCGCCCTCATGAAGCGGTACAGGGCGCTGAAGCGGTAGGAGGAGTGGGGCCGGGTGCGCGGCGACGGCGGGATTGCGCCGACCGGTGCCACCCGGCGGCCCGGCGGCCCGGCTGCGCAGCTTCGCGGGGCCCCGGGGACGCGTAGGTGCGAGCCCTCCGTCACGCCCCGCCACCCCTCACCCGTTCGGCCGCGTCGGGTAGCCGCACCCGAACGCGCCGAGCAGGGTCGGTCTGACGCTCAGTTCCACCGGCCGAGGAGTCCTCATGGCACAGACCGCGCCCACACCGGGCAGTTCTTCCCCGCCTCCGTCCCATCCCGGGGGCATCAACCCCTGGGCGGCCGGCGGGATCATGTTCGCCGGCGTTCTGCTGATGGTCGACGGGGTACTGGGGGCGATCAAGGGCATCGCCGGGATTGCCTCCGACGACGTCTACGCGCGGATCAGCAACTACGTCTTCGAGTTCAACGTGACGGCCTGGGGCTGGATCCACCTCGTCCTCGGCATCATCCTCGCCGTCGTCGGCTGGGGCATCCTCAAGGGTGCGGGCTGGGCACGCGGGGTCGGTGTGGGGCTTGCGGCGCTCAACATGATCGCCAACTTCATGTGGCTGCCCTACCAGCCCATCTGGGCCGTGGTCTCCCTCGCCATCGACACCTTCGTGATCTGGGCGCTGTGCACGGACCGCTCCAAGGCGGTCATCTGACCTCGGGGTCGCGGTCGCGGCCGGCGGTGGGACGTTGTCAGTGGCACGGTTCACACTGGAGACATGTGCCGAAGTATCAAGACCCTCCGCCCGCCGGCCCTCCCCGAAGAGGCCACCGAGGACGACATCCGCGCCGCATCCCTGCAGTTCGTCCGCAAGGTGTCCGGCTTCCGGGCCCCGGCCGCGCACAACAGGGAAGTCTTCGACCGGGCCGTCGACGAGATCGCCGAAGCGACCGCCCGGCTGCTGGACGGCCTGGAAGTGCGGGGTGGTGTCAGGACGCCGTAGGGACCGGGGCGGAGGCGGCGGCGGCCGCGGCTGCTGCCGGGCGCTTCATCAGGAGTGCGGCGAACGCGCCCGCGACGAACAGGGCCAGGACCGAGAGGGCCGTGCCCAGCCAGCTCGCGCCGAGCCAGTGGGCGCCGAAGTAGCCGAGGCCCACGCTGTATCCCGCCCAGGCGACGCCGGCCACGGCGGACCACGGCAGGAATTCCTTCACGTTGCGGTGGGAGGCGCCCGCGCCCAGCGAGACGACCGAGCGGCCGGCCGGCGCGAAGCGTGCGATGACGACGAGGACGCCGCCGCCGCGGCTCAGGGCGGCGCCGAGGCGTTCGTGCGCCGAGGTGAGCCGACGGGAGCGGGCGATGGCGCGGTCCAGGCGCTCGCCGCCGCGCCAGGCCAGCCGGTACGCGGCGAGGTCGCCGAGGACCGAGGCGGTGGCCGCGCAGAGGATCAGGGCGAAGACCGAGGGCACCTCGGTCACGTGGCGGGCGGCGTCGGCGGCCACGCCGGTGGTGCCTGCGGCGGCGGCCGTGGCGGCCGTGATCACGAGGACCCCGCTGGGCAGTACGGGAAGGAAGACGTCCAGCAGCACGGAGAGGGCGACCACGGCGTAGATCCATGGGCTGCTGGTCAGCGCACCCACACTCTCGAGCACCTTCTACTCCCCGATCGGTAACAACGCCGCGACGTCGCAGGGGAGCGGCAGGAGCGGCAGGGCCAGCTGTACAGCGTACGCCTGCCGTTCACCTGGAGATCCATATATATGCGCGATGTTGGGCATCTCACGTGCGTCACAGACGCACCGCGCGCACCAGTACTGCCGGTACGGGCAGCACTTGCCCGTGCTCCCCGTGCTCCCCGTGCTCCCCGTGCTCCCCGTGCTGCCCTACCTCGTGCACGGCGGGGAGCGGTGCCCGTCGTGCACGAGGTCTCGCGAGGGGCCCGGTCGGCGCGGGCCCGTGCGGTGGGCGCGGGGTCGGGTCAGGCGGCGACCGGGGTGCTCGGCTCCGGTGCGCGGTCCTGGTCGCCCTTCACGGTGGCGCGGGAGGTGAACAGCCGGTCCAGGGCCAGGGCGCCGGGGCCGGTGAAGACGAGCAGCAGGAAGGCCCAGGCGTAGACGGCCGAGGGCTCGCCGCCGTTCTCCAGGGGGAAGAGCGCCTCGGGCTGGTGGACCTTGAAGTACGCGTACGCCATGGAACCGGAGGAGAGGAGAGCGGCGATACGGGTGCCGAGGCCCAGCACGACGAGGCTGCCGCCGACGAGCTGGATGACCGCCGCGTACCAGCCGGGCCAGGTGCCGGCGGGTATGGACCCGCCGCCCATGGCGCCGCCGAGTACGCCGAAGAGCGAGGCAGCACCGTGGCAGGCGAAGAGCAGTCCTACGACGATACGGAAGAGCGCGAGGGCATAGGGCTGGGCCTGATTCAGGCGTGTGTACATGTGGGGAGCTCCTTCGGTCCGGTGGGGACGTAAACCGACTGGGCGCCACAGATTAGGTAGACCTCACCAATACTTGCAAGTTCAACGTTTTGTCGACTGGCTGAAAGTTGGCGGGGCATCATCGGTCAGCGTGCGGTCGAATGCCTGCTCCAGCACGGTTCCTGTCCTCCTCGACTTGGCCTGAACCAATGACAGCGCGGCTTTCCGGCCACTCAACGTGAGCGTCATCAGCTGATTGCCGAACCACGGCCCGTCCGTCCTGTGCCACCGCATCGACGGCGTTCCGGTGCGTCCGTGCCGCGCCAGCAGCCGGCCGAGCAGCCGTCCCGCCCGGCTCCAGGCGAAACGGAAGGCGGCCCTGAGCGGAGCGGGGATGGAGTTGTGCACGGGAGAGCAGGTCAGCTGCAGCACGCGGGCCGTCGGCGTGCCACCGGGGGAGGGAGCGGAAGGCAGGGGCTCCGCGATGTACGCGTGATGCACATCGCCCGACAGCACGCATACCGTCGCCGGTGCCTCCGGCGCCTCGGCCACCTCCCGGATCAGCTCCGTCAGCTGCCCGAACGATTCGGGGAAGGCCGCCCAATGCTCCAGGTCGGAGCGCTGTCGCAGGTACTCGCCGACCCGCGCCCACCGGCCGTCGGCCCCGCCCCGCTCGCCCCGGCACAGCGCGGCGCTCCACTGTTCGGCGTCATGGATCAGGGGCGGCAAGAGCCACGGCAGCGAGGTGCCGATCAGGAGGTGGTCGCAGGAGCCGGGAGCGGACAGGGCCTCCTCCCGCAGCCATTGGGCCTCCTGGGGGTGGAGCATCGCCCGGTGCTGTTCGTCGAGCACCCGGGCCGCGCGGCTGTCCACCATGAGCAGCCGTACTCGGCCGAAAATGCGTCGGTAGCTCCAGCGGGTGCGGGTGGGGTCGGCGGCGGCCCCGGCCGCGAAGCGGCGCACCGCCTCCGTGGCGTCCGGGGTGGCGTGCACGGCCGCGTGGAGCGGGTCGGTGGCGAGTTCGGCGGGGGAGAGGTTGCCCAGGTGCTGGTAGACCCAGTACGACATCAGCCCGCTGACGATCCGCTCGTGCCACCAGGACGTGGCGCGCATGCCGGCCAGCCAGGCGGCGCTGGTGTTCCAGTCATCGACGACGTCGTGATCGTCGAAGATCATGCAGCTGGGCACCGTCGAGAGCAGCCACCGCACCTCGGGGTCGCGCCACGACTCGTCGTACAGGCAGGTGTACTCGTCGTAGTCCGCCACCTCCGCCCCCGGCGGCTCGTCCAGATCACGCCGGGCCGCCAGCCTGCGGCGGGTCGCCTCCGAGGTCTCGTCCGCGTACACCTGGTCGCCCAGGAGCAGCAGCACGTCGGGGCGTTCGGCACCGGGGTCGGCGGCGAGACGGGCGGCGAGGGCGTCCAGGGCGTCCGGTCCGACGGGGTCGCTCCGGCCAGGCAGATGACCGCCGCCGGGCGGCGCCGCCCAGCGGCAGGAGCCGAACGCCACCCGCACCGTCCCCGGCCCGGCCTCCCTGCCGCCGTCCGCCGCCCCGGGTATCGAGGGAGTGGTGATCGTGCTCGGCGGGAACGGGTACTGCTCGGGCGGCCACACGGAGCGGTCGTCGAGCAGTACCTCGTAGGCGGTGGTGGAGCCGGGTGTCAGGCCGGTCACCACCACCAGGGCGTAGTGGTGACCGGCGACGGCGAAGGTGCGGGACGAGCCCGACGCCCCGTCCGCGCACCGGACTTCGGCCGTGCACGGCCGGTCCGCCTCCACCCAGACGGTTGCGGTGGAGGCGGTCTCCCAGTCGACGTACCGCAGCAGTGGTCCCAGGCGCAGCCCGGCCATGTGAAGCTCCTCGCGTCGTTCCGTACCGGACGGTCCCGGTGGGCGGTTCCGTACGGTGCATGCGTACGGCGGGTTCGTACCGTACGGAACGACGGGGGAGTGCGGGGCGGTTCCGGGGCGGACGTCTCCTCAGTCGGCGGCGGGCCTCCACCGTTCGGCCTCGCGGGCTGCCGCGCGTGCGCCGAGGAGCCCGACGGTCAGGGAGACCGCGGCACACGCGGAGACACCGGCTGCCAGGACGGTCCAGGACACGGAGCCCTCCTTCACCAGCGCGATGAAGAACACCGAGTGCCAGGCGGTGACCACACCGGTGAGGACCGTCGCTATGAGCAGGGGCACGGTGAGGTGCCAAGAGGTCACGGACCGGAACACGTGGCGGCGGCCGGTCAGGACGGACAGCGGGGCGAGAGCGTGGCGGATCCGGACGAACTCCGCCGCCGCGCTCACCGCTCCGGCCACGAGGACGAAGAGGACGCCCGTGATGCCGAAGAGCTGAATCCAGTTCGGCAGGCGGGAGCGCGAGGACCCGAGCCAGTCCCCTCCCAATGCCGTCACCTGGACGGAAGGGTTGGAGAGCGTGAAGGCGGCCTGCTTCACCGCGGCGAGCTGCCCGGCGGCGGCGGTCACGACGACGAACGACTGGGTGCCGTCCGCCGCCACGTCGATGCGGGGAACGGTGACGAAGTCGAAGTCGCCGTACCAGCGGTGCATTTCCTCGACCTGGGCGTTTCCTGCCGGGGGCGTTGCCGCGCCGCTTCCTGCCGGGGGTGCTGCCCCGCCGCCGTCGCACTCCACGCGCAGTACGCGCAGATCGCGGCAGGTCCCTCCGACCGTGATCCACGGCTCCTCGGGCGGGCCGGGATCATGGAACGTACGGGTCAGCAGAGCCGATCCCGTCGGCAGGGAGGAGCGGAACCGGTCGGTCTGAGCCGGGGTCATGCCGCTGGGGGTCACCTCGATCACGGTGTCCTTGATCCGCTGGTGCGTGGCGACGGCCGCTTGCGAGTGAACCCCCAGCCTGCTGGTCCACACCTGCATCTGGGCGACGATGCCGATGCCTATCACCATCGCCAGCGCGAGGCGGACGATCACACCGGGGTGCGCGTGCGTCCATCGCCCGCCGATCAGACGGCCCGGATGGCCCCTCCGCTTCCCGCTGTCGGCGATCCAGGAACCCAGGCGGCGGGTGAGGAGGGCCACGACGGAGGACAGGAAGGCCCACATCACGACGGTTCCGGAGGTGAAGACGACGAGCTGCGCCTTGCGGGGCACGTACTGACTGGTCAGGACCAGGGCGACGCCCGCACCGCACAGGGCCGGGCGCCATGCCGGAACCCGGTCCCCGAAGGTGGTGGGGCGGGTGGACATGCCGTCCCGCCGGACGCGGTGCGTGCCCACCACGAGGGCGAGCACGACCAGCAGGGACACCACGACCGCGGCGAGTGCCATGGGCCAGGCGCCCGCCACGTCGCGGCGGTCGAGGAGGTATCCGGTGGGCGCCAGGCGTGTGCTGTGCAGGGACGCGACGACGTACGGGACGAGCGCGGTGAGCGAGCCCAGTGCGGCCGGGACGGCCGCTTCGCCGATGTTGACGATCATGCGGTGCCGCCAGGTGCCGCCCAGCGCCTGGAGGAGCCCGCTGCGCCGGTCGCGGGTACGGGAGCCGACCCGCGCGGCGACGACGGCCAGGGCGAGGGCCGGCAGTCCGGTCAGGGCCCACAGCGCGAGGAGGGGAGAGGTGATGGCCGGTTGGTCGACCATCTCTCCCGTCGCTCCGCCATTGCTGCCGAAGGCGGAGACGGGCCACCATCGGCGATCGTTCGTGGCTGCGTCATCCGGTACGCGGACATAGGCGATCCGCTCGGAGGGAGTGACCAGGCCGTCCGCGCCGATGGTTCCGGCGAACCGCCCGTAGCGCGTCAGGACGCCCTCCCCGGCCCCGGTGCGGACGAGTTCGGGAGAGAGCAGGACCTCGCCCGGCTCCGGCCAGCGGGTGACGCCGGCGGGAACCGGGGCGTCGGCGGTGAGCGGCCGCACGAAGACGAGGGAGACGGGCCTGCCGCCGACGGAGTCGCCGCCCTGCCGGTACAGCAGAGGGGCGTCGGTGTGCTCGCCGAAGGCGACCACCGGCCCCCTGGCGTCCGCTCTGGTCTCCCGGCCGTCGAAGGTCGCGACCGTGGCAACGGTCGCGAGGACGACGAAGGCGACGGCGGCCGCGGCGCCGAGCAGGCCCCACCACCGCAGGCGGTCGCCCGGCGTGGAACGGCCCGCGGCGAGCCCGATCCTGAGCAGTGTGGACGCGGTGCGGATCCGGTCGCCCATCAGAGGGCTCGCGCTTCGGCCAGGAGTCCGCCGCGCAGTTCGTGGCGCCGGTCGGCGCGGTCGGCCACCGAGAGGTCATGGGTGACGACCAGCAGGGCGCAGCCCCGGTCCCGGGCCGCGGTGAACAGGTGTGCGGCGACGGACTCCCTGGCGTCCGGGTCGAGGGCGCCGGTCGGTTCGTCGGCGAGCAGGACGGCGGGCTCGGTGATCAGGGCGCGGGCGACGGCGGTCCGCTGGCGCTCGCCGCCGGAGAGCATGCCGGTGGGGGTGGAGCCGGTGGGGACACCGAGCTCGCCGAGGAGTTCCTCCGCCCGCCGGTACGCGTCCTGGTGGCGTCCTCCGTCGAGCAGGACCGGCAGGGCGACGTTCTCCACCGGGCTGAGTTCGGGGAGGAGTTCGCCGAACTGGAACACCATGCTCAGCGTTTCGCGGCGCGCCCGGGCGAGCTGTGCGGATCCGAGTCCGGTGAGGTCCTTGCCCGCCGCGCTGATGCTGCCTGCCTGCGGTTTGATCAGGCCGAGGACGCACATGAGGAGGGTCGACTTGCCCGACCCGCTCGGGCCGGTCACGGCGACGGACTCGCCCCGGGACACGGACAGTTCCACGCCGTCGAGGAGAGTCCGCCCGCCGACCCGGTAACGCAGGTCGCTGACATGGAGTCCTGACAGGTCATTCCGGTCCACAGAAACGTGCCTCTTGTTCGTTGGCCCTGGAAACGGGGGTGCCGCACCAGCCCTGGCCGGCCTGGTGCGGCAGTCGTGCCGTGAGGTGTTCCTCCCTACGGGAACTTCCAGCCCGAGCAGTCGTCCGGTGCGCCGTAGTTCTCGTCGCAGACCTTGAACTCGTAGATTTCTCCCCCGTCGGCCGAGTACGAGGTGGTGCCGGGGCCGCTGTGGTTCCACAGGGTCTTCTTCGACCCCACGTTGCTGAGCCGGTAGTACTCGGCCTTCACCGGGTCCCCGTCGCTGCTGTTGTCCTTGACGGCGATCATTCCGCGGTCGTTCTTGGCCGGAGACCAGCCGTGCGCACCGCCGGCGTAGGCGTCCACGGCTGCCACCGCCGAGGCTGTGGGTACGGCCACGGCGAGGGTGAGCAGTGCGGCTGCAACGATGGTCGTGCGGGTCATTCGTTCGTACTCCTTCAGCCGTTGATGTCGAGGGTGCGAAGGGGCGTACCGGCTGCAGGGCATGCCGCTGCCGCCGGTACGTCGTGCACCTCTGATGTCTCCGGGCCGGAGCCCCCCCAACGAGACGGCTGATTTATCGCACAACTGTGCGTGGGTCAACAAGAGATGACTGGAAGTATCCCGCCCGGCCCATGGCCGTTCGCGGCTGTCGGGTCATGCGCGACTTTGCTGCGTGTGCGCGGGGTCGCCTCCGGCCGGCCGGCAGAACCTGGCGACGTCGTGTACGTGCCGCCGGAAGGTGATCGACCGGAAATCGCCCTCGGAACGCGGGACTCCGCACCGCCGGAGAGAGGGGGTGCGGGACTCCGTACTGCCGGCGAGGCGGGGGCGGCCGGGCCGGCAAGGGCCCGGCCGCCGGGTGCTCAGCAGCCGTTGAGTACGGACTGCAGGGCACTCTTCTCGGCCGAGTCGACGCTCAGGTCGTAGTAGTGCTTCACGTGCACCCAGGCGCGTACGTACGTGCACTTGTACGCGGTGCGCGAGGGGAGCCAGGTCGCGGGGTCCTGGTCGCTCTTGGACTGGTTGACGTTGTCCGTGACGGCGATGAGCTGGGGGCGCGTCAGGTCGTTGGCGTACGCCTGCCGTTGGGCGGTGGTCCAGCCGGAGGCGCCCGAGCGCCAGGCCTCGGCGAGCGGGACCATGTGGTCGATGTCCAGGTCGGATGCGGCGGTCCAGGTGGCGCCGTCGTACTCCGAGTACCAACTCCCGCTGACGGCTGCGCAGCTGGAGTCCTGCGAGACGTTCGTTCCGTCGCGCTTCAGGACGACCTCGCGGGTGTTGCAGGCGCCCGACTGGGTGATCCAGTGGGGGAACTTGTCCCTGCTGTATCCGGTGGACGAGCCCTCCGCCTTCACGGTCAGCTCACCCAGATACGTGCGGGCGGTGGAGGCCGAGACAGGGGTGGGCATGGCTGCCTGGGCGGTGGGGGCCGTGAGCAGTCCGGTGGTCGCGGCGAGGGCGGCGGAGGCGGCGAGTACGGCTATGCGACGCGCGTAGACACGTGACATGTGAACTCCCTGGATGTGGGGGTGTGGTTGAACGGCCCGTTCGGGAAGCGGCCCGGCCATCGTGGCGGCGCCAGGTTTCCGTGGGGTGGGCGCCAGGTAACAGAGTGGCGACATGGGCACGTCACATCAAGGGGTCTGACGAAGAGGTTCGGGTCGCGGGGGCGTACCGGAGTGCGTGCGCGGGCGTACGGAACTGAGGGGGCGGCAGTTCCGTGGAGTGGGGCGTGGGCCGGAACGGGGCCGACCTGCCGCGGGTATTCCGGGTCGTGGCGGGGGACCGGGCGCCGGCGGTCCTATGGTGGCGGCGTGCTGCTTCCGGTCAACATCACGCTCGGCGTCGTCCTGGCGCTGCTGCTCGCGGCGGCCGCCGCGATCGCCTCGGTCGCGTCCCTCGGCCGCTCCCGCGAGATCCTCGTGGCCGGGCTGCGGGCCGCTGTCCAGCTCGCCGCGGTCTCCTCGCTCATCGGCTGGGTGGTCCACGCCCTGGCCCCGATGTTCGCGTTCATCGCCCTGATGTACGCGGTGGCCGTGTGGACCGCGGGCCGCCGCGTCACGGGAAACCGCACGTGGCGGTGGGTGGCCGTGCCGATCGGGGTGGGGGTCGCGCCGGTGGTCCTCGTGCTGCTGCTCACCGGCCTCGTCCCCGTCCGGGGCATCGCGCTGATCCCCGTGACGGGCATCCTCATCGGGGGAGCGCTGACCGCGACGGTGCTCGGCGGCCGGCGGGCCCTCGACGAACTGACCACGCGGCGGGGGGAGGTGGAGGCGGCGATGGCCCTCGGATTCCTGGACCGGGACGCACGGCTGGAGATCGCCCGGCCCGCGGCGTCGGACGCGCTGCTGCCGGGGCTCGATCAGACGCGCACGGTGGGGCTCGTCACGCTGCCCGGAGCCTTCGTGGGCATGCTGCTGGGTGGCGCCTCACCGGTACAGGCGGGCGCCGTACAACTGTTCGTGCTGGTGGCGCTGATGGCCGTACAGGCCGCGGCCGTCGCGACCGTGCTGGAACTGGTGGCGCGGGGGCGGCTGCACCGTGACCCGGTGAAGGGGGCGGACGCGGGGCGCTGAGGCCTGTACGGGTGGCTGGTCAGTGCTCGTTGATGTGCAGCACGACCGAGCCGTCCGCCGCCGCTTCGACCCGGATCCGCGTCAGGTCGTCGACGTGGGCGTCGGGGGAGAGCGCCGCCGCGCGCGGGCCCACGCCCACGACGCGCATGCCCGCCGCCCGGCCGGCCGCGATGCCCGCCTCGGAGTCCTCGAAGACGACGCAGTCCGCCGGCGCGAAGCCGAGTCCGGCCGCGCCCTTGAGGAAGCCCTCGGGGTCCGGCTTGCTGGCGCCGACGCTCTCGGCGGTGACGCGGAGCTCCGGCATCCGCAGCCCGGCCGCGGTCATCCGGGCCCGGGCCAGAGCCAGGTCGGCGGAGGTGACCAGGGCGTGCGGGAGCGGGGCGATCGCGTCCATGAACGCGGGGGCGCCGCCGATCGGGACGACGCCGTCGGTGTCGGCGGTCTCCTCGGCGAGCATCAGCCGGTTGTCCGCGTAGTTCTCCTCCATCGGGCGGTCCGGGAGGAGCACCGCCATGGTGGCGTAACCCTGCCGGCCGTGGACCACCTTGAGTGCCGCCTCCGGGTCCAGACCCTGGCGCAGCGCCCAGCGCCGCCAGCAGCGCTCCACGACGGCGTCGGAGTTCACCAGAGTGCCGTCCATGTCGAGGAGGAGTGCGCGGGCGGTGAGGGCGGTGGCCGGCATGGGCGGGCTCCAGAGCGGGGGGAAGCGAACGCCGCGGGGAGAGGTGCGGCGCGGGGAAGAGAACAGCGGGGAAGAGAACAGCGGCAAGGAGAACCGCGGGGAAGCGAACAAGTGGCCCCCGCTCGCCGGTCAGGGTGTGCGCGCGGAGGCCACTTTGTTCCACCACGATACAAAAACCGGGCTGCGAAAGCCAATCCCGGCCCCGGGGCGGCCCCCGGGTGGGTCAGCGATGCCCCCGCCCCGAGGTGGCGCCTTCCAGTACGCGCCGGGTGGCCGGGCCGTAGACGCCCTCGGGGTCGCCCTGGATGTTTCTCCATATCTGGTACTCGCGCACGGCATTCCTGACCCGCTCCGAGTACTCGTCGTCGATAGGGCCGTTCCCCAGCACCCAGGCCTCCTGGAGCCTGCGCTGGAGTTCGGCCACCTCCGGGCCGGAGTCCCCGAGCTTCAGTGTCGGGCCGCCCTGGGGCTGGGCGGGCGGCGCCACCGCCGCAGGGTTACTGCTCCCCGCCGTGGCCGCCGGGGACGACGCGGCGGCCGACCGTGACGCGGACGCCGACGCCGACGCGGAACGGGACGCCGAGGCGGACGTGGACGGCGACGCGGAAGTGGACGCGGACCCCGAGGCCGAAGCGGACGGCGAGCCGGACGCCGACCGCGAGGCCGACGGGGAGGCGGATGCCGAGGGCGACGGCTCGACGCCCTCCTCGGGCAGGCTGGCCACCGTGGAGGGCAGCGCCTGGTCCAGGTCGGCCTCCTTGTCCCCGTCCCCGTTGAACAGCCCGCCGACGAAGGCCGCCGTGCCGACCACCGTGACGACGGCCGCCCCCGCGACCAGCGCCGCGAAGGGCCGCCGGCGGCGCGGCTGCACGGGGTCCGGGCCGGTCATGAGGAGTGCGGTGCCGGCGGGGCCCTCCGGGTGACCCGGGGCCATCGCGTCCGGCAGCGGGCCCGGGCCCGCCGGGTCCAGGAACAGCGGCATCGTCGTGGCGGCGTCCCCCGGCTGCCCGCCCGGCGTGTGTCCCTGCTCCTGCGACGGGCCGGCGGCCTGCGCCGCGTCCTCGCCGCCCAGCGTCACGTACGGCCGGATGCGCAGCGGATCGAAGTCCTCCGCCGCCGCCATCTGCGCCGAGCGCTCGGCGTGGTGCTGCTCCGTGATGCGCTGCTGCTCGGCGGCCCGCTCCTCGTCGCTGAGGTGGTGCTGTGCGGCGGGCTGCCGCGTGAAGGCTGCGCCGCCGTGGGCCGGTCGTGCCGCGCAGGCGCAGCCCGGGCCGGTGTCCGGTCTGTTGTCCGTACCGCACTCCGGGCATATATGTCCGGTCATTGTGGGTCCCCTCCCCTTGAACTGCCTGCGATTATGCAGCCCGCCGCCGGGAAGCCCAATCATGGAGTGCCTCGGCAGGCCATAACGAGGCAGAACGGACAGGATGGGGGAAGCAGCGGATCCGAGGAGATGTTCTATGGCCCAGCAGTTGAGCCCTCCGGCGCAGGGCCCCGGCGCCGAACGCTCCACGCGGTCGGTTCTGGTGGCGATCGGCGCGCTGCTTCTCGGCATGCTCCTCGCCGCACTCGACCAGACGATCGTCTCCACCGCGCTGCCGACGATCGTCAGCGACCTGGGAGGTCTGGAGCACCTGTCGTGGGTGGTCACGGCCTATCTGCTGGCGTCGACCGCCGCGACCCCGCTCTGGGGCAAGCTCGGCGACCAGTACGGGCGCAAAAGGCTCTTCCAGATCGCCATCGTCATCTTCCTGATCGGCTCGGCCCTCTGCGGCGTCGCCCAGAACATGCCGCAGCTGATCGGCTTCCGCGCCCTCCAGGGGCTCGGCGGCGGCGGTCTGATGGTGCTGTCGATGGCGATCGTCGGCGACCTCGTCCCCCCGCGTGAACGCGGCAAGTACCAGGGCCTCTTCGGTGCCGTGTTCGGGGCGACGAGCGTCCTCGGACCGCTTCTCGGCGGCTTCTTCACCGAACACCTCAGCTGGCGCTGGGTCTTCTACATCAACCTGCCCATCGGTGTCGTCGCCCTCGTCGTGATCGCCGCCGTGCTGCACATCCCGGTCCGCCGGACGAAGCACACCATCGACTACCTCGGCACCCTCCTCATCGCCTCCGTCGCCACCTGTCTGGTCCTCGTCGCCTCGCTCGGCGGCACCACCTGGGCCTGGGGGTCGGCGAAGATCATCGGCCTCGCCGTACTCAGCGTGGTGCTCCTCATCGCCTTCGTGTTCGTGGAGCGGCGCGCGGCCGAGCCCGTCCTGCCGCTGAAGCTGTTCCGGATCAGGACCTTCAGTCTCGTCGCGGTGATCAGCTTCGTCATCGGCTTCGCGATGTTCGGCGCGATGACCTACTTGCCGACGTTCCTCCAGGTGGTGCACGGCATCACGCCGACCATGTCCGGCGTCCACATGCTCCCCATGGTGTTCGGCCTGCTCATCACCTCGACCCTGTCCGGCCAGCTCGTCAGCCGTACGGGCCGCTGGAAGGTCTTCCCGATCCTCGGCACCGGCATCACCGCCGTCGGCCTGCTGCTCCTGCACCGGCTGACGGAGACCAGCCCCACCTGGGAGATGAGCATCTACTTCTTCGTCTTCGGCGCGGGACTCGGCCTGGTGATGCAGGTCCTGGTCCTGGTCGTGCAGAACGCCGTCTCGTACCAGGACCTCGGCGTGGCGACCTCGGGCGCCACCTTCTTCCGCTCCATCGGCGCCTCGTTCGGTGTCGCGATCTTCGGCACCATCTTCACCAGCCGGCTCACCGACAAGCTGGGCTCCGCGCTCGCCGACCGGCCGCTGCCGCCCGGAGTCAGCGCCAAGGGGCTGGCCGCCGACCCGCGCGCCATCGGCCAGCTGCCACCGGTGCTCCAGCAGCCCGTGCTCAACGCGTACTCGACGTCGATCACCGATGTGTTCCTGTACGCCGCCCCCGTCGTCCTGATCGCCTTCCTCTTCGCCTGGCTGCTCAAGGAGGACAAGCTGCGCGGGTCGGTGACGGCCCCCGACACCACCGAGACCCTGGCGTCGAACCCGGTCGAGCGTTCCTCGTACGACGAATGCGCACGCGCCCTCTCGGTCCTCGCCACCCGGGAGGGCCGCCGCGAGGTCTACGTGAAGATCACCGAGAAGGCCGGCTACGACCTGCTGCCGGCCGCGAGCTGGATGCTGCTGCGCATCAAACGGCACGGCACCGTCGAACCCGCCCGGCTCGCCGACGTCGCCCCCGTACCGCTGCGGGTGGTCAGCGACGCCGCCCGGCAGCTGGAGGAGCGCGGCCTGGCCCGCCGGGTGGGGGTGCAGATGGTCCTCACCGAACCGGGCGCCGAGGCCGTGGTGAAGCTCTCGCAGGCCCGCGAGGAGTCCCTGGCCGAGCTGCTGGGCGACTGGTGGGGTCCGGACCGGCCGACCGACCTGGTCGCGCTGGTGTCCGAACTGACGGAGGAGACCAGCGGGTCGAGCAAGGAGCGCCCCCACAGCCCGGCGCCCAAGCGGGACCACGCGGCCGGGCACCCGCACCAGCCGCCCGCCTGACTGTTCCCTTCGGCGTCGGGGCCGGGCGCGACCGGCCTCACAGCTCCTTGGCGAACCAGTGCTCGGCGTACGTGCGGCGGTGGAAGGCCGGGACCTCGCGGTAGCCGTGCTTGGCGTACAGCCCGCGCGCCTCGACCAGGTCGTTGCGGGTGTCGAGCCGGATCTGCCGTACGCCGACCGCCCGCGCCAGGCCCTCGACGGTCGCGAGCAGCAGCCCGCCGCCGCCCGTGCCGCGCGCCTCCGGACGTACGTAGACCCGGGTCAGCTCCGCGATGCCCGCCTCCGCCACGATCAGCCCCGCGCAGGCCGCCGCGCCGCCCCCGAAGCGGCCGACGACGAACTCGCCGGTCGGCGGTACGAGCAGCTCGGCGCCGTCGTCGGTGAGCCCCTCGTCGATCTCCTCGGCTGTCGCGGGCCGGTCCCAGTAGCGGCTGGCCACCTCGTCGTAGTAGTCCCGGCGCAGCAGGGCGGCATCGGGGGAGTCGAAGCGTTCGGGGGTCACGGTCCACGTCATCAGGTCATTCTGGCGGGCCCCCGACTGTAGGGAGAAACGATTTGCGCCCGGCGGCGCCGTGAGGGCCGCCGTCCCGCGATTCACCCTGCGTACGCACGTCCAGGCCCCCCGGCCCGGGCCCGGCTCTCACCTCAGCGGCGGCGGCACGGTGACCGGCGGCGGCGGAACCACCGGACGCCGCCGCCGGGCCCGCAGCACCAGCAGCAGAGCCACGGCCACCACCACCGCCCCACCGAGCAGCGACAGCACCCAGGCCGGGGCGCCGCCCACGGTCAGCAGCTCGTCCCGGTAGTACGTGGTCCGGTACGGGGTGTCCGCCGAGGCCGCCCGCAGCTCATGGTCGCCGTCGATCAGCTCCGGCCGCGGGAACGACTGGTCGATCGCCGTGACGAACACCGGCTTCCCGCCCGTCAGCGTGTTCAGCGCCGGGTACGCGCCCTTCTCCTCCCCGGCGTCGACCCGGCCCGCGTACGTCACCTCGGGAGGCCGCCCGCCGATCGCGCTTCGCGGCTCCATGCGGTGCGCCGCGAGCACGTACAGCCCCAGGGACTGCGGCGTCGCGGCCAGCCGGGACAGGCGCATGGGGTAGACGAGACGGTCGCTGGCGAAACGCAGCCGCAACGGGTCGAGCGTGCCGCCCAGCGGGCCGCCGGACTCCCGGGGAGCGAGGCGCACGGCCACGTACTCCCACTTCTGCTCGACGTAGGGGCGCAGCGCCGTCGAGAGCCGGTCCGGCAGCTCGAAGCCGTTCTCCTTCAGCCAGCCCTCCAGCGCGGCGGGGTCGCTCGCGGCCAGCCGGGCCACGTCGAACGGCCCGAGCCGCTCCCGGCCCACCACCTCGACCGGGGCGGCGGCCGAGGGAGCGGCGGCGCCGTCCCCGGACCTGTGACCCGAACCGCCGAACGGCCAGTCCTTCGCACGTGGCCAGAAGTAGTGCCGTGTGGTGGTCACCGGGGCCGTGAGGGTTTGGAGCTCGGAGAAGAGTGAGGCGTCACCGAGCTCGACCGTCGCGCGGTGCGGTACGGGCATGATCCATGCGGCCTCGGGGGCGTTCCCGCGTACGGTGAACCGCATCACGATCTGCTCGGTACCGCCGTCCCAGCCGACGACGGACGTCTCCCGGTCGACCAGCACCTGCGTGTTGCGGTTCACGACCATCGCCCCGCAGCCACACGCGTACGCCGGCGCGATCAGCGACCCCAGCTGAGCCGAGAGCACCAGCATGACCAGGGACAGTGCGCGCAGTGCCCACCCGCGCCGCCGATGCCGTACCTCTTGATTTCTTCCCGTGCACCGCATGTCCTGTGTTCCTCCCCGTGGTCACCGATCAGGGGCTCAGACGTGCGGACGCCCCCGCCGGTTCCGGCCGTTCCGGCCTGTCGGCACCGCGCGGCCGGGCATTCTTTCGGACAAAAGCGGGATGACAGTCAGGCGAAGAGGGGGTTGATTGTGTCTACCTCATAGGGCAATGCGAAGGTTTCACAGCATGCCGGACAGAGAATCGGCACCAAACGTTGGGAGGGTCGGCGCAACGTGGCGAACGCGGAGCACAGTGTGCGCACAGACGCGGTGACGGGGGCGAGGACCGGGGCTGCCCGTGCCGTGCTCTGGCTGGTTGTAGCCGCCTTGGCCGTGCGACAGATGGCGGTGGTGCTGCGGCAGCCGCCCGGCGAACGCCTCACCGATCTGGAGACTTGGACCGGTGAGAACGGTGTGCTCCATGTGACGGGTTCGCTGTACGACACCGACCGGTTCACCGGAACCCCCTTCGCGGGCCTGGTACTCAAGCCGCTGACCCGCACGGCCGAACAGAGCCTCGGTGTGGCATGGATCTTCGGCTCGCTGCTGCTGGTCGCCGCGCTCGGCATCATCGCCGCGCGCGCCCTGCCCGCCCCCGTCAGCCGCCGCACGGCCCTGCTCGCCGCCCCCGTCGCCATCAGCCTGCTGATGCTCTCGCTGCCGGTGCGCAACGCCCTCCACCTGGGCCAGACCAGCATCCTGCCGGTCCTCCTCGTCCTCGTAGGCCTCTTCACTGCCCGCGGTGAACGGGCCTCGGGCGTACTGATCGGGATCGCGGCCGCGCTCCAGCCGACCGTGCTGCTCTTCGCCGTCCTGCTCTGGCTGACCGGAAGACGCAGAGCCGCAACTACCGGCGGCGCGGCCTTCGCCGCCTGTACGGCACTGGCCTGGGCCGCGATGCCGCACGATTCGTGGACGTACTGGGTGCACCATGTCGTGGGCGCCGGGCTCGGCGACCAGGCCGACAGCCTCGCCAACCAGTCGCTGCACGGCGCGCTGCTGCGCCTGGGCCTCGAGGGCCCGCTGGAGATCGCCCTCTTCCTGGCGCTCGCCGCGGCCGTCTGCTTCCTCGGACTTCGCCGCGCCGCACGGTACGCGCGCGACGGCCAGCTGCTGCTCGCCGTGGCCGTGACCGGCTGTGTGTCCGTCGCCGTGGCGCCCACCGCCTGGCAGCACCAGCTGCTGTGGGTGCTGCTCGCCGTGGTCGGCCGGGTCGGCAAGCGCGCCTCTGACCGGCTGGTGTGGCCGGCCGTCGTGATCCTCGTCGTCACACTGCCGGGCAAGATGCTGCTGCCGAACATCGAGGCGGTGTTCCCGGTCCGCGACAACGTGCTGCTGATCGCCGCGCTCGCGGCCGCGTGCGTCGCCCCGTTCCTGCCGCGCACCTCGTCGTACTGGCAGCAGCCGATCCCCACCGGCCACGCGGCCCCGGTCGCCGCCCGCTGGGGCAGGGTGCCGCTGCTGCCGTTCTGGCGGCGGGTGCTCAGCCGGCCGAACCTGCTGCTGGAACTCCTGCTGATCAGGGTCGTCTACTCCGCTTACCAGCAGGTCAGGCTGGCCGCGACGGCCGGCCGCGCCACAGCCGAGCACCACGGCCGGCAGATCCACTCGATCGAACAGTGGCTGCACATCGACATCGAGCACTGGGCCAACCATTCGGTCGTCAGGATCGGCTGGCTGCGGGACTTCTTCGACTACTACTACTCGACGTTCCACTTCATCGTGCCGCTGGCCATCCTGGGCGTGCTGTACGTACGCCGCCCCGCGGACTACCGCTGGGTCCGCAGCTCCATCGGCTTCGCCACACTGCTCGCCCTGGTCGGCTTCTGGCTCTACCCGCTGGCCCCGCCACGGCTGATGCCGGGGCTCGGGTTCATCGACACGGTCCACGGCGTCCAGGACTTCGCGAAGCCCGACTACGGCACGCTGACCGGGGTCACCAACCAGTACGCGGCGATGCCGTCGCTGCACTTCGGCTGGTCCCTGTGGTGCGGTGTGGTGATCGTGATGCTCGCCCCGAAGATCTGGATGAAGGCGCTGGGCGTGCTGCACCCGCTGTTCACGGTCTCGGCGATCGTCGCGACCGGCAATCACTGGGTGCTCGACGCGGTGGGCGGGGCCGCGGTCGTGGCCCTCGGCTTCGGCCTCACGTACGCGTTCTCGGGTCCGCGCAGGCTGCGGGAACCGGGGGACGAGCCGGGCGCGGCCGGCGACGGGGAGAAACCGCGGGACGGAACCAGGAGGACGACGGCGGTGCCGCAACCTGCCGGGCGCGTGACCGAGAGCGCCTGAGGGCGGGCGATGACCGAAGGGGTGTCGGACGGCGAAAAACGCCCGGCACCCCTTCGGCATGTGGATCGTCGCCCACCCAGCATCCGCCCGTCCGGCGGGCCCCGCCACTCCAACGGATCAGCGGGACGGTCCCAGCGCCCAGGCGGCGAAGGACAGCGTGCCCATCGACACCACCGTGGACGCCACCACGCAGTTGCGGGCGAGACCGGTGTCCAGGCCGTACTCACGGGCGTAGATGTAGGCGTTCTGAGCCGTGGGCAGCGCCGAGCAGAGCACCACGGCCAGCACCTGGTGGTCCGGCAGGTGCAGGAGCGGGCCGGCGACGACGAAGGCGACCAGGGGCTGGAACAGCGTCTTGAGCGCGACCGCGACCGCGACCTCCGCACGCCCTGTCACCGGCCCCGTCATCCGGCCGGCTCCGCCGCCGTGCAGCGACAGGCCCAGCGTGACCAGCGCGGTCGGAACGGCGGCGGCGCCGAGCACGTCGCAGGAGTGGGCGACGGCCCCGGGCAGCCGCACCCCCGTCGCGGAGACGGCCACCCCGAGGATCGAGGCCATGATGACGGGGTTGCGTACGGGCATGGTCAGCATCCGGCGCAGACCGCCGGTGGCGGACCCGCCGCGCTGCGTACCCGAGTCGAGCAGGGTCAGGACCACGGGCGAGACCACCAGCACCTGGAACAGGATGACCTGCGCGACGAACGAGGCATCGCCGAGCACGTGCACCGCCACCGGGATGCCCAGATTGGCGGAGTTGACGTAGCCGGACGCCATGCCGCTGATCGACGCCTCGGCCCTCTTGCGGCCGAAGAACCGCCGGCCCACCACGTATCCGAGCGCCGACACCAGCACCGTGCCCGCGACGAACGCCAGCATCGACGGATGGGCGAAGGCGGCCGGCCGCGACCCGGACACCATGGTGAACAGGGCGGCGGGCATGGCCACATGGAAGACGAACCGGCCGAGCACCGACTCCGCCTGCTCCCCGAGGAGACCGCCGCGGGCCGCCGCGTAGCCGATGGCGGTCAGGATCCAGATGGGGGCGAAGCCGGAGAACAGCGCGTGCATGGCCGCCATGATCCCCGTACCCCTGTCCGGCATACGGACGGGGGTACGGGGGGACGGTGTTCTCAGGCGTCCGTCGTGCTTAGCGCGTCCCGGACGCGCTCACCTGGAGCTGCTTGATGCCGTTGAGCCACGCCGACCGCAGCCGTCGTGGGTCGCTGACCAGTCGCAGGTCCGGCAGCACGTCCGCGATCGCGTTGAAGATCAGGTTGATCTCCATCACGGCCAGGGACTTGCCCAGGCAGAAGTGCGGACCGCCGCCGCCGAAGCCGAGGTGCGGATTCGGGTCGCGGGAGATGTCGAACCGCTCCGGGTTCTCGAACACCTCGGGGTCGTTGTTGGCCGACGAGTAGAACAGCCCGACCCGGTCACCCTTCTTGATCTGCTGCCCGCCCAGTTCGAGGTCCTGGGTGGCGGTCCGCTGGAAGGAGACCACGGGCGTCGCCCAGCGGACGATCTCCTCGGCGGTGGTCTCCGGCCGCTCGCGCTTGTAGAGCTCCCACTGCTCGGGATGGGTCAGGAAGGCGTGCATGCCGTGGCTGATGGCGTTGCGCGTGGTCTCGTTGCCGGCCACGGCGAGCAGGATCACGAAGAAGCCGAACTCGTCGGAGGAGAGGTTGCCCTCGCCCTCGGCGGCGACCAGCTGGGAGACGATGTCCTTGGCCGGGCACTCCTTGCGCGCCGCCGCGAGGTTCATCGAGTAGGAGACGATCTCCATCGCCGCCTCGGCGCCGATCTCCTCGGTGATCGCGTACTCCGGATCGTCGTACGCGGCCATCTTGTTCGACCAGTCGAAGATCCGCGCCCGGTCCTCCTGCGGTACGCCGATGAGCTCGGCAATGGCTTGAAGCGGCAGCTCCACGGCGATGTTGGTGACGAAGTCGAACGAGCCGTCGTCGTCGGCCCCGGCCAGCGCCGTCTCGACGATGGAGCGCGCCCGGTTGCGCAGCGTCTCCTCCAGGGACCGGATGGCGCGGGGGGTGAAGCCGCGCTGGACGATCTGGCGGACCCGGGTGTGCTCGGGCGGGTCCATGTTCAGCATGATCAGCTTCTGGACGTCGATCTGGTCCCGGCTGATCGACTCGTTGAAGCGGATCACGGCGGTGTTGGTGTTCGACGAGAACAGTTCGGGATGCGTCGAGACGTACTTGACGTCCGCGTGCCGGGTGACGACCCAGTAGCCCGAGTCGTCGAAGCCGGAAATGCCGGTGGGCTGGGTGCACCACCAGACCGGTGCCGTCTCCCGCATGAGCGTGAACTCCGGGTGCGGGACACGGGCGTGGAGCAGGTCGGGGTCGGTGAAGTCGAACCCTTCGGGCAGATGGGGGCAGGGCATCGGCAGCTCCAGGTCAAGAACTCCAGGTCGGTCCGAGAGCCGTCGGCACCATGTCTGACGACCCATCAGAAGTTGCCCGCAAGGTAGTAACGAGTTCTACAACTGACAAGGGGCATGGCCGGATCTGTTGCGTGAAGCATCGGTGAACCGGGTGGTTTGCGGTGGGTGTTGGCCGTGAAGGCTGGGCAAGGTGCGTGCACGACCCTTGCGTACCGGGGGTAAGCCTCATAAGACTGCTTGCAGAACTAGAACGCGTACTAGTTCCTTCCGTGGGCGCCGGGACGCCTCTGCGGAAGTGCGAGGAGAGGACGAGCTCATGGCCGCGGAACCCGTCATCGTCGAAGCCGTACGCACCCCCATCGGCAAGCGCGGAGGCGCGCTCGCCAACCTCCACCCGGCCTACCTGCTGGGTGAGACCTACCGTGAACTTCTCGGCCGGACCGGCATCCACGCCGACTGCGTCGAACAGATCGTCGGCGGCACCGTCACCCACGCCGGCGAACAGTCCATGAACCCCGCGCGCAACGCCTGGCTCACCGTGGGACTTCCGTACGAGACCGCCGCGACGACCGTGGACTGCCAGTGCGGCTCCTCGCAGCAGGCCTCCCACATGGTCGCCAACATGGTCGCGGCCGGGGTGATCGACGTCGGCATCAGCTGCGGCGTCGAGGCGATGTCGCGCGTACCGCTGGGCAGCGGCTCCAAGCACGGGCCGGGCAAGCCGTGGCCCGACGAGTGGAACGTCGACCTGCCCAACCAGTTCGAGGCCGCCGAGCGCATCGCCCGCAAGCGCGGCCTCACCCGGGAGGACGTCGACTCGCTGGGCCTCCTGTCGCAGGAGCGGGCAGCCGCCGCCTGGGCCGAGGAGCGCTACAAACGGGAGACGTACGCGGTCCAGGTGCCCACCACCGAGGCGGAACAGTCCGCCGGCCAGGGCATGTGGCGGCTCGTCGACCGTGACGAGGGGCTGCGCGACACCACGATGGAGGGGCTCGGCCGGCTCAAGCCCGTGATGCCCACCGCCATCCACACCGCGGGCAACTCCTCGCAGATATCCGACGGCGCCTGCGCGATCATGTGGGCGTCCAAGCGGATGGCGCGGGCCCTCAAGCTGAAGCCCCGGGCCCGGATCGTCGCCCAGGCACTGGTCGGCTCCGACCCGCACTTCCACCTCGACGGCCCCGTCGACGCGACCCGTGCGGTGCTCGGCAAGGCCGGGATGTCGCTCAAGGACATCGACATCGTGGAGATCAACGAGGCCTTCGCGTCCGTGGTCCTGAGCTGGGCCCAGGTCTTCGACCAGGACCTGTCGAAGGTCAACGTCAACGGCGGGGCGATCGCGCTGGGCCACCCGGTCGGCGCCACCGGGGCCCGGCTGATCACCACGGCCCTGCATGAACTGGAGCGCAGGGACAAGGAGTTCGCACTGATCACCATGTGCGCGGGCGGTGCGCTGGCGACCGGCACGATCATCCAGCGGCTTTAAAGCGTGTTTCGGAAGTCCCGTCTGCCGGCCGCCCTCCGGGCGGACGGCGCTACTTTTCGAAACACGCCCTGGGGCCTGTCCGGCGGACCAGGGCCGGACAGGCACTGGGGCCCTGCGGGGGCGGGGGCCGCGACGGCGGCCCCCGCCGCCCGGTCAGCCCGTCAGTGACCAGCCGCTGAAGTCCACCCGGCCGCGCCGGCCGGACCCGCCGTTCGCCGCCGTCATGAAGAACCCGACGTCCTGGACGGCCGCCGCGCCCGGCACCCACGCGGCACCGAGCGTCCGCCAGGTGGCCCCGCCGTCCGTCGAGCAGGAGCCCGTGTACGCGGAGCCGGTCCGCGTCAGCCGCAGCAGCACCGGCCCGGTGACCCCGGGCAGCGAGTCCCGCTTCTCCAGGGTGCCGTCACCGTTGGCGTCGTACGAGAGCACGACCCCGTTGACCGGCGTCAGGGCCAGATTCAGGAAGCCCCGGGACCCGGTCGTCGCCATCGCGTTGCGCACGACGATCCCGGCCCGCGCCCAGTTGCCGGTGTTCTCCTGGGAGTCCACGCGCACGGTCGCGCACCCGCCGTCCCCGAACGCCGCCGCCCGGTACACCGTCCCGAACTGGGCCGTCGACCCCCACAGGTCGCTCCCCGCCCCGTCGATGGCGAAGCGGTCGGCGACCTGGCCGAACGACGCGTCGTTCGCGTTGTGCGTCAGCCAGCCCGCGTCGAGCGGCCCCGCCACGTAGATCCGCCCCTGCGTCACCGCCGTGACCGGCCGCTCCCCGCGGGGCCCGTACTCCGTCCCCAGCTCGAAGCGGTGCGCCTCCAGCGGCTCCTTCGGCGCGGCCGGCGGGGCGGTGACCCGCCAGCTCGCCCGGGCACTGCCGCCCGCCTCCACACCGGCCAGTTCGACCGGCCCCTGCGCCTCGCTCCCCAGACCGGGAACGGCGAGCGAGAAGCGGACGGGCCCGGTCGAGCGCAGCCCGTTCACGTTACGGAAGCCGGCCTCGATGACCGCCGAGCCGCCCGGCTCCACGGTGGCCCGGTCGGCCTCTACGGTGACCGTGCCCTGGTAGGGGGCGGCGGAGAGCGTCTCGTACACCCGGCGCGCGGTGCGGTGCACGGCGCTCGCGCTCAGCTCCCGCAGCGGGTACGCCTTGCGCTCACGGGTCCACGGCTCCTCGACGGCGTACCAGTCGAAGGTCCTCGGCGCCCGGTCGTGGGCCAGTGCGTCCGCCATCTCGTCCAGATAGCTCTGCCACTGCGGCAGATGGAAGTCGCCGATCAGCCCCTGCCAGTCCCGGTTGGCGTAGTTGGCCAGCTTCCCCGCGTCGGCGGCCGGCCGGTCCGCCCAGGTGGTGATCAGCGCGCGGGCACTGTGCTCCAGCTGGGCGGACTCGGCGGGCGAGGAGGCGTAGCGCCGCGCCTCGTCCAGCCACGGGCCGAGCATGAACGCCCGGTGTCCGCCGGTCATCTCCTCGCTCAGCCGCATCAGTTTCAGCCACAGCGCGGACAGGGCGGTGAACGCGCCCCGGTCCTTGCGCTCGTAGGCGGCGCGCAGCTGCGGCAGCAACTGCCGGGAGCGGTTGGCGAGCGCCTGGCGCGCGAAGTCGGTCAGGTCGAAGCGGTACGCCTCCGAGCGGCGCAGCGGCTCCCGCATCCCGAGCAGGCCGGCGAAGGCGAGGTCGAAGCCGGCCGAGTCGAACGACAGCTGCGTGGTTCCCCAGTACGTGGCGTTGACCGCCGCGAGGTCGGGCCGGGCCGCGAACAGGGAGTCGTGCGGGCGGCCGTCGCTGCTCTGCACGTCGTACGCGGTGTCACGCAGCGCGGCGAAGGCCGCGGTGGCCCGCCGGTCCCGGCCGCCGTACCGGAACTGCGCGTACCGCGTGAACCAGGCGGCCCTGTCGACGGTCTCCTCGCGCCAGGCCAGTTCGGTGAACAGCTCGAAGGCGGCCGGGTCGCGGTCCGTGGACTCCGGGAGATAGGCGGTGCCGGTCAGCGTGCTCCCTGCCTTGTCGCGCCAGGCCGGGAACTTCTGCGTCCAGGCCGGAGCCATCGCGCCCAGCGTGGTCCGGCCGCCGAAGTTCGGGATCGCACCGAAGGCGTACGGGGTGTTCACCCACTCCTTCTCGCGGTCCGTGGACTCGTCCAGCTCGGAGCGGCCGTCCACGATCAGGACATGGGTCTTGTCGAGCGCGGCCAGCAGTTCCGGGCGCGGATTGCCGGTCCAGCCCATGATCACCCAGGTGGCACCGGGTCGGGCGGTCTGCAGCGCGCGCTCGATGCCGCGCCCCGCCTCGGGGATGTCCACCCCGCCCGCAGTGCCGCCCTCGTGCAGGATGTCCATCTTGTACGACGGCACGTCGTCGAACAGCACCCGCTGATGCCGGTAGAAGGACTCCGCGACCCGGGCGAAGGTGTCGGTCCGCGGGTCCAGCCAGTCCGGGCGCCGGAAGCCGGACCAGAGGCCCTGCGGGACGACCGAGGCGCCGGGGTTGCGGTCGGCGAAGCCGACCGGGACGGTGCCGAAGTAGCCGGGCAGGACCGGGTCCATGCCGAGTTCGCGCATCCGGTCGGCGGCCCGCCGGCCCAGCGCGGCCCGCCGCGAGATGAGCTCCGGGGTGGCCGGGCCCCCGTACTCGCTCATGTTCTGCAGCAGCCACCACGGCTGATGGGTCGGCGCCGGGATCCATGCCCTGGCCTCCGCGTCGCTGTAGCCGAACTCCTGCAGCCACCGGTGGTACACGGCCTCCTGACCCACGGTCAGGAACACCTGGTTGCAGCCGTGCAGGGCCAGCACGTCGAGCGTCCGCTCCCAGCGGGCCCAGTCGGCGTACGGGGCGGTGTACCCGTCGTACGTGTCGTTGAACGCGAACCGGTGGGGGACCGTAGCCCCGCGCTCCAGCGGCCGGTCGGGCGCGGGCAGCACGGCGGGCAGGTCGAGTTGGCTGCCGGCCCAGGAGATCACCGCGTCGCACACGTACTTCAGGTACCAGTGCACTCCGGTCAGGATCACCGCCGGGCTGGTCCCGGCGACCTCGATGCGCCCGCGCGAACCGCCGACGCGGAAGCGCTCGCCGCCGTCCGCCGGATCGAGGAGGGTGAGCCGGAACTGCCCGGCGTGCCCGCCCAGCAGCCGCCCCAGCGCCGCCTGCGCGGCCGCGGTTCCCGCCGTCCTGCGCGCCGGTCCTGCCGCTGCGGGGATCTGCGTGCCGAGGGCGGCGGACACGCCCACCGCTCCGGCAGAGGTCAGTAGCGTACGTCTCGACAGCTGCGTCACGAGCACTCCTTGGTCGTCGCCACGGATGGTGCGTCAGATGTGAACTGGATTCTGCGGTGCGCACGTTAATGGGGGGGCGCAGGCGCGACAACGGGTCCCCAACATCTTTCGGACAGGCCACCGGATGGCGCAGGGGCCGGCCGCGCCGGGGAGGGGCGACCCCCGGAGCGAGGGCGCTCTCAAGTCCACCGTTCCTAGCCAGTGTGCATGAGTGAGTCTTGGACCCACTGATGTGTTCTGGGCGCATCCCGAACGGTTTTGGGTGCGCTGGGTCGCCGCTTTCGCGTTCCGCTCGGTGGCACGTCTCCAGGGGCGTGGTCCGTTGCGGGTGGGCGGGTTCCCTCACGTCCAGGGGCACGCCGGCCGGCCTGGTCAGTCCGATGCCCCACACGATCGCTCCGGTCGTGTGGGGGCGGTGTCGTCCGACGCCGGATCGGGTGTCCGAGGGCGCGTCGCCCGATCGCGATACCGGCGGCATCGTGACGGGACATCTTCCGGTGCGGGGTGGTCAGTGGTTTCGGCCAGTGCTGCCCACCCCACATCGAGGTATAGGCCGGATCGACCGCGATGATCGCGCCGTTCCCACCCTCACTCACCCCACCACCCGACTCGCTCACAGGCACTACAACTCACTCATACACACTTCAAAGGCAACGGCTCGCAACCCCGGGCAACAACGCGAGCAACTCCGCCCCGACGCAACGCATACGACGCCTGGCGGCAGCCGCCACCGTGGTGGTCCTCGCCGCACTGAGCACCGTGCCGGCCGCCCGCCGGGACCCCCGCCGGCCGCGCGCGGCTGAGAGGCAGACACGACGAGGGCCCTCCACCGCGCGTGTGCGGTGGAGGGCCCTCGTCGCTACTGGCTGTGGTCCGGGTGGACTCAGTACCAGTTGTTGGCCTGCCAGAAGGACCAGGCGCCACAGGGGCTGCCGTAGCGGGAGTTCATGTAGTCCATGCCCCACTTGATCTGGGTGCTGGGGTTGGTCTGCCAGTCGGAGCCGGCGGACGACATCTTCGAGCCCGGCAGCGCCTGGACCAGGCCGTAGGCGCCGGAGGAGGCGTTGGTCGCGCTCGGGTTCCAGCCGCTCTCGTGGCTGACGATGTTGCTGAAGCACTGGAACTGCGCGTCGTCACCGATCATCGACTTCGCCGTGTCCTGCGCACTCGCGGCAGCGGACGTCGGCGCGGCGGAGGTGGCCGCCATGGCCGGGGAGACGCCCAGGGCCACACCGGAGGCACCCAGCAGCACTGCTGCACCGGCGACGGCGGACTTGCGACGGGCGAGGATGTTACGGGCGAACGACACAGGGAACCTAACGTCGGGTACGGGGGAGTCGCATGCTCCGGCCCGAATCCTTCGTGGACCGTTGCGCGTTGACCGCTGTCCGTTCCGGTGGACGCTGCGGTGCTCGGCGACTTCTCCAGTGTTAGCGGCGCCGTTCAACCACCGCAACGACCCCCGGTACGACCCCGCCTCGCACCCGGGGCCGAAGGTCCCGAACCCCCTCAAACTGCTTCATAGCAGGTTGGAGGGGGTGGAACGGGGTCCGGTGACGGCCCTCCGCGGCTACTGCCCCGCTTCGTACAGGACCAAGGTCCTGTGGGTGCCCTCACTCGCCGGGAGCCCCGAATGTGACCTGGGCCTCGAAGGCCGCGCGCCGCGTGGCCCGGCGCAGCGCCTTCAGCAGCGCGGTTCCGACGGTCAGCGTCAGTACGACGGTGAGCACGGCCCGGCCCAGGTCCCAGCCGAGCGAGGTGGCCGTGCAGTACGCGAGGAACCGCACCAGGTTGTCGACCGGCGCGTCACCGGGCCGGAAGGAGATGCCCGAGCCGAGCCCCGGCACGATCGTCCACCCGTAGAGATTCATGATCGTCCCGTACGCGAACGAAGCCACCGCCCCGTAGGCCGCGAGCATCAGCAGCTCGGCCCGCCCACGCAGCCGGTCCGGACCCGGCAGCAGTCCGGCACCCATCGCGAACCAGCCCATCGCCAGCATCTGGAACGGCATCCACGGGCCCACCCCGCCGGTCAGCAGCGCGGAGGCGAACATCGTCACCGAGCCCAGCACGAAGCCGAAGCCCGGCCCGAGCACCCGCCCGCTCAGCACCATCAGGAAGAACATCGGCTCCAGACCGGCCGTGCCCGCCCCCAGTGGGCGCAGCGCGGCCCCGACCGCGGCCAGCACCCCCAGCATCGCGACCGCCTTCGCGTCGAGCCCGGCGTCCGCGATCATCGCGACCACCACCCCGACCAGCAGCGGCAGCAGCGCGGCGAACAGCCACGGCGCGTCCTTCGAGTGCGCGAGCCCGGAGTCCGGGCCGGCCAGCAGCGGCCAGCCGAAGGCGGTCACCCCGATCGCGCTGATCAGCACCAGTGCGGCGATCGCCCGCGGCCCGAGCCGCACCGGCCGCGCGCTCCGCCCGGTCGTGCCGGTCACCGGGCACCTCCCAGCGCCTCGCGCACCTGCGAGACGGTGAGCCACTCCTGCGGGGCGAGGATCTTGGCGGTCTGCGGGGCGAACGCGGGCGAGGACACCACGACCTCCGCGGTCGGCCCGTCCGCGACGACCTCCCCGTCGGCGAGGATCACCACCCGGTGGGCCAGCTCGGCGGCCAGCTCCACGTCATGGGTGGCCAGCACGATCGCGTGGCCCTCGGCGGCCAGCGTGCGCAGCACCCCTACGAGCCGGGCCTTCGCCGCGTAGTCCAGACCGCGGGTCGGCTCGTCCAGGAGCAGCAGCGGGGGCCGGGCGGTGAGCACGAGCGCGAGGGCCAGGGCGAGCCGCTGCCCCTCGGACAGATCACGGGGATGGGTCGTGTCCGCCACGCCGGGCAACAGCTCGGAGACCAGCGCACGGCAGCTGCCCGGCGCGGCCCCCGCATCGGCGTCGGCCGCCGCGCACTCGGCGGCCACGGTGTCCGCGTACAGCAGATCGCGCGGTTCCTGCGGTACGAGACCGACGCGGCGCACCATCTCGCGCGGCGGCGTGCGGTGCGGGGTGCGGCCGCCGACGAGCACGGTGCCGGAGGCCGGCTCGACCATGCCGACGAGGGCGGAGAGCAGCGTGGACTTGCCCGCGCCGTTGCGTCCCATCAGGGCGAGGGTCTCGCCGGGGGCGACGGTGAGCGTCACCCGGCGCAGCGCCTCGACGCGCCCGCGCCGCACCGCGAGGCGCTCGACACGGGTGGTGGCGTCGGTGACGGGTTCGGGGGTCTCCTGCGGGCCGCGGGCGAACAGCCGGGCCAGGGCGCCCCGCCGGGGCGTGGGGTGGTGAGCGGGCGGCTGCGGGAGAAGCGTCCGGGTCTCGCCACCGCCCACCGGTCCGGGCGTCACGTCGGCCAGCCGCTCCCGCATGCCCGCCGCCCGGCGCCGCGCATCGCGCACCGACAGCGGCAGCGGCTCCCATCCGGCCAGCCGTCCCAGCGCCACGACCGGCGGATGCACCGGCGAGAGCGCCATCACCTCGGCCGGCGCCCCCATCACCGGGGGTGCGCCCGGCGACGGCAGCAGGACGACCTGGTCCGCGTACTGCACCACGCGCTCCAGCCGGTGCTCCGCCATGAGGACCGTCGTCCCCAGGTCGTGGACGAGCCGCTGCAGCACCGCGAGGACCTCCTCGGCCGCCGCGGGGTCCAGCGCGGACGTCGGTTCGTCCAGCACCAGGACACGGGGGTGCGGGGTCAGGACCGAACCGATCGCGACCCGCTGCTGCTGTCCCCCGGACAGGGTGGCGATCGGCCGGTCGCGCAGTCCGGCGAGACCCAGCAGGTCCAGGGTCTCCTCGACCCGCCGCCGCATCACGTCCGGGGCGAGGCCCAGCGACTCCATGCCGTACGCCAGCTCGTCCTCGACCGTGTCCGTCACGAAGTGGGAGAGCGGGTCCTGGCCCACGGTGCCGACCAGATCGGCGAGCTCACGGGGCTTGTGGGTGCGGGTGTCGCGCCCGTCGACGGTGACGCGCCCGGTCAGCCGGCCGCCCGTGAAGTGCGGCACGAGCCCCGACACCGCGCCCAGCAAAGTCGACTTGCCGACCCCGGACGGCCCGACGAGCAGCACCAGCTCACCCTCGGGAACGGTCAGGTCGACGCCCGACAGGGTGGGGCGGTCCACCCCCTCGTACTGCACCGAAACTCTGTCGAACCGGATCACACCTGCTCCTCGAAGCCTGTGGGGGAAGGCGCGACGGGCGAGCCTGTGGGGGAAGGCGGGACGGGCGCGACCACCGCCGGCAGCAGACCGGTCAGCACCGCGGCGGCCGGCCACAACGGCAGCACGGGCGCGGTCAGCGGTACGACACCGGGGTGCAGCGCCGCCGGATCAGCGCTGCCCGCCCAGATCATCGCCACCGCGACCGCCGCCCCGGACCCCGCGACCAGCCAGGCCCGCACCCCCCACCGGTCGGGCCGGTAGCGGGTCCGTACCGAACGCGCCCCGCCGAGCCGCAGCCCGGCCATCGCCGCGACGAGACCGGCGACCAGCAGGGGCAGCCCGTACACCGCACCCTGCGCGGCCAGCAGCCCGTACGTACCGGCGCAGACACCCAGCAGCCCGCCGAGCGTGAGGACGTTCGTGGTGTGCCGGACGGCGGCCGGAACCTGGGCGGTACGCCCGTACCCCCGCGCGTCCATCGAGGCCGCCACGGCGACCGACCGCTCCAGCGCGCCCTCCAGGACGGGCAGCCCGATCTGGAGCACGGCCCGCACCCCGCCGGTCGGCCGGCCGCGCAGCCGCCGGGCGGTGCGCAGCCGCACCACGTCCGCGACCATGTTCGGCGCGAACGTCATCGCGACGACGACGGCCACCCCCGCCTCGTACAGCGCACCGGGCAGTGACTTCAGCAGCCGGGCCGGGTTGGCGAGGGAGTTCGCCGCGCCGACACAGATCAGCAGAGCGGCCAGCTTCGCCCCGTCGTACAGCGCGAACAGCAACTGCTCCGCGGTCACCCGCCCCCCGATCCGGACACCCTTCGCCCAGTCCGGCAGCGGCACCTCGGGCAGCGTGAACACGACATGCGTGCCCGGGATCGGGGAGCCGAGGAAGACGGAGAAGAGCAGCCGCACCCCGATGACGAACAGCCCGATCTTGATGAACGCCCCGTACGACCGGGCCCACGGCGCATCCGTGCGGCGCGCGGCCACGACGTACCCCGCCACGCCGACCAGCAGGCCGAGCAGCAGCGGGTTGGTGGTCCGGGACGCGGCGGTGGCCAGCCCGAGCGCCCACAGCCACCAGGCCCCTGCGGGCAGCGCGTTGCTCCGGGAGGCGGCGGGGGCGCGCCAGGCACGGGCCGGGGCCGCCGGGGCGTCCGTACGGCCGGATGTCGTGCCGGTCATCCGCGGCGGCGGCGGGCCTGCGCGACTGCGGCGATGCCGAGGAGCAGGACGGCGCCGACCCCGACGAGGACCCCGGCGGACGGCCCGCCGCCGTCCGAACCGTCCCCGCCGGTGGCGACCCCCGCCGAGGTGGGCGCGGAGGCGTCGGCGGTGGCGGTCTCGCTGCCGCCCGTGCCCTGGGCCACCTGCTCACCGCAGCCGGAGACCGGATAGCCGGAGATCGCGCAGAGCAGGGCGTCACTGCCGTATCGCAGCGGCTTGGCCACCGAGGCGAGCGCCTCCGCGCTGCTCGCGTCCTCGGGGACCTGCGCGCACGCGGTCCGCAGCGCGGGCGGCGTCGCCCCGTCCGGGGCGTCGGCGGCCGTACCGGGGTCGATGACGAGCGCGACCCGCTTGGTGCCGCCCCTGGCGGGCGTGTCCGCGCAGATCTTCGCGAAGTCGGGGGAGTGGCGCGGCTTGGCCGCGTCCTGCGAGTCCGCGCTCACGGCGAACCGGAAGCCCTGCACCGCACCGTCGTCCGGGCGCACCAGCGACGGCCCCTGGGTGGCATACGCCCACCCGCTGCCGGAGCCCTCCCAGAACGACCAGTAACGGTAGCCCGCCGCCTGGGCCGTGCCCGCGCCGAGCACGGCCAGGAGGGCGCCCAGGACCACCACCGGTGCGGTGATCCGAAAGCCCCTCACAGCTGCTGGTTCTTGCGGCGGCCGCTGATCAGGAACCCGGCGCCGGCGCCGACGGCGAGTCCGATGCCGACGAACCACCAGAGACCGCCGATCCCGTCCCCGTCGCCGCTGTCCTTCTTCTCCTCCTCGGTGGCGCTCGCCGTCGGCTTCTTGACGGCGGCGGGCGCGGGCCCGGTGGCGTTCAGCTGGGCGACGAGGTCACTGCCGCCGAAGTCGTGGACGTCGGCGCCGGTGGAGTGGGCGGCCATGACGAGCTGCGCGTAGGCGGCGGGTCCGTTCTCCTTCGCCCAGGCAGCGGAGTTCTTCTCCAGCCACTTCACGGACGCCGCGGCCTTGTCCTTGTGGCCGGACGCGGACAGGGCGACGACGGCGTCGGCGGTGTTGCCGAAGTCGGGCTGCGGGGCGCTGTCCTCGGCGCCGGGCATCGGCGGCGAGTCGAGGTGACCGGTCTTCGCGAGGGCCCCGGCCAGGTAGGAGGCACCGTTCTGCGCGGCCTGCTCGGGCCGGAGGGCGTCGCCCTCGGTGCAGGTGGGGTCCTTCACCGCGGCGTTGTTGCCGACGACGAGCCCCTTGCCGAGCGAGCCGAGCACGGCGGCCGCGGTGGCGTCGCCGTTGGCGACGAGCTTTCCGGCCTTGTCGGGCTGGTATGCGAACGCGCCGCCGTCCTTGCCGCCGCACGGGATGGCGAACGTGAGCAGGGCGTCGTACGGCGTCTTGCCGCCGCTGTTCGTCACGTCCCCGAGCTTCTCGCCGGCCCGGGCGAGGGCGCCGGTCACGATCGAGGTGGAGTTCGCGTCACTGGGGCTGCCGGCGGTGTACCCCCAGCCGCCGTCCTCGTTCTGCACGGTCTTCAGCCAGGCGACCCCGTTGTGCACGAGCTCCTCGTGCCCGCGGACCTCGTGCAGCGCCTGTACGGCGGCCGCCGTCGCATTGGTGTCGATCATGGTCTTGGCGTCGCAGGGCACGGAGGGGTCCGGCCGGTACGCCGCGAACGCCCCGCTGTCGCACTGCTGCCCGATCAGCCAGTCGACGGCCTTCGTGGCGGGCGACACACCCACGGCCCGCTGCGAGACGAAGGCCAGCGACTGCCGCCACACCCCGTCGTACGTCGGGTCCTTCGTGCCGTACAGCCCCGAGGGCAGGGCCACGGACGGCGAGGGGGAGGGAGACGGCGCCGCGACCGCGGCCGGGGCTGCGGCCGCACAGAGCACGGTGGCGGTGGCGGCGAGCGCGGCTGCGCTGCGGCGTACGGTCATGGCGGGCGGGGCCTCTCCTGGGGGAACCGGGCACAGGCACACACAGGCACCAGGCTCCGGCTCCGTATACCTCGACGGTGCCGGCCACCGGGGGGGTCCCGACGGCACGAGCCGGTCACGACACGGACAGGGCATTCCGACTCCCACCCCGGGGGGCGGTCACGGCTGCGGGTCAGCGCCGGATTCGCACCGGCTTCCCCCTGAACGGGCATGATGACGACGCGCCCACTCTACCGGGCGGGTGCCAGGGCGCCTCGGCACGGGGCAGCCGCGGTCATCCGCAGCCGGCCCGAGCGGTCCCGCCCCACCGGTCAGTCGCGTACCGCCTCGTCCGCCTTCCCGGTGGCCGCCCCCCGGTCGCGCTCACGGCTCAGCAAGGCGGTTCCCGCGATCACCAGGCCGATGGCGACGACCTTGGCGGCCTGGTAGTAGCCGGTCGCGAGCTCCTGCGGGGTACCCGGCAGCCGGAAGAAGACCCACACGGCCGCGAGGCCCCCGAAGGCCATCAGCGCGACAGCCCCCCAGGTCCCGAGGTCGGCCCACCAGGGAACCAGGGGGTGATGCCGCTCGTCGGTCTGCTCAACGTCCTTGCTGGTCACGGTCTGTGCTCCTGTGCCTGTGGGGGGATGGCCACGAGGGAAGACGCAGGCCGGGTGCGGTCGGTTCACCGGGCCTGAGCACGGAGAACAGGATGAGGAGCGAACCGGGCCCTTGCTCGGCTTGCATGAGCACCATGATGTCCGCCGATCGCCTGCTCGCGGCCAGCGGCCAGCGGCCAGCCGGCCAGCGGCCAGCGGCCAGCGGCCAGCGGCCAGGGCCGGTGAGCCCGCCCGCCTCATCGCCCTTCTCCGGTCTGAGGGGTCGGAGGGGCCGGCCGGGTCACGATGATCGGGCTCGGGTTCGGGGTCACCATCGCCGTGACGGGCCGCAAGGACTGAACCGGCCCCGTCACAGCATCCGCACCTCACCGCCCCCGGGAAGTTTCGCCCACCAGTGGTGGTAGCGGCTGTAGACCGCCGCCTCGCGGCCACCGAGGAGAGCAGTCAACGACTGCGCCTCCGCGGCGAGTCCGTCCCAGGTGGCGGGCGACAGCGGGTGGAAGGCCGTGGCCTCGATGCCGTCGGCCGTGGAGCGCCACACACCGGCGACGTAGCCGTCCACCAGCAAGGTGGGCAGGACGTCGCCGTTGCGTCTGATCACCCAGGGGCGGTACTCGGGAGGTATCACCCGGCCGCGGTCGGCGTAGGCCAGCAGAATGCTGTCCCACATGGCCATGAGCCGGGGCGGGGCGGGGGTATCGGCCGACGGCCGGGGCGCGTCGGGCAGGTCGAACAGTGTGCCGCCGTCCGGCCCCCGGAGCCGCTCGACGGCCTCGCCCATGGCCTGGAGCGCCGTGCGGACGGACCCCCGCTGCACCAGGGCGAACTGCGCCACGTCCGCGACCGACGCCGGCCCGAACCCCGCCAGGTAGCGCAGGATCAAGGTCCGCAGCGCCCGGGCGTCCACCGCCCGGCCGACGGGTGCGGGTCCCCCACCCGCCGCGACGAAGGACGGCCGGTGTCCGAAGGACCATGTCGCGTCCGTGGGGACGTGGTGCAGCGGCGCGTACGCCTTCAGCCCCCACCACCCGCCGTCCTTCTTCTCGGCGCCCAGCCGCTCCTCGGCCCATGCCTGCATCTCCGCAGAGGTCCTCGGCCGGCCGGCGAAGGCCAGCAGTTCCAGAACCAGTTCCTCGGCGTCCGCCGGAGTCAGTCCCGCGTCGGCGAACCGGGCGCCGAGCCGGGACGCGTACAGCGTCGGCTGCATCGCCGCGCGGAAGGCCGGATAGTCCTCGGCGTGCACCGCGTGCAGCGTGATCCGCATCAGGCTGGCCTTGACCACCGCCCGCTCGGCGAAGGCGGCGTCGAGGTCCGCCGGAGTGAAGTCCGTGAGCCGGTTCCACAGTGCGACGTACGGCGAGGCCGGATGCTGCGCCTGGAGCGCCACCACCCGCCGCACACCCTCGGGAACGCTCAGCGGCGCACGTTCCAGGAGCAGTTGGCGGCTGAGGGTGGCCCGGTTGAGTTCTCCCGCGGTGATCGTCACAGCTCGGAATTGTGCCCTGTCCAGCCCTGCTGCGAGGTGAGCCCGCCGGAACTCCGGTGCAGGTGTGATGCGGGAGCGAGGCGGCCCCAGCGGGCCGTGGGGAACATCGCGCGCAGGTGACTAATCATTCCGGTTTGTCCTTCGGAGTCCGCTACGGATAGATTCCCGCCACGCTGTTCGTGAACTGTGTCCCCTCAGCTCACAGTTGAGTGACAACGCGACCCGTCATCCCCGGCTGGGAGGGCCCCGCCCCTATGTCCGCAACCGTCGACCGGTGGACCACCGCACTGCGCAGAGCCTGGAAGGGCGGCACGGCGTGGCCGTGGTGCCTGGCGGCCGTCGCGGCGGCGTGCGGTAACGCCGTGGCCACCGTCTTTCACCCCGGGTACCTCAGCGCGGACAGCAACACGCAGCTGTGGCAGGCGCTCGGCGACGAGCCGGTGAACGACTGGCACCCGCCGGTGATGGCGCTCGCGTGGCGGATCCTCATGGGGATCACGGGTGACTTCTCGGTCATGGCCGCCGCGCAGGCCGCCGTGCTGTGGGGGACGCTGTGGGTCCTCGCCCGGCTGGTGTGGAGGAGTACCGGCAGCCGCGGGCTCTCCCTCGCGGTGCTGGCCGTCGGTTTCGCGCCGCACATCATGAACCTCACGGGAGTGGTGTGGAAGGACGTGCACCTGGCGTACGCGCTCCTCGCGGTCTTCGCGATCGCGCTCACCGTGCGCGAGTTGCCCCCGGGCCGGGTCAGGACCCGCTGGGCCCTGCTGGTGCTGGGTCTGCTGTTCCTCACGTACGCCGCTCTCGTACGCAAGAACGGCATTCCGGCCACGATCCCGGTCTTCGCCCTGCTGGTCCTCGCGGCATGGCCCGCCCCGGGCAGGCGCCGCTGGCTGGCCGCCACCGGTGTCTTCGTCGCGGTCGTGATGGGCGGCAGCGTCGTGGTCAACGCGGCGACCGACCCGTTGACCACGCGCGTGTACGCGGTGATCCCGGTGGACGACCTCGTCCACGTGCTCACCCCGGACCAGGTCCGCTCCGCCGCCCAGCGGGCCGGAGCGGACGCGGACCTGCGTGACCGGCTGGTCGCCGCCGCCACCACCTGCCAGGAGCGCGGCATCACCTCGGACGGCTACTTGCAGTGCTTCCCGCAGCGCCGCCCGTTCGACGTGACGTATCTGGACCGGCGCGCCGACGTCGTCGTCCGGATGTGGACGCAGCAGATGCCGAAGCACTGGAGGGGCTACGCCGAGTACCGGACCCGGGTCTTCACCAAGCTGCTCTTCCAGAGCAACCAGACCTTCTGGAACGGCACCCATGTCAACGCCGGCGCCCGTCTGCACCCCGAGGTGCGGAAGGAGCCGCTGAACGACACCCTGAGATTCGCCCTGCAGAACTACGTGACCGGGTTCGCCCGCGACCTGCCGATGCTCTTCCAGGGCTGGTTCTGGCTGGCCGTCTCGCTGGTGCTCGTGCTCCGCCGGCGGTGGGCCGGCCCCTGGAGCCGGGAACTGCGGCTCCTCGGGGCCAGCTCCCTCCTGTACATCCTCGCCTACCTGCCCACGGCGCCCGAGTCCAACTACCGTTACGTGTACTGGCCCGCGCTCGCCGGGACCGTCGCGCTCACGCTCATCGCGACCGCCTTCGTGGCGCACCGCCGCGCGGCGGCCGTCGGTGAACCGGAAGTCCGCCCCACGGTGCCACCGGCCGGCCGGGCCCCCGAGGCCGCACCGTCGGGACCGCGCGACGACGCCGGAGTCGCCGTGTGAACGTCGCCCGGCCGACGGCGCACTACACCGCCACGTACGTCACCGGCTCGCTCCCCGTCACCGCCTCCGCGCGCCCCAGCTTCACCAGTCGGCGCAGATGCGACTCGGCCTCCGAGACGGCGATGTTCCGTGACCCGTAAGGGATCTGCTCCCAGGGCCGGTTCCACTCCATCCGCTCGGCCAGCTGCCACGGTGTGAGCGGCCGGGCGAGCAGGGTCAGGAGGCCCGTCAGGCGCTCCTCGTGGTGGTCGAGGAGTTCCTGTACGCGGCCTGCCGCATCCGCGAACGCGTACTGGTGGGCCGGGAGGACCTCGGCGACGCCGAGGCGGCCGATGCGCTCCAGGGAGGCGAGGTAGTCGCCCAGCGGGTCGGTGGCCGTCGCGTCGTCCGGGTCCTCGTAGAGGCCGACGTGCGGGCTGATGCCGGGGAGCAGGTGGTCGCCGGAGAAGAGCCGGCCGCGGCCGGGGAGGTTGGCGGGGTGGTCCTCCTCCAGGTGCAGGCAGACGTGGCCCGGGGTGTGGCCCGGTGTCCAGATCGCGCGCAGGGTGCGGCCCGCCAGGTCGAGGAGTTCGCCCGGCACGATCTCGCGGTCCGGGATCGCGGCCCGCAGACCGGGCAGGGTGCGCATGCGGCCGCCCTTCTCGCGGGCGGCCAGCAGCGGGGCGATGTGGTCCTCGGGTGCGCCGACCGTCGCCAGCTTGGCCGCGAGGTAGTTCAGCCAGGTGCCCGGTTCCGACGCGCGGGTGCGGCGGACGATCGCGGTGTCGGCCGCGTGCATGGCGATCCAGGCCCCGGAGGCCTCGCGGACCTGGCCGGAGAGGCCGTGGTGGTCGGGGTGGTGGTGCGTGATGACCACGCCGTGGATGTCGGCGATGTCCACGCCCACGGTGGTGAGCCCGGCCGTCAGGGTGTCCCAGGCCTCCGGGTCGTCCCAGCCCGTGTCGATCAGGACCGGGCCGCGGTCCGTGTCGAGGAGATGGACCAGGGTGTGGCCCAACGGGTTGTCCGGGATGGGAACCTCGATGCTGTGGACGCCTCCACCGTGGTTGATCACCTGCGTCATGAACTCCCCATCTCTGCGCGGCCTGGGCGGCGTGCGGGGTACGGCCACGACGCGCCGCATCCACTGTAACGAGAACTTGTTCCAGTGGTAGCCCCGGTCGACCATCTGATCCGCTCCGGGTGGGAGGCCCGTGCGACCGGCGTTGCCCCAGCCGTGGACTCCTGGAACTGGAACTGGTATCAGTTCTGACACAGAGTCAGATATCAGTCGGATACCGGATCGCTCAGTCGGTCGGGTCACGTGCCGCGTCGCGGGAGGCAGCAGCCATGAGCGAGCTTGTCGAACACGGAAAACTGTTCATCGGCGGGGAGTTGCTCGATCCGCTCGGGCGGGATGTCATCGAGGTCATCTCCCCGCACACCGAGCAGGTCATCGGCCGTGTGCCGCACGCCGCCGAGGGGGACGTGGACCGGGCCGTCGCCGCCGCCCGCCAGGCGTTCGACCACGGGCCCTGGCCACGGATGTCGCTGGACGAGCGCATCGCCGTCGTCACGCGGATCAAGGACGCGTTCGCCGTACGGTACGAGGAGATCGCCCGGGTCATCAGCTCGGAGAACGGCACCCCGTACACCTCCAGCGTCATGGTGCAGGCCCTCGCCGCGATGATGGTGTGGGACGCGGCGATCACCGTCGCCCGCACCTTCCCGTACGAGGAACGCCGGGACGGGGCCCTCGGGCCGCTGCTCGTGCGGCGGGAGCCGGTCGGGGTCGTCGCGGCCGTCGTGCCCTGGAACGTGCCCCAGTTCACCGCCGCCGCGAAGCTCGCGCCCGCGCTGCTCGCCGGGTGCTCGGCGGTCCTCAAGGTATCGCCCGAATCGCCGCTCGACGCCTACATCCTGGCCGAGATCGTCACCGAGGCCGGACTGCCCGAGGGCGTGCTGTCGATCCTGCCCGCCGACCGTGAGGTGAGCGAGTACCTCGTCGGGCACCCGGGCGTCGACAAGGTCTCCTTCACCGGGTCCGTCGCCGCCGGCCGGCGCGTCATGGAGGTCGCCTCGCGCAACCTCACCCGCGTCACCCTGGAACTCGGCGGGAAGTCCGCCGCCGTGATCCTCCCCGACGCCGACCTGAACGCGGCCGTCGCCGGCATCGTGCCCTTCGCCTGGATGATCAACGGGCAGGCCTGCGTGGCCCAGACCCGCATCCTCGTGCCGCGTTCCCGGTACGAGGAGACCGCCGAGGCCTTCGCCGCCGCCGCCGGTGCTCTCAAGATCGGCGACCCGCTCGACCCCGCCACCGAGCTCGGACCGCTCGTCGCGCAGCGCCAGCAGCAGCGCTCCCTCGACTACATCCGGATCGGTCAGGAGGAGGGCGCGAAGGTCCTGACCGGGGGCGGCCGTCCGGCATCGCAGGCGCGCGGCTGGTACGTTGAGCCGACGCTCTTCGGCGACGTCGACAACTCCATGCGTGTCGCCCGCGAGGAGATCTTCGGCCCGGTCATCTGCCTGCTGCCGTACGGCGACGAGGACGAGGCCGTGAAGATCGCCAACGACTCCGAGTACGGCCTCAGCGGCAGCGTCTGGACCGCCGACACCGAGCGCGGCATCGACATCGCCCGCCGGGTCAGGACCGGCACCTACAGCGTGAACACCTTCAGCCTCGACATGCTCGGCCCGTTCGGCGGCTACAAGAACTCCGGCCTGGGCCGCGAGTTCGGGCCCGAGGGGTACGGGGAGTACTTCGAGCACAAGATGATCCACCTGCCCGCCGGGTACGGGGGCGAGGCCTGATGGGGGACCGCTGGAGCGTCGAGGTCGACCGGGGCGTCTGCATCGGGTCGGGCATGTGCGTGAACCACGCGCCGGACGGCTTCCGGCTGGACTCCGCCCGGCAGTCCCACCCCGTCGACCCGGAGACCGACGCCAACGAACGCGTCCTCGCCGCCGCCGAGGGATGCCCGGTCGAGGCCATCACGGTCGCGCTGGCCGACTCGGGAGAGGTGGTGTTCCCGCCGGAGGAATGAGGAGTGAGGAATGAGGAGTGACGGGCGGGGGTGGCGGGACTCCCGCCCCGCGCCGCGCCCCGCGCCCCGCGCCGCGCCCCGCGCCGCGCCCCGCGCCGCGCCCCGCGCCCCCGCCCCGCCCCGCCCCGCCCCGCGCCCCGCGCCCCGCGCCGCGTCAGGCGGGCGGGGCGACCAGCGTCTCGGGCCGGTCTGAGCGGCGCAGCAACCGCCGCGCGGATCGCCCTCAGCGGCCTGTCGCAGGCCCGGAACCCGACAACAGGTGGAGCCGCAGCGCCAGTTGCAGCTCCAACGCACGGTCCGGCTCGTTCCAGTCCCGGCCCAGCAGCACCTGGATCCGGTCGAGGCGCTGCACCACCGTGTTCACGTGCACGTGCAGCTCGTCCTTGGCCCGGATCAGGCTGCCGCCCGCACCGAAGTACGCGCTCAGCGTTCGCACCAGATGCGTGCCGCGCTGCGCGTCGTACTCCAGCAACGGCCCCAGCGCCGCCGTCACGAAGCCGTCGACGTCCTGCGCGTTGCCCAGGACCACGCCCAGGAAGCCGAGTTCCTCCACGCACGCACCCTCGCCCGTACGCCCCAGCACCCGCATCGCCCGCAGACAGCGCGCCGCCTCGCCGTACGCCCCGGCCAGCTGCCGGGGGCCCCGGGCGGGCCCGGCGGCGGCCACCGTGACGGGGGACTGTGCCAGCTGGCTCAGCTGGGCCGCCGCCGAACGGGCCGCGCGGCCCGCGGCCGTGCCGTCGTCCTCGATCAACAGCACCACCGTGCCCGCGTGTTCGGCGCTCACCCCGTGGATGCCGCCGCCGAACAGATAGCGCATGGCGGCCGGGGCCAGCCGCTCCCGCGCCCCGGCCTCCGCCACCAGCAGCAGATGCGGGCGGTCCAGGTCGATGCCCAGGCGACGCCCCCGCTCGGCCAGCCCCGCCGGGTCGCGGCCGGTGTCCGTCAGCAGGTCGGCGATCAGCTCACCCCGTATCCGGTTCTCCGTCTCGGCCACCGTGCGGCGCAGCAGCAGGAGCAGCCCGGTCACCACCGCCGACCGCTCGAACAGCCGCCGGTCGGAGTCGTCCAGCGGCCGCCCTCGGTGCAGCACCAGGCCGGCCAGCAGCTCCTGCCCGGCCAGCACCGCGCAGACCACCCGCCCGTCGCGGTGCACGGCACGCGCCCCCGTACGGGACTCCTCGGCGGCCTCCGCCAGCCAGCCGGCGTCCATGCTGTCGGCGGCGAAGTCCGTACCGTCCGGGCGCACCGCGGCCAGGGGGCGGCCGCCCGGGTCGTGAATGGTCAGCGGGGAGTCCAGCAGCCCGGCGACGGCCGCCGCGACGTCCTTGACGTCCCGGCCGCGCAGCACCAGGTCCGTCAGCCGGTCGTGGGACTCCTCGGCCCGCCGCATGGCCGCCGAGTGCGCCCGAACGGAGGCATTGGCCTCGGCCAGTTCCGCGTTGGCCTCCGCGAGTTCGGCGAGGGCCGCGGTCGTGTCGGCGAGCGCGCGGGCCGTGTCGATGGCGATCGCCGCGTGCGCGGCCAGCGAACAGAGCAGCGCCACCTCGTCGGGGCTGAAGACCCGGGGCGCGCGGTCGGCCGCGAACAGGACGCCGATCACCTTCCCCGTACCGCCGCGGCTGGAGCCCAGCAGCAGGGGAACGCCCAGGATGGCGATCAGGCCCTCGTCCAGGACCCCGGCGTTGATGTTGCGGGTGTGGTGGAAGCGCTCGTCGGCGGGGTAGTCGGGCGTCGCGTACGGACTCGCGGTCTGCGCCACCAGGCCGCCGAGTCCCTCGCCGAGTTCCAGGCGCAGCCGCTGGAACACGACCGACACGGACCCGTCGGTCACCCGCATGTAGGTGTCGCCCGCCTCCTCGTCCGGAAGCGTGAGGTAGGCGGTGTCCGTGCCCAGCAGCATCCTGGCCCGGCGCACGATCGCCTTCAGCACGGCGTCCAGATCGCGGGAGGCCGCCAGGTCGCCCGCCGTGTCGAACAGCGCGGTGAGCTGGAGCTCGCGGCGCCGGTGCTGACGCAGGGCGCCCCTGATCCGCAGCGCGGTCGCCGTGGCCCGCTCCACCTCGGCGAGCTCCTCGGCGGGCACACCGTCCCCCCGCGCCTCGGAGGAGACCGCCCCGAGCGCCTCGGCGGGCGCGTCGTCGGCCAGCAGGTCGAACAGGTGCCGGAGGTGGGGCGCGGCGGAGGGGAGCGGTTCAGGCATGGCGTCCAGCGTTCGTAGGAGGTCGGTCGGTCAGTTGGCGGTCCAGCCGCCGTCCATGGAGAGCGAGGTACCCGTGATGTGGCCGGTGCGCGGGCCGCACAGCCACAGGACCGCCTCGGCGACGTCCGCCGGTTCGATCAGCCGCTTGATCGCGCTGCGCTCCAGCATCACCCGCCCCACCACGTCCGCCTCGGAGATGCCGTGCGTCCGCGCCTGGTCGGCGATCTGGTTCTCGACCAGGGGCGTGCGTACGTAACCGGGGCTGACGCAGTTGCTCGTCACCCCGTGCTCCGCCGCTTCCAGCGCGACCACCTTGCTCAGCCCCTCCAGTGCGTGCTTGGCCGTCACATAGGCCGACTTGTAGGGACTCGCGCGCAGCCCGTGCACCGACGAGATGTTGACCACGCGCCCCCAGCCGCGTTCGTACATGCCCGGGAGGGTCCGGCGCAAGATGCGGAACGGGGTCTCCACCATGACGCGCTGGATCAGGGCGAAGCGCTCCGGCGGGAACTCGTGGACGGGCGCGACGTGCTGGAGCCCCGCGTTGTTGACCACGACGTCCACCTCGGCCGGCAGGGTGTCGACGACCGCCGGGTCGGACAGATCCACCACCCAGGCCGTCCCGGCGAGCTCCTCCGCCAGACTTTTTGCGGCCTCGCCCGACCGGTCCACCACATGCACGTGCGCACCCGCCGCCGCCAGCGCCTGCGCACAGGCCCGCCCGATGCCGCTCGCCGCACCGGTCACCAGCGCGGTGCGCCCGGCCAGGAGCGGTTCTGCGGGTGCCTGCGGTGATCCGCCGGGGGGCGGGGTGGCGGGCTCGTGATCCGGTCTGCGGGAAGTCTCCATGGCCGTCACCGTAGGTACGCGGAGGCCCGTGTCACATGGCGCCGGTGCACACATCCTCCCGCCCCCGCATGGTGGCGGCGCATGTGGTGCCGCCCGGCGCGGGGCCGCCCCGCCGAGGGGCCCCGGAACCGCACAAGGGACCGGCCGCACACTCCTCGCCCCCGCAGGTGTCCGCCTGGCACATGGGCGTGACGGTGCGCCGCTCATAGGTTCCGGCAGCAACCCGATCCCCCCGCACGTACCGACCAGGGAGGCACCCGTGCGCCCACCGATCCTGAGACGCCTGTTCCGCCGCGTCGCGTCCACGGCCGTCCTCGGCCTGCTCGCGGCGACGCTGAGCACCACCGCCGCCGTACAGCCGGCCGCCGCCGCTGCCGGCGGTCTCCAGCAGGTCACCGGCTTCGGCTCCAACCCCGGCAATCTGCAGATGTACGCCTACACACCCGCCGGCCTCCCCGCGAACGCGCCCCTGGTCGTCGCCCTGCACGGCTGCACCCAGACGGCCTCCGCGTACTACACCAACTCCGGCTGGCCGAAGTTCGCCGACAAGTGGGGCTTCTCCGTGGTCTTCCCGCAGACCACGTCCGCGAACAACTCCCTCTCCTGCTTCGGCTGGTTCGACCCGGCCGAGGACACCCGGGGCAAGGGCGAGGCCGCGTCCGTCGTGCAGATGGTCGAGTACGCGAAGCAGGCTTACGGTTCCGACGGCCGCCGGGTGTACGTCACCGGCCTCTCGGCGGGCGGCGGCATGACCGCGGACCTGCTGGCCGCCTACCCGGACGTGTTCGCGGGCGGCTCCATCGCCTCCGGGCTGCCCGCCCAGTGCGCGACGAGTCAGGCGGCCGCCTCGGGCTGCCAGACGGGCCCGCAGAAGCTCAGCCCCGCGCAGTGGGGCGACAAGGTCCGCGCGGCCCATCCGGGATACACCGGCCCCTGGCCCCGCGTCGCGATCTGGCAGGGCGCCTCGGACTACACGGTGTACCCGGCCAACGCCACGGCCCTGCGCGACCAGTGGACGGACGTCTGGGGCATCGGCCAGACCCCGTCGTCCACCGACACCCTGCCCGGCAACACCACCCGCAGCGTGTACGACGACGCCTCCGGCAGCCCGGCCGTGGAGACGTACTCCGTCTCCGGCATGGGCCACGGCCTGCCCGTCAGCCCCGGGACGGGCGACCAGCAGTGCGGGACGACGGCCGCGTACTTCCTGAACACGATCTGCTCGACGTACTACACGGGCGTCTTCTGGGGCCTGGACGGCGGCACCCCCGGTGGCGGCGACGGCCAACTCCCCGCGCCCTCGGGCGTGAGGGGCACCGGCACCACGGACACCACGGCCTCCCTCACCTGGAACGCGGTCGAGGGCGCGGCCTCGTACGCCGTCCACCGCAACGGCACGCAGATCGCCTCACCCACCGCCACCACGTACACGGACACCGGACTCACCGCCGGGACCGCCTACCGGTACACCGTGACGGCGGTCGACGCGGCGGGCACCGCCGGCACCGCCTCGGCCCAGGTCACGGCGACCACCAGCGGCGGCAGCGCCCCGGCGAAGTGCTCCACCGCCACCAACTACGCGCACGTGACGGCCGGCAGGGCGCACATGTCCGGCGGGTACGTGTACGCCAACGGCTCCGACCAGAACATGGGCCTGTACAACGTCTTCGTCACCCACACCCTGAAGGAGTCCCCCGCGGGCTACTTCGTGATCGCGGACAGCGGCTGCACGGCCGGCTGACGGGGAGGGGTGGGCCCGGCCGGGCCCACCCTTCAGGCCTGTGCGAGCGCCACCAGCCGGTCGGCGATCTCCCGCCCGCCCCGCTCGCCCGTGAGCACCGTGTAGTGGTTCACGTCCTTCACCGCCACCGGCTCCACCCGGGTTCCGCCCAGGTCCGCCGCCGCCAGCCGGCTCTCGTCGTACAGCCCCTGCTCCTCGTCCATCAGACCGCGCGCCGCCCACAGCAGCGTCGCCTCGACGGGCAGCTTCCGTACGGCCGTCAGCACCTCCTCGCCGAACAGGCCGACACCGTCCGTGCGGACCGCCTCGATCCGGCAGGTCGAGTGCAGGGCGGGCTCCTCGCCCGTCAGGTCGCGCTGGATGTACGCGTCCACCTCGTCCGACCACGCGCCCGCGAACGCCGGATGCGCCTGCCAGAACGTGCGGTAGGCGGCCCGGTCCGTGAAGGTCATCGACAGGCGGTCCATCGCCGGGCCGATCACCGCCGTCAGCAGCTCGTCGGGTGTCAGGTGCGTGGGCGCGGGGAAGCCGATGCCGCCGTCGACGAGCAGCAGCGGGCCGAAGCGGTCCGGGTGCCGCACCGCGGCCAGCGCCGCCACGAACGCGCCCATCGAGTGGCCCGCCAGCACCACCCGGTCCAGGCCCAGGGCCTCGGTCAGAGCGGCGATGTCGTCTGTGTGCGCGGCGATGCCGTACGGGCCGGGGAGGGCCGAACTCCCCGCCCTGCCCCGCAGATCCGGGGCGATCAGCGTGACGCGTCCGGCCAGCAGCCGGGCCACCGGGCCCCAGGACAGCGCGTTGGCCGTGATGCCGTGCAGCGCCACGACCGTCGGCGCGTCCGGATCGGTGGCCGGCCAGCGCAGCGCGGCCAACCGGCCCCCGTTCACAGGGACGTTGATCTCCTCGTACGGAATCACTGGTCTCCGGTCTCCTTCCGGTACGTGGCAGCCCTCAGCCTGGACGGCAGCCGGGCCAGGCCGCCCGGCAGCAGATGTACCACGGCCACGAACAGCACGCCCAGCAGGAACAGCGGCTGGGAGAGCGGGACGCGGAGCACTGCGGGCAGGTCGGCGACCGCGCCCGAACCGGCCAGGTCGCCGAGCCGGTGGTCCGCCCACGTGTAGAGGATGCCGCCGGCCATCGGTCCCCAACGGGTGCCCGAGCCGCCCAGCACCACCATCACCAGCAGCGACAGCGTGAAGTCGGACGTGGTGGTCTGGGGCGTGGAACCACCGGTCAGGAGCAGATGGACGATGCCGCCGAGCGCGGCGAGCGCGCCCGCGACGACGAAGGCCGTCAGCTTGAATCCGTACGGTTTCAGCCCCAGCACCTCCACCCGGCGCTCGTTCTCCTTGATGCCCTCCCAGACACGCCCGGTGGGGGAGCGGACCGCCCACGCGACGACGGCCAGGGTGAGGACGAGGTAGGCGAGCGCGATCCAGTAGAGGTTCGCGGTGTTGTCGATGCCGACGAGCCAGGAGGGGAGCAGGTCGGCCGGGGCCGCCCGGCCCTCCTCGCCGCCGGTGACGCCGCCGGGGTTGCGGGACACGAGGATCGAGCCCGCCTGGGCGAAGGCGAGGGTCACCATGGAGAAGCCGATGCCGGTGACGCGCAGGCTCACCGACCCCAGGACCAGGGCCAGCGCGATCCCGAAGAGCAGACCGAGGACCGCGGCGAGGGCGAAGGGCAGCCCCGCCTCCAGCAGGAACGTGTTGGTGGCGTAACTGCCCGACGCGAAGTAGAGCGCGTGGCCGAACGAGAGCAGTCCGGTGCGCCCCAGCAGCAGGTCGTAGCCCGTGGCGAGGGCTCCGAACAGCAGGCAGGTGGCGAGGAGCTGGAGGCTGCCCGCGCTGCCGAGCGGCCCGTCCAGCAGCCCCGGCACCGGCACGGCGCTGAACGGGGCGACGGCCAGGAGCAGCAGGACCGCGGCCGGCCACCAGCGCAGCAGCCGGGGCGGGCCGGCCGTCCGTATCGGGGCCACCGGGCCTTCGGTGTGGTCGTGTGTCTCGGTGGCGGTGCTCACGCGAGCCTCCCCGTCAGTCCGCGCGGGCGGATCAGCAGCAGTGCGGCGAGCAGGACGACGACCGCCAGATCGCCGAGGCCCGCCGCGGTGTAGTAGTTGGCGAACTGCTGGACCAGGCCGATGACGACGGACGCCACGGCGGCGCCGGTCACCGATCCCATGCCGCCGGTGACCACGACGACGAACGCGAAGATCAGCAGCGAGGTGCCCTGGCGGGGGTCGACCGAGCCGAAGTACAGCCCGCCGAGCGCCCCGCCGAGTGCCGCCGCCGAGCCCCCGATCGCGAAGACGAGCGTGAACGCCTTGCGGACGTCGACGCCGAGCGCGGTGACCATCGCCCGGTCCTCGACGCCCGCCCGTACGACGAGGCCGTGCCGGGTCCGGCCCAGGAAGAGCCGCAGTGCCACGAGGACCACGACGGCCGCCGCGATCAGGACGAGGCGGTTGACGGGGACCTGCGCGCCCAGCAGCCCGAAGGTGCCGGACAGTGCTTCGGGCCCTGGGAAGGTCCGGGCGTCCGAGCCCCAGATGCCCGACAGCAGCGCGGGGACGGCGAGACCCACCCCGACCGTGGCGAGCACCTGCTCGCGCGGCCGGGTGTAGAGCGGGCGGACGACGGCGAGTTCGAGGAGTACGGCGGCCGCGGTGCCCACCGCCGTACCGAACAGGACCGCGAGGACGAAGCCGGCGCCGCCGGGGCCCGCGCCGGGCAGATTCCCGGACGCCGCCCACCAGGTGCCGTACGCACCGATGGACAGCAGCGCCCCGTGCGCGAAGTTGAGGACGTCCATCAGGCCGAAGATCAGCGAGAGTCCGGACGCGATGAGGAAGTAGAGGGCTCCCAGACCGAGTCCGGTCAGGGTGAGCAGGACGAGGGTGGACATCAGGAATCCGCCTTCACGGAAGGTTCTTCGGTGACCGGGCCGTGGCCCACGCCGAGCAGCCTGCGGGCCGCCTCGGCGTCGCCGAGCAGTTCGGCCGCCGGGCCCCGGTGTGCGGTGCGGCCGTCGGCCAGCACCACGCAGTGCGCGGCGAGGCGCCGTACGACGGCGAGGTTCTGCTCCACGAGCAGCACCGGCACCGCCTCGGCGGCCCGCTCCAGCACCTGCGCCACCTCGGTGACCACTTTGGGTGCCAGGCCCTTGGTGGGTTCGTCCGCGATGATCAGTCGGTTGGTGTTGAGCAGGGTGCGGCCGATGGCGACCATCTGCTGCTGACCGCCGGACAGCGTGCCGGCGAACTGCCTGGCCCGCTGCTTGAGTTCGGGGAAGAGTTCATGGACCAGCGCGTAGGCGGGCTCGCCCGCCCCGCGCCGCTCGGCAAGCCGCAGGTTCTCCGCGACCGTCAGTCCGGCGAAGACGCCGCGGTCCTCGGGGGCGTAGCCGATGCCGCGCCGGACCAGGGCGTGCGTGGGCAGTGCCACGGTCTCCTCGCCGTCGAGGCGGACGCTGCCGGTGCGCGGGACGAGGCCGAGGACGCCCCGTACGGTCGTCGTCTTCCCGGCGCCGTTGCGGCCGAGCAGTGCGGTCACGCCGTGGCCGGCGACGTCCAGGTCGACGCCGTGCAGGATGTGGCGGCCGCCGATCAGGACCCGCAGGTCCCGTACGTCCAGCAGGTGTTGCTCCGTCGTCACAGCCCCTCCCCGAGGTAGGCCTGCTGCACGGTCGGATCGGCGGTCACCGCGTCGGGCGTGTCCAGGGCGAGCAGCCGGCCGTGGTGCATCACGGCGAGCCGGTCCGCGAGGCCCAGCAGGACGTCCATGTGGTGTTCGACCATGAGGACGGTGCGGCCCTCCTCCCGGTGCAGGGTGCGGATCAGTTCGGTCAGCGCCGGGACCTCCTCGGCACTCACTCCGGCCATCGGCTCGTCGAGCAGCATCAGCCGGGGCTCGCCCACCAGCAGCACGGCGAGCTCCAGCTTCCGCTTCTCGCCGTGCGACAGCTCGGCGGCCGTGGCCCGGGCCCGGTGGCCGAGACCGGTGCGCTCCAGGACGCCGGTCACCTCGGCCGTGAACGGGTCGGCGCGCCGCCACAGGCGGTACGAGCCGCCCCGGGCGGCCTGCGCTGCGAGCCGTACGTGGTCGGCCACCGTCATCGCGGGCCAGAGGCTGGACGTCTGGAACGTCCGGCCCACACCGCGCCGTGCCCGGACGTGCGCCGGCCGGTCCGTGATGTCCGCGCCGTCCAGCGCGATCGTGCCTGTGGTGGGCAGCGTCAGCCCGCTGATCAGGTTGAACAGGGACGTCTTGCCCGCCCCGTTGGGGCCGATGAAGGCGAGGAACTCGCCCTCGCGGACGCTCAGGGAGATGTCCTGCACGATGGTCGCGCCGCCGATGCTCCAGCCGATCGTGTCCAGCCGGAGCACGGGGGACGCCAGGTCCGCCGGGCTGCCGTTCCGGTGCCCGAGGGTGCGGGGTGCGGTCACGGTTCAGCCCGCCGAGGGCTTCACGGGGGGTGCCACGGTGTCCATCGCCTCGGTGTCCAGCAGTTCGGGCTTCACGGCCGCGCCCTTGCCGGTCAGCCGGGCCACGAACATCGGCTGCACCAGCGCGTGGTCCTCGGCCCGGACCTGCTGCCTGCCCTTGGCCCCGTCGAAGGTCCAGCCCTCCAGCGCCTTCACCATCGCGGCCGGGTCGGTGGCGCTGCCCTCGGCGACGGCGTGGACGATCATCTGTGCGGCGGTGAAGCCGTCCGGGGTGAACAGGTCGGGCGTGCCGCCGGCCTTCGTCACCGCGTCGAGCATCGCCTTCTCCACGGCGTTGCCGCCGCCCGCGCCCGGGAAGTAGTGCGCCAGGAACGACACCTTGGACCCGGCCGCCCCGAAGACCGGGTACGAGGCGGTCCCGGCGAGGCCGGTGACGACCTTGCCCGCGCCCAGCACGCCCTGCTGGTCCAGTGCGGTCCACAGGGCCGGGGCGGTGGACCCGGCCCAGGCGACGAAGACCAGATCGGGCCCGCCGGCCTTGACCTGCCGGGCGAACGGCGTCAGGTCCGTCGCGCTGGGCGGTGCCAGCACGGAGCCCACCTTCGCGCCCTTCGCGCCGAGCACCGCCTTCACGGCGGCGACGTTGGCCTGGCCGAAGGTGGAGTCCTGGGCGAGGACCGTGACCTTCTTGCCCTTGGCGTCGCCGAGCATCGCGCCCGCCGTCAGGATGTCCTGGTAGGACTGGCGGCCCGAGCGGAACGTGTAGTCGTTGATGCCGGTCACCGCGTCGGTGGCAGCCGGGCCGCTGACGTACAGCACCTTGTTCTGTGCGGCGAGGGGCGCCATCTGGAGGGCGACGCCGGAGTCGGTGGTGCCGGCCAGCACCTTGTAGCCCTTGCCGATCAGGTTCTTCGCGGCGGCGACGGCCTTGCCGGGGTCGCCCGCGTCGTCCTGCTCGGTGACCTCGATGCGGTGGCCCGCGACCTTGCCGGTGCCCTTCGTCGCGTAGTCCAGGCCCGCCATGAAACCGTCGCGGTACTGCTTGCCGTAGTCCGCGAGCAGGCCGGTCCGGGAGTACACCAGGCCGACCTTCACGGGCGCGTCCCCGGCGGACTTCCCGGACCCGCCGGAGCCGGATTCACCCGCCTTCCCGGCGGCGGTGCAGCCGGTCAGCAGCAGACCGGCGGCGGCCAGTACGGCGACGGTACGGAGGTCAGTTCGGGATCTGCGGGCTCTGCTGGCTCTGCGACGCATGGTGACCGGCTCCTCGGCGTGTTCCTGTGATGTCGCCGAACCGTATGAAGACCGTGCCGTCGTCGATATGGTGCAGGGAACCCCACCTGACCCGGGAGGCGTGTGGGCGCCGCACATGGGCAGGGTCCCGCAGAAGTCAGGGGGCCGGATCCTGCGAGGTCAGGTCGATCAGCCGGCAGACCGTCTCGATGTCTATCTTCACCTGCGCGATCGAGGCCCGGCCGGACAGCCAGGTGATCAGTGCCGAGTGCCAGGTGTGCTCGATGACCCGGACGGCCGAGAGCTGCTCGGGGGTCGGGTGGTCGAGCCCCATCGCGTCCAGGATGATCGCCGTCGTGAGCCGCGAGACCGTGTCCACCTCGGGGCTCACGCTGCGGTCGGCGAAGGTCAGCGCGCGCACCATCGCGTCCGCCAGGTGCGGTTCGCGCTGCATCGCGCGGAAGGCCCGCATCAGGGTGTCCGCGACCCGCTCCGCCGGGTCGTCCCCGGCCGGGGGCCGTTTGCGGAGCGTTCCGTGCATGTGCTGGAGCTGGTCCTGCATGGTCGCGACCAGCAGATGGACCTTGGACGGGAAGTAGCGGTACAGGGTGCCGAGGGCCACCCCTGCGGCCTCCGCCACCTCGCGCATCTGGACGGCCTCGAAACCGCCCCTGCTGGCGAGCTGGGCGCTGGCGTGCAGGATGCGGCGGCGGCGGGCCTCCTGGCGTTCTGTCAGGGGCGGCGATGCCGGTCTGGCTTCCGCTGTCATGTGTCCCATCCCGAGGCTGCTCTCCGAGGCCGCGAGGCTGCGGCGGCCGGTCCGGCGGCGCACAGCATGCCAGGGTGTGTGTCGTGGCGCGAATCACCTGATCCGGCCGTTGCACCGTTGCTACCTGCCGGTAGATTCGTAGCTCATCGAACGATCAAGTCTGAGACCGACCGGCAAATGGAGCCCAGCGACGCCGCCCTCCGTTTGCCGGTCGGTCTGTAACTTGTTCTAGATTAGCGCGAGCGGTTACGCTCCGGCGAACACGCAGTGAGAAGGGGGCCGAGTGTGACCGCTGAGGCCATAGAGTCGGGCCCCCGTGCGGGCGTCACCACGTCGGACACGGGCGCCGGTGACCGGCCCCTGCGCATCGCTCTCCTCACGTACAAGGGCAACCCCTTCTGCGGTGGCCAGGGCGTCTACGTACGCCACCTCGCCCGTGAGCTCGCCCGCCTCGGCCACAGCGTCGAGGTGATCGGCGCCCAGCCCTATCCCGTGCTCGACGAGGGCGTCCCCCTCACCGAGCTGCCGAGCCTCGACCTGTACCGGCAGCCCGACCCGTTCCGCACCCCGAAGCCGGGCGAGTACCGGGACTGGATCGACGCCGCCGAAGTCGCCACCATGTGGACCGGCGGCTTTCCCGAACCGCTCACCTTCAGCCTCCGCGCCCGACGCCATCTCGCGGCCCGGCGCGGCGAGTTCGACGTCATCCACGACAACCAGACACTCGGCTACGGGCTCCTCGCCGACCTCGGCGCCCCGCTCGTCACCACGATCCACCACCCCATCACCGTGGACCGGAAGCTCGACCTGGACGCCGCCCCGACCCGCCGCCGCCGCGCCTCCGTACGCCGCTGGTACGCCTTCACCCGCATGCAGAAGCGGGTCGCGCGCAAGCTGCCGTCCGTGCTCACCGTCTCCGGCTCCTCCAAGCAGGAGATCGTCGACCACCTGGGCGTGCGCCCCGACCGCGTCCGTGTCGTGCACATCGGCGCCGACACCGACCTCTGGTCGCCCGACGAAGCCGTCGCCGAGGTGCCGGGCCGGATCGTCACCACCTCCAGCGCCGACGTCCCGCTCAAGGGCCTCGTCCACCTCGTCGAGGCACTGGCCAAGCTCCGTACCGACAACCCCGCCGCGCACCTCGTGGTCGTCGGCCGCCGCGCCGAGGACGGACCCGTCGCCCAGGCCATCGAACGGCACGGGCTCGGGGACGCCGTCGAGTTCGTCAAGGGCATCAGCGACACCGAGCTCGTCGACCTGGTGCGCGGCGCCCAGATCGCCTGCGTCCCCTCGCTGTACGAGGGCTTCTCGCTGCCCGCCGCCGAGGCCATGGCCACCGGCACCCCGCTCGTCGCCACCACCGGCGGCGCGATCCCGGAGGTCGCGGGCCCGGACGGCGAAACCTGTCTGGCGGTCCCGCCCGCCGACGCCGGGGCCCTGGCCGACGCGCTCGGCCGGCTCCTCGGCGACCCGGAGCTGCGCGCGCGGCTCGGGGCTGCAGGCCGCGAACGGGTCCTCGCCCGGTTCACCTGGAAGCAGGCGGCGATCGGCACCGCCGCGCTCTACCGGGAGGCGATCGCGGCCCGCGCCGCCACCGGCCCCGGCGGCCGACGGTGACACCGCCTCCCACCCGCACCCTCCCCCTCCGACCCCTCGACCGCGAAAGCAGGCATTCGTGCTGACCGTGGACTTCACCCGCTTCCCGCTCGCCGCAGGCGACCGAGTGCTCGACCTGGGCTGCGGCGCCGGACGCCACGCCTTCGAGTGCTACCGGCGCGGCGCCCAGGTCGTGGCGCTCGACCAGAACGGCGAGGAGATCCGTGAGGTCGCGAAGTGGTTCGCCGCGATGAAGGAGGCCGGGGAGGCGCCCGAGGGCGCCACCGCCACCGCGATGGAGGGCGACGCGCTCAACCTGCCGTTCCCCGACGCGTCCTTCGACGTCGTGATCATCTCCGAGGTCATGGAGCACATCCCGGACGACAAGGGCGTGCTCGCCGAGATGGTCCGGGTCCTGAAGCCCGGCGGCCGGATCGCGATCACCGTGCCGCGTTACGGCCCCGAGAAGGTCTGCTGGACGCTCTCCGACGCGTACCACGAGGTCGAGGGCGGCCACATCCGCATCTACAAGGCCGACGAGCTGCTGGGCAAGATCCGCGGCGCCGGCCTCAAGCCCTACGGCAGCCATCACGCACACGCCCTGCACTCGCCCTACTGGTGGCTCAAGTGCGCCTTCGGCGTCGACAACGACAAGGCGCTGCCGGTTCGGGCGTACCACAAGCTGCTCGTCTGGGACATCATGAAGAAGCCGGCGGTCACCCGGGTCGCCGAGCAGCTGCTCAACCCGGTCGTCGGCAAGAGCTTCGTGGCCTACGCGACCAAGCCGCACCTGCCCGCCACCGTGACGGCCGAGGCCGGGGCGTGAGTCTTCCCGAGCGGACCGAACACCTCGTCCTGCCCGGAGTACTCACCGCCGGGGAGGCCGTCGAGACCGTCGCCGCGGTACTCGCCGTGCAGTGCGAGGACGGCGCGATCCCGTGGTTCCGCGGCCACCACCTCGACCCGTGGGACCACACCGAGGCCGCCATGGCCCTGGACGCCGCCGGTGAGCACGCCGCCGCGGAACGCGCGTACGAGTGGCTCGCCCGTAACCAGAACGAGGACGGCTCCTGGTACGCGGCCTACCACGACGGCGATCCGAAGCAGCCGACCGACCGCGGCCTGGAGACCAACTTCTGCGCCTACGTGGCCGTCGGTGTCTGGCACCACTACCTCGCCACCGGCGACGACGCGTTCGTCGACCGGATGTGGCCGACGGTCTTCGCCGCAGTCGAGTTCGTCCTGAAGCTCCAGCAGCCCGGCGGGCAGATCGGCTGGAAGCGGGAGGCCGACGGCACCCCGGTGACGGACGCGCTGCTGACCGGATCCTCCTCCATCCACCAGGCCCTGCGCTGCGCGCTCGCCCTCGCCGAGAGCCGCGAGGAGCCGCAGCCCGACTGGGAGCTGGCGACCGGGGCGCTGGGCCACGCGATCCGCAGCCACCCGGAGCGGTTCCTCGACAAGAGCCAGTACTCGATGGACTGGTACTACCCGGTCCTCGGCGGCGCGATCAGCGGGCAGGCGGCCCAGCAGCGGATCGACGAGGGCTGGGAGCGCTTCGTAGTCCCGGACCTCGGCGTGCGCTGTGTGCTGCCCAACCCGTGGGTGACCGGCGGCGAGAGCTGCGAACTGGCCCTGGCCCTCTGGGTGATGGGCGAGTCCGACCGGGCCCTGGAGATCCTCCAGTCGATCCAGCACCTGCGGGCCGAGGGCGGGATGTACTGGACGGGGTACGTCTTCGAGGGCAACCGGGCGTTCTGGCCCGAGGAGCACACCGCCTGGACGGCGGGCTCCCTGCTGCTGGCGGTGGCCGCGCTCGGGGGGGACGAGGCGACCACCGCGGTCTTCAGCGGGGAAAGGCTGCCGAAGGGGCTGGAGCCGGACTGCTGCGGCTGAGGCGCTGATCCTTCGGCGTGCTCAGTGCCGGATGCGGCCGGCGACCGCGTGACCGACGAACAGGTACACGACGGCGGCGAGTCCGTATCCGGCGACGACCCTGGCCCACGCGGCGTCGAACGTGAACAGGTCGTACGACCAGCCGGCGAGCCACCGGGCGCTGTGCTGCACGAAGTCCACCAGGTCGTTGCCCCGGTTGGCGTCGAGCAGGTACATCAGGATCCACAGGCCGATGATGAAAGCCATGATGTCGGCCACCACGGCTATGACACGTGCTGCGGTGCTGCTTCCCTTGCCTCTGCTGTAGGACATGGAATCCGGGTTGCCCGTTTCGGCCGGGCGAAACCTTTGCCCGTTTCGGCCGGACGAAACCCGGACGGCGTCCCCGGGTGGCGGCACGGACCGGCCGCGACCAGCCTTGCGGGGGAGTGCCGGGACCCGGCACCCACCGTGATGTCCCTGGTCAGGGAGGCCCGCCGTGCCCCGTTCCGTACCGCTCCGCCGACTGTTCGTGGCGCTGCTGCTGTCCTGCTCCGTACTGGTGGGCACCACCGCGTGCAGCGGCGGCGACGGCAGTAGTAGCAGCAGCGCGAGCAACTCGGCCTCGCCCACCGGTACGTCGTCGGCCCAGGCGCAGAAGTTCGCCAAGACACGGTTCGTCGCCAACGCGGGGCTCGCGGCGGGCGCGACGTACCAGTGGATCGTCAAGCCGTACCGCGCCGGGAAGTTCAAGAAGGGCGCGGACGGCCGGACCTTCGCACTCGTCAAGGCCGGACTGGCGGGCGGCTTCGCCTACAACCGGCTCAAGGCCGCCTCCGACAACGCCAAGGGCGACCCGCTGCTGTCGAAGGCCGTCGCCCCGCTGACCGCGGGCATCGAGTCGCTCAAGGGCATGGCCACCAAGCTCCGCAAGGGCGAGGCGGGCGACGGGGACGTCGGTGCGTTCGAGAGCGTCATCAACAACATCAAGGACGCCGGGAAGAGCGCGGGCGCCGAGGTGAAGGACAAGGTGCCGTCCACCTCGCAGCTCGGCCAGTAATCGCATGTGAGCGGGGCTGTCGCCGCCATAGGGTGCGGGCATGGATCTTCAGGCGCATGAGCGCTACTGCGACGAGATCGTCCGGCTGACCGGCGAGTTGAGGTCGGCGATCAGGGGTGCGGACCTCGACGCGAGTGTCCCGACCTGTCCGGAGTGGACGCTGCGCGACCTCGCCGTCCACGTCGGCGGCGCCCACCGCTGGGCCGGCGAGATCGTCCGCACCCGGGCCACCGAGGCGCTCCCGGACGAACAGGTGCCGGCATTCACGCCCGACGGGGATGACCCCGCCGTGCTCGACGCCTGGCTGGCGGACGGGGCGGCCGGGACCGCCGGGGCGCTGCGGGAAGCGGGTCCGGAGACGGAGGTCTGGTCCTGGTACGGCCCGGACCGGAGCGCGGCCTTCTGGGCGCGGCGGATGACGATCGAGACGGTCGTCCACCTGGCGGACGCGGCGCTGGCCGCGAAGGTGCCGTACGCGATGGCGCCCGACCTGGCCGCCGACACGATCGACGAGTGGCTGGAGATCGTCGCCTTCGCCCAGTCCGAGGGCGACCCCGAGGCGGCGGAGCTGCGCGGGGGAGACCGCTCCCTCCACCTGCACGCCACGGACGTGCCGGACGCCGAGTGGCTGATCGAGTTCGGTGAGGACGGCTTCACCTGGCGCCGCGCACACGGGAAGGCGACCGTGGCCGTGCGGGGCCCGCTGACCGACCTGATGCTGGTCTTCAACCGCCGCCTGGCCCCGGACAGCGACCGGGTCGAGGTGCTGGGCGACGCGGAGCTGCTGGACTTCTGGCTGGCCCGGTCCTCCTTCGGCTGACCGTTGGCGGTGAACGCCTGCTCGAACAACGCAGTAGCTGCGGTCAGAGCGATCCGGTCGCCTCAGCGGCCGTACTCGTCCGGGTCGAAGTCGTCGTACGGGTCGTGCTGCGCGGGGGCCGAGTGGGCACCGTCGTCGCCGGCTGAGGCCGCACGGACGGCGAGGTCGTCGGCCCAGGCTGCGGCCCAGGCGCGGAGGCCGGCGATGGCTGGGGCGTCGAGCCCGTAGGCGGTGAAGGCTTCGTCCTCGAACCAGTCAGCGCCCTCCAGGCGGGCCTGGAGTTCTGCTTCACCGAAGAGACCGCCGGGGCGGGCGTGGCGGCGGCCGAACTGTTCCAGGTCGGCGGTGGTCCAGCGGTGGGAGGCCGCGTAGACGTCGATGAGATCGCGTGGGGCACCGCGTTCGGCGATGGCGCGCACCTTGGTGCCGACGACGTCCTGCTCGGAGAGGACAGGCCCGTAGGAGGTGGGTACGACAGGGTGCCAGAAGACCTCCTTGAGGATGTCGACCTCGCAGGTCTGACCGGAGGCAGGTTCGGTGACCAGGAACCGGGCGGAGAGCGGGGCGGTTTCCAGGAGTTCCACGTCCCAGCCGCGCGCGGTGAGTTTGTCGCCGAGGGTGCGGGCGATGTCGTCCATAGGGGCGGGGCTTTGGGTGGCGACATCGAGGTCCTGGCTCGGGCGGGCAGTCAGCTGGTGGGCCTGGACTGCGTAGCCGCCGGTCAGGACGAGGGGGTAAGGCGAGCCGAGGGTGAGGACCTCCTCCAGGAGCCGGGCGTGGAGCTCCGGCATGTCGGGTTTCCTCACGCGGCCGCGGCCCCACTCGTCGCAGGGTTCAGCTCGGGGAAGGAATCTTCCCAGGCCTCACGCACCGCCCGCCCGATCAGGTTGCGCAAGATCGGCCAGAGCTCGAGGAGCAGGTCACGGTCGAGGTAGCGGCGCAGGTCGTCGCGGAGTCCTTCGGCCAGGACGGTGCGGTACAGGCTCATCCGGGAGCGGGGCCGGTCCAGGTCGAAGGCGGTGAGCCCCGACCACGCCACGTGCAGAGGGAGCTGGACCACGCCGTGCCGGGGGCCGTGCAGCTCTTCAAGCGCTCCAGGAAGCCGGCGCACGAACTTGACCTTGTACGGATCGGTCACGCCCGGCGCGAGCGCGTCAGCAGCGTCTGAAGCCGTCATAGGAGTGGTCGCCTTCCGGGGGAGTCTCCGCAGGCGCGGAGAGTGGGGGAGCGAGGCCGCGCAAGGAGTGCATCCTGGCTTGCATCCCCTCCGGTCGGAGAGGGGTTGCAGGCTCGGTCTTGAACCTTCAGCCTAATGGTCTGCGTCGCGCATCGTTCGGCTTGACCTCAAGCTTGCTGTGCGATGGCCCGTCGTCGCCCAGGCCCAGCCCGAGGGCGACCCGGAGGCCGCGGAGTTGCGCGGGGGAGACCGCTCCCTCCACCTGCACGCCACGGACGTGCCGGACGCCGAGTGGCTGATCGAGTTCGGCGAGGACGGCTTCACCTGGCGCCGCGCACACGGGAAGGCGACGGTGGCCCTGCGGGGCCCGCTGACCGACCTGATGCTGGTCTTCAACCGCCGCCTGGCCCCGGACAGCGACCGGGTCGAGGTGCTGGGCGACGCGGAGCTGCTGGACTTCTGGCTGGCCCGGTCCTCCTTCGGCTGAGGGGTACGGCGGGACGCGGCCGGTGTGCGGGCGGGGTGGGCCTGGGCCAAGCTGGACGGGATGCCCGCCCCTTTCCCTCAGGAGGTGCCGATGGACCCGGTCCGGGCCCTGGAGCGGATCGCCTTCCTGCTGGAGCGCGGCAGGGCCGAGACGTACCGCGTCCAGGCCTTCCGCACGGCCGCCCGCACGGTGGCGGCGATGCCCGACGGCGAGGCCGTGGAGCGGGTCACGAACGGCTCCCTGGAACGGGTCAAGGGCATCGGTCCACGCACCGCCCAGGTGATCCGCGAGGCGGTCGCCGGGCAGACCCCCGCCTATCTGGAGCGACTGGAGACCGAAACCGAGGAGAGCGGCCCGCTCGCCGAGGGCGGTGAACGGCTGCTCGCCCTGCTGCGCGGCGACTGCCACCTGCACTCCGACTGGTCGGACGGCGGCAGCACGATCGAGGAGATGGGCCGTACGGCGGCGGAGCTCGGCCACGACTGGGCGGTGCTCACCGACCACTCGCCCCGGCTGACGGTCGCCCATGGACTCTCGCCCGAACGGCTGCGGCAACAGCTCGACGAGGTGGCCGAACTCAACGAGCGCTGGGCGCCGTTCCGACTGCTGACCGGCATCGAGTGCGACATCCACCTCGACGGCTCCCTCGACCAGGAGGAGGAGCTGCTGGAACGGCTGGACCTCGTCGTGGTGTCCGTGCACTCCAAGCTGCGGATGGACCCCGCTCCGATGACCCGCCGGCTGCTCGCCGCCGTCCGGCACCCCCAGGCGAACGTCCTCGGCCACTGCACCGGCCGCCTGGTCACCGGCCGGGGCCGCCCGGAGTCGCAGTTCGACGCGGACGAGGTCTTCGCCGCGTGCGCCGAGGCGGGCACGGCGGTCGAGATCAACAGCCGACCCGAGCGCCTGGACCCGCCCCGCCGGCTGCTGCGTCAAGCCGTGGACGCGGGCACGCTGTTCGCTGTCGACACCGACGCGCACGCGCCCGGACAGCTGGACTGGGAGGCCTACGGCTGCGCCCGCGCCGAGGAGTGCGGGGTCCCGGCGGAGCGCGTCGTCACGACGTGGACGGCGGAGGAGCTGCTGGGCTGGACGCGGGAGGGGCGAGTGCCGGGCGGGGGCCTCCCGGGCAGAGACCTGATCCGCTGACTGGTCTGTCTCGGCCGCTGAGGTCGTCTTATCCAGGGGGCGGTTGCCGCGCCTGACTCCCTGCAATCGCAGAGCCCAAAGCCGATCCGCGGTGGGTGATCTACACCACAATGGCAGCCGCGCACTCGCGTTTCGCCGTCGGTAATCGAACCGGACTGCATGGTTCCGGAACGTGCCGGGTGGATCCCGGTGCGCACCCTTTCGGCCTTCTGGCGCAATGGGCTCGGTGAAGGGTTGTGAGAGTTGTGGGCTTTATGTGCGGCTGGTCCTGGGTTCGCGGCATGTAGGGGCGTTACGTGTTGTCACCTCGTGCTCTTGCGCGTCCACGTGCCAAAACGGGCATCTCATCCATCCCCGCAGCTCAAGAATCTGTCTGCAGCGTCAGAGTCCTTGACGCGACGAGGCACTCTGATTTTCACTTGCGCTCGCCTTGTGGCGATCGTGTGACCTTTTAGAGGTGAGGGCTGTGGAGATGCGGGTTCGGCGTGTGCGAAGACAGGCGATATGGAGCGTGGTGGGGGCGGTCATGCTGTCGCTCTTTGCCCTGCCGCAACCGACCGGTCAGGCTGCTCCGCGAACCACCGATTCCGCTGAATTGACTGAAGGCCAGCAGGCGTTGGCTCAGGCGGAGGCGTCGGGTAGCCGGGTCGAGGTGGTGGGGGAGCGTTCAGAGCGGGCGACGGTGTTTGCGAACCCGGACGGCTCCACTTTCACTCTTGAGCGGTCCGTCGTCCCTGTTCGTGTGGCGAAGGCCGGTGGCGGATGGCAGGTGCCGGACCCGACCCTCGAGCAGCGTGCGGACGGATCGGTCGCACCCAAGGCTGCGTCTGTAGATATGACGTTCTCCGGTGGTGGTGGTGATCCGCTCGCGACGATTTCCGACCAGGGCCGGAGCTTGAAGTTCGAATGGCCCGAGGCGCTTCCTGAACCTCGACTTGACGGCCCGAGCGCTCTCTACCCCGAGGTGATGGTCGGCGTCGACCTGAAGGTCACCGCAACGGTGGAGAGCTTTCAGCAGGTACTGGTGATCAAGACTCCGGAAGCGGCCGCCGACCCGGAACTGAAGAAGCTCACCTTCGGGCTGAAGACGCAGGGGCTGAGCGTAGGGCAGGGCGTCGCAGGGAACCTTGCCGCTGTAGACGGGAACGGCAACACCGTCTTCCGGGCGCCTCCGGCCCAGATGTGGGACTCCGCCGGCGCAGCCTCCACTACGCAACCTCAGGCGAGGGAAGCGGCCGAGGGTGAGAGCGGTACGGAAGCAGGGGACACAGCGGAAGCGGGCTCCTCAGGGACAGGGCTGGCGCCGGGGCAGGGCGACAACGTCAGCCAAGTCGACGTTCACTTGGCAGATGGCAGCATGGCGATCGTCCCGGACAGCGCCATGCTGGAGGGGACGGACGCTGACGCGTTCCCGCTGTTCATCGACCCGCCCTGGGGTGCGTCGGAGAGGATCCTTCTTCGTTCCGACGGTTACGAATCCTACGGATGGGGCAACGGAAGCGACGGTCAGGGCATGGGGGCCGGGAAGTGTGGTTCCTGGGACGGTCACTACTGCGGCCCCGGATATACGCAGCGCCTCTACTTCGAGTTCTCCCCGGCAGAGCTCAAGGGCAAGAAGATCCTGGATGCGACGTTCCGCGTGACGGAGCCGTGGGCGTTCCAGTGCAGCCCTCGTACGGTCGACCTGGTACGAACGAACAACATTTCAACTGCCACCACCTGGTCGTCCCGCCCCAAGGAACTGGACTGGATGGTGGACCGGTATGTGTCCGCGGGGCGCGGATCGTTGTGTGACCCTGACTCTCCCCAGGCTGCGATCGAGTTCAATGACAGCCCAGATGAACCGAACGAGAATCTGACGCCGACCGTGCAGGCGTTCGCGGCCGGCAAGTTCTCACGGCTGACGCTGGAGATCCGGGCGCATGACGAGTCGGACACTTCGGCGTGGAAGCGATTCAAGAATGATGCGGTCCTGGCCGTGGACTTCGTCGGGCTTCCCGCCAAGCCGACTGGCACAGGCGTCATCACTGGCTCCGGCACAGTCTGCGAGCAAAGCTCTATTTTCCCGTCTGTGGTCACAGACCCCGAGCCGTCTCTGACAGCCACCGCGCAAACGGCCCCCGGTGGTGAGAGTGAAGCCCAGTTGCGCGTCTACTTCGATGTCGACCGGCGGAACCTTGACGGAACCTGGTCCGACGTCAATCCGGGGAACGGGTCCGAGAGACCCTCCACCGGATACGTAGGTGATGGAAGAAAGGTGACACTGGTCTGGTCGGCTCTGAGCGACAACACGTTGTACCGGTATCAGGCGTGGACGTGGTCGTACTACGGCGCCAGCCACCTGACCAGCACGGCGTCGGCATTCTGCTACTTCAAGATCGACCACACAGCCCCGAAGGCCCCGTCGGTCACGTTCGGTACAATCTACAGCCCCTGCACGGTCCAGGCTTGCGTGCCCGCAGGTGGTCCCGGGGTGAAGGACACCTTCACGTTCGGACCAGGTACCGGTGGCATTGACGCCCCAGGTACCGGGGACGTCAATGCCGCTTACGCGTACCGGCTGTCATCGGACTCCGCATGGTCGTCCGATCTCGCAGGCGCGACAGTCAAGAAGGACATCACGCCGCAGCATTCGGGGACCTACCAGCTTCAGGTGCGGGCCAAGGATCCGCTCGGACGGTGGGGTGCGACGCGCGTGACCGAATTTCTGGTTGCCGTGGGCGAAGGCGCTGTAGCGCGCTGGCATTTCGGCGAGACATCGGGTGTCGCGGACGACTCTGCCGTACAGGGGGCAGACCGTCATGATGCTGTCCTGAACGGTGGTGCCGTGCGCGACGGCCGGGGGCGCAGAGGCGAGATCACTCGCGATGCCGCAGGCCAGCCACTTGCGGAGCCGGTGATGGACAAGGGGCTCGCGCTGGATGGGAGTAGTGGGTACGCGGCGACAAGCGGGCCGGCTCTGGAGACGCGGGCCTCGTACACCGTGTCGGCCTGGGTGAGGCTGGATGACGGTTCCCGGAACCGCACGTTCGTCAGTCAGGACGGGGTGCACCGAAGTCCCTTCCTCCTCGCATACGAGGTGGACGCGCGAAAGTGGACGTTCCGGGCCGTTGACTCGGATGCGGCGGTGGGCACCTCATGGAGCTATCAGCGGGCGGAATCCGAGGGCGCTGCGACGCTCAAGGTCTGGACGCATCTGACGGGTGTGTTTGATGCCGACGCCAAGACGCTGTCCCTCTACGTCAATGGCCGTTTTCAAGACTCGGTGCCGTATACGACGGCGTGGGCGGGGCGGGGGCCGGTGCAGATCGGCCGGAGCAGGTGGTCCGACACCTATTCCGACTACGTAGCCGGGTCCGTGGACGAGGTAGCGATGTGGCAGCGCGCCCTTTCCAGCGAGGAGATCGCCGAGGAGTCGAAGCTCCTGACGAGTGGAGGGTTCGCGGGAGTTGAGCTGGTGGCGGATTGGTCTCCTGATCTTCCCAGTGTCACACCGGGCCATGACACTGCGGCGGATTACGGCCGCGACCTGACCCTCTCGGGCGGCGCTTCCGTGGACGGTGCGGAGATTGTGCTGGACGGAGAGGACGACGCCGCCACAACACCGGGGCCTCTCGTCGATGACACGGGATCGTTCACGGTGACCACTCTTGTGACGCTCGACGAGGCCAAGCTTGCCGCCCAGCCGGTGGGCTATGTCGGCCAGGTTCTTGGACAGCGGACGGCAAGCGGGTCTGCCTGGGGCCTGTGGTACGAGGTCACGAAGCACGAGACGGTTCTGGACGAGGAGACGCTGGAAGAGCGGATTGTCCCCATCGGCCTCTGGCACTTCGGCCGGTTGAACACGGATGGCTCCTTCACCTCTGTGGCGTCCGATGAGGCGGCCTCACTGGGCAGCTCGGTCCGGCTCACCGGCGTCTTCGATGCCCAGGACGCGACGATCGCGTTGCGTGTTGGCCAGGACCTCAACGGAGAGCCGAAGACATTCACCGCGAAACCTGGCGCTGGGGACTTCGCCATCGGAAAGGGAGTCAGTTCCGGCAGCTGGCAGCACTTCCTTCCTGGACGCATCGCGGAGGTCCGTGTCTGGTCCGGGGCCATGGCAGGCGAGGCCCAGTTCGGCTCAGCAGTGGGTGAATGACGCGAGAACACGAGGCATGGCGGCGCGGGTGAGCCGCGCCGCCATGTCTCCAGGGCTGCTCGACAGCCCTCATTGATCTTGATCGCTTCTTTCGGTGTGACATTCGGGTGGGGATGGGTAAACCATGGCTTTTGGCATAGGCACCACAAGCAGATGGCGGCAGGCGACGCGACGCCGGGACAGTCGGCTTCTGATTTCGGCGCTGGCGCTGGCTGTACTCGTTCCCGCAGGCCTGAGCCCGGTGGCATCCGCCCAGGAGTTCGGTCTCGGGCGTCCTGACGTTCCCGAACAGCGTGTCAGCAAAGTAGAGAAGGTGACGGGCCTGGGGGGCAAAGCAGCCCGTGACCGGGTGGCGCGCGACCGGAAGGCCAATGCTGCCCAGGCCAAGGAGGCAGAGGCACAGCAGCGGGTCAGCTGGCCCAAGGGCGGTGCGGCCACCGGCAGTATCGCTTCCGGCACCGGCACGAAACTGAGCCCCGGAGGTCTGCCGATCACACTGTCCCGACCCACAGCGAAGGGACGCGGGCAGGTCTCTTCGGGCGGCGGGTCCGCCGTCGACACACGGGTGGAGGTCCTCGGCCGGGCGGCAACCGACCGGTTGGGGATCACCGGCGTGGTACTGACGGCTGTCGCGGAGTCGGCCGGCTAGTCCGAGGTATCCGTCGACTACGGCCGCTTCGCTTCCGCGGTGGGCGGTGGCTGGTCAGGGCGCCTCCGTCTTGTGCAGTTGCCGGCATGTGCGCTGAGTACCCCTGAGAGGCAGAGCTGCCGAAAGCAGACCCCACTCGATTCGGACAACGACTTCAGCAAGCAGACCGTGTCCGCATCCGTCGCACTGCCGGGCGCGGAGTCCACCGACGCCCCGCTCACGGGCGAGAAGTCCGCAACGGCGACCGTTCTGGCACTGACCGCCGCGGCCGCCAGTTCCGGCGAATCACCCAAGGGCACCGGCGACTACACGGCGACGAAGCTCTCGGAATCCTCATCCTGGCAGGCGGGCGGCAGCTCCGGCTCCTTCACCTGGAACTACGGATTCACGATGCCCCCTGCTGCCGCCGGCCCCTCACCCTCGCTGGGGCTGTCCTACGACTCGGGCAGCATTGATGGACGCACCGCGACGACGAACAACCAGGGGACCTCGGTAGGCGAGGGCTTCTCGGTGACCGAGTCCTACATCGAGCGGTCCTACGGCAGTTGTGACGACGACGGGCACGAGGACGTCTTCGACCGCTGCTGGAAGTACGACAACGCCAACCTCGTCCTGAACGGCAGGTCGACACGGCTGGTCAAGGACGACACCACCGGCAAGTGGCGACTGCAGGGGGACGATGCCTCCCAGGTCACCAGGTCCACCGGTGCCGTGAACGACGACAACGACGGGGAGTACTGGACGGTCGTCACGGGGGATGGCACGAAGTACGTCTTCGGCCTGAACAAGCTCGATGGCGCGGGCAGCGAGCGCACGAACTCCACATGGACCGTGCCGGTCTACGGCGACGACACGGGCGAGCCCGGGTACAGCAACGGCTCCGCGTTCGCGGACCGGTCGGTCGACCAGGCGTGGCGTTGGAACCTCGACTACGTGGTGGACACCCACGACAACGCATCCACCTACTGGTACACCGCCGAGTCCAACTACTACAAGAAGAACAAGGCAACCAAGGCCGACACGTCCTACACACGCGGCGGGTACCTCAAGGAGATCAAGTACGGCCTCCGCAAGGGTGCGCTCTTCACAGACAATGCCGACGGCCGCGTCACGTTCGACTACGACGAGCGCTGCACCGCATCCGCAGCCGACTGCGCCAGCCTCACCAAGGACACCTCCGAGCACTGGCCGGATGTTCCTTTCGATGCCATCTGCGCCAAGGACAGCACCGACTGCAACACTGCTTCGGCGACGTTCTTCTCCCGCATGAGGCTGACCGGCATCAACACCTTGTCCTGGTCGGCCGCGACCAGCGCCTACGACCCCGTGGACTCCTGGGAATTCCTCCAGGAGTACAAGGACGGAGGTGACATCGGGGACACCTCCGACCAGGTCCTCACACTGAAGTCGATTACCCGCACCGGCAGAACCGGCACGGCCATCGCACTCAAGCCGGTCACCTTCACTTACCAAATGCGGCAGAACCGGGTCGACGCCACCGACGACATCCTGCCCATGACCCGACCACGGATCTCGACCATCACCTCCGAGACCGGCGCCATCACCACGGTGACGCTCTCCGAAGAGCCGGAGTGCGTCCGCAGCGAGGTCCTCGGGGCCGCGCAGGACACCAACACCCGTGCCTGCTACCCGCAGTACTGGAACATCAACGGCGCGAGCGAAGCCTCAGTCGACTGGTTCCACAAATACCGCGTACTCGCCGTCTCCGCCGCTGACCCCAGCGGGAAGAACGAGATCGTCGAGCACGAGTACGTGTACAGCGGGGCGGCCTGGCACTACAGCGACGAGCCACTCACCCCTGAAGACGAACGAACCTGGTCCGACTGGCGCGGATACCGACAAGTCACCGTCTACAGCGGTGCCAAGAGCACCACCCGATCCAAGACCGTCTCCCTGTACTTGCAGGGCATGGACGGGGACAAGCAGAAGAGCGGGACTCCCAAGTCCGTCACGGTTGCCGCTCTGGCCTCCCCCGCTCTGGAGATCGCTGACTTCAAGGATAGCGACCAGTTCGCGGGTCATTTGCGGCAGAGCGTCACGTACGACGGCTCCACCGCCATCTCCGCGAAAATGGCGGAACCTTGGTCGTCGGACACGGCCCGTCAGAGCATTCCCGGAGCCGGTGACCACATTGCCCGCTACGTTCGCACCCGCGCGACGACGAACTACACCTACCTCTCCAGCACCAAAAGCTGGCGTTCCACCGGCAACGCGAACTCCTTCGACGCCTACGGCATGACGAAGGCCACGTCCGACTACGGAGACATGACCAAGGGGGGTGACGAGACCTGTACCCGCACCTGGTATGCACGCAATGACGCGACCGGACTGACCTCCCTGGTCTCCCGTGTCCGCACGGTGACCAGAAGCTGCGGCATCAAGGAAGACGCCCTCACCCTCCCCGCCGACACCACCACCCGCGGAAACGGCGTCTCCGACACGGCCACCGTCTACGACAGCGCCACCGCCACCGGCTGGACTGCCACCCAGCAGCCCACGAAGGGCGACGCCACCTGGACAGGCAGGGCGACCGGCTACCCAGCCGCGATGGTCAGCAATGAGCGCCACCCGACCGGCTGGCAACGGGTCGCTGGCACCACGTACGACACCCTCGGCCGCCCCAAGGCTGTCACCAACGCCGAGGGCAAGACGGCCACGACCGTCTACACCCCTGCTGATGCCGGACCGCTCACCAAGACCGTGGGCACGAATGCCAAGGGCCACAACGTGGTCAGGTTCCTCGACCCGCGACGTGGGCTTGCCGAGCGGGTTTACGACGCGAACCTCAAGAAGACCGAGCAGGCATACGACGCCCTCGGGAGGGTGACCGAGGTCTGGCGGCCCAACCGCATCCGCGGCACCCAGGACCCCAACCTGAAGTTCGCCTACAGCCTCAGCAACACCACTACCTCCTCCGTCGCCACCTCGACCCTGAAGGCGGACGGCACTTCGTACAACACCACCTACGCCGTGTACGACGCCCTGCTGCGCCCTCTGCAGACACAGTCCCCGACGCCGCTCGGCGGACGGCTCCTCACTGATACCCGGTACGACACCCGCGGGCTGGCCTACCAGACGTACGCCGACATCTTCGACAAGACCAGCACACCGGACGGCACGTATACCCGGGCCGAATACGGTGAAGCCCCGAAACAGACCAAGACCGTATTCGACGGAGCCGAGCGCGCAACCTCCAGCACGCTGCTGGTCTTCGGCGTCGACAAGTGGACCACCACCACCAGCTACACGGGCGACTCGACAGCGTCCACGGCGGTGGACGGCGGTAACGCGGCCCGAACGCTCACCGACGCCAGAGGCCGCACGGTCGAGACCCGGACCTACGCCGGCGAGAAGCCGGACGACACCGCCTACGGGGCCACGCTCGGAACCCCGTACACCTCGACCCGAACCGCCTACACCAACGACGGACTGCAGACTTCGATCACCGGCCCGGACCAGTCGAAATGGACGTACACCTACGACCTCTTCGGACGCCAGGTCAGCGCAGCCGACCCGGACAAGGGCACCTCGGTCACCGCGTACGACGTGCTCGACCGGGCGGTGAAGGCCACCGACTCACGAGGCCAGTCTCTTCTGACCTCGTACGACGAACTGGGCCGGGTCCAGGCAACCTGGTCGGGCACGAAGACCGACGCCAACCAGCTCACCGGTCGCGTCTACGACACCGTCGCCAAGGGACAACTGACCTCCTCCACCCGCTACGTCGGCGGACTGGGCGGACAGGCATACACCAAGGCCGTCACCGCCTACGACAGCATGGGCCGAGCCACAGCCTCCCAGCTCACCCTTCCCACTGACGATCCCCTCGTCGCCGCAGGCGTCCCCGCCACGCTCAAGTTCTCCACCGACCTCGGCATCGACGGGGCCGTGCAATCCACCCGCGAGCCCGCGGTCGCCGGACTCGAAGCGGAAGCGGTCGGGTACAAATACAACGGCGTCGGCCAGATGACGGCCTCGACCGGATTCACCGGCTATCTCCTCGGCGCGAGCTACTCCGCCACCGGTCAGACGGAGCAGCTGACCCTCGGCATCGGCGGTCCCGAAGGCAAGAACGCTTACATCACCAACACGTACGAGGAAGGCACCGGCCGGCTGACGGACACACACGTCACGGACCAGACCCACCCGTACATGCTGCAGGACCTCAAGTTCACCCAGGACGACGCCGGAAACGTCACCTCGATCTTCGACGGAACCAACGCCGGAGGCACCGCAGAGCCCGACTACCAGTGCTTCGACTACGACGGCTACCTCCGCCTGACCGAGGCCTGGACACCCAAGACCGCCGACTGCTCCGCCGCCGGACGCACGACAGCGAACATTGACGGGCCGGCCCCCTACTGGACCAGCTACACCTACAACACCGCCGGCCAGCGCACCACCGAGACCAACCACACCACGGCCGGCAACACCACCACCACCTCCACCTACGGCACCACGACCGGCCAGCCCCACCCCGTCACCAGCACCACCGGCGCGAAGACCGGCACCTACACCTACGACACCGCCGGAAACACCCACACCCGCCCCGGTACCCAGGCCACCCAGACCCTGACCTGGAACTCCGAAGGCAAACTCGTCGCCACCACAGAACCGGCCGCTAAAGACAAGCCCGCCCTCAAGACGGACTACCTTTACGACGCCGACGGCGAACTCCTCATCCGCCGCGCCACCGGCGACGGCGACACTGTCCTCTACCTCGGCGCAACCGAAGTCCGTCTCACTACCAAGGGTTCCACCAAGACGGCCACCGGCACTCGCTACTACAGCGCCGCCGGCCAGGCCATCGCCGTACGCACGGCAACCGTCGGTACGGCAGGCAGCAAGCTCACCTTCCTCGCCGCCGACCACCACGGCACCAGCAGCCTCGCCATCGACTCCATCACCCAAGCCGTCACCCGCCGCTACAGCACCCCCTTCGGCGCACCCCGCGGAACCGAACCCACCACCTGGCCCGATGACAAGGCCTTCCTCGGTAAACCGGCTGACAAGTCCACCGGTCTGACCCACATCGGTGCCCGCGAATACGACCCAGGAATCGGCCAGTTCATCAGCGTCGATCCCATCCTGGCCCCGGAGAATCACCAGTCGCTCAACGGCTACAGCTACGCCGACAACACGCCTGTCACGGCTTCCGACCCCACCGGCCTGATGCGGCACATGGACCCCGGAGGCGACGACTACGCCGGCAGCGACAACTGCTACGCCGGCAACATGTCCGCCAGCTGCGACGGCATCGGCGGCAACAACATGGGTACCGGTGGCGGAGGCACGGGAGGCGGAGGCGACAGTACGGGAGGCACCGCTACCGGGACCACAGGGAAAAGCAGCAGTGTAAACGACGGCTGTGGAGATAATTGGTTCTCCGGAATCTGCCACGGAGCGGGAGAAATCTTCTACGGGTTGGTCTCGAACGTCCCGCAGACAGCATCCTATTTCGGTGGAGTGTTCGGAGACGGCGACTGCTGGAACGGTGGCGCAGGGGCACCCGGCTGCGACTACGGAGCTTCCTTTGACGATTGGGTCGCCAGCCAGGGCTACGACACATCGAGCGACGCCTACCTCGTTCCAAGTTTCTTGATCGGAATGTTTGGGCAAGGTGATGGGACTGGCGCGCGGCCTGTTCCGAAATCCAAGGGCGCGAATCCTCTTGGCATGTGCCATAGCTTCCTCCCTGGAACCGGTATTCTGCTTGCCGATGGAACACGCAAAGCCATCGAAGATGTTGAAGTTGGCGACATTGTACGAACCACAGACGTGACCACCGGGGAAAGTGTCGATAAAAAGGTTGTCGACACCATTACTACGGAGGATGACAAGGACTTTACGGACGTCACCATAGCTGCCGCTGATAATGAATTGTCCAGCATCACAGCTACGGATACTCACCCATTCTGGGTCGTAGATCTTAAGCAGTGGGTCAAGGCTGGCGATCTTCTGGTCGGGCAGTGGTTGAAGACAAGCGCAGGAACGCGCGTTCAGATCACTGCACTTAGCCACCATGCTGAGCGGCATCGCACACACGATCTGACCATTCAGGACGTTCACGCGTACTATGTGCTGGCGGGGGCTACGCCGGTCCTTGTCCACAATTGCAACGGAAAGCTCGCTGACCTGCCGGTCCATGAGAAGCCGACGCGTTTTTATGCAAAGGCGAGTGAGATGTTGGACCGCATTCAGGGGAACCCTGCGACTCGCGAGCAGATGTATGGCAGCGCCGATGCAGGGCATGGCGGTGTGACGTCGCTGAGCAATGACGACCTGATCCGATTCGGCGGGCCGAATGGGCGTGAACCAATTACCGGGTTCAGGGATTTCGCTCCTGGGGATGATATAAATCTTCCCGGATCCCGGCTGCATATCGCTGACGGGAATAACAGAACCGAGGAGATAAGGAACCGCGTTCTGGATGGGCGGATGCGCCCGGATACACTCATTGAAATGATGATTGGAGGGAACTAGTGGAGGTATGGGCTGTCCGACTGGAGTCCTCCGTGCACTTCACGGCGTACGTGCTGCGTGGGGATGGTGAGCTTCCCGAGAGGACCTGGGTATGCCTGCGGTCCCCTGAATCACTGCCGCCGGTGTCCTGGCTCGGCTGTTGGAGCACCCTGGAAAGGGTCGATGCTGGCCAGGTGGGACAAGTGCTGGATGCCATCCAGCAATCGATTGGAGAGCCCGTGGCTGTTGGTCCTTATGGGCCAATAGCCAGAGCTTCGATCTACTTCGATTCTTGGGATTCTTGGGGAGGTGGATCTCCGCGTCCGATTGCTGGGTTCCGGCCGTGGGAATCCAATCCGAGAGGGATCGAAGAAATAGGAATTAAATCTCTTGACTTCTCGCGCGCGGGTGTGCGGGTCGAGGTTTGAGATGCCTTGCTGGGGCGATTCCCCGTAGGATTGCCTGAGGAATTACACTGCTGCCCCCACGGAGAATCCGGTGGGGGCAGCAGTGGTCCGGGAGGGAGCTTGACGGCAACGTCAGCGGACGACGACGGCAGCAGCAGGTGGGCCTTCAGGTCCGTCGTCAGTCGACCCGAGGGCGTTGCCGAGGGTATCGATGGCTTGGCGCTGGAGGCGGAGTCGGACGTGGGCGTAGTCGCCGGCGGTGACGCCGATGTGAGCGTGGCCGAGGAGTTCCTTGATCACGACGAGGTCAACGCCCTGTTCCAGGAGCAGAGTCGCGGTCGAGTGTCGAAGGTCATGGAAGCGGATGGTCCGGAGCTGCGCGCGGTGGAGGAGGCGGCGGAAGCGGCGGGTGAGGTTGGTGGGATCGAGAGGTCTGGGTCTTGAGGGAGTTGGACCCAACCGGATTGGAAAGGGGCTCACTGTGACAGAGGCCAGAGTCACCTACGACAAGTCCGTGGACGCAGCGTATGTGTACTTCACCGAACCCCAGGTCCGCGTACGGTCTGCGCACGCGTATCCCTGCGATCCGGTGGACGTCGACGGCATGATCAACCTCGACTTCGACGAGCACGGCCGCCTCATCGGCATCGAGGTGTTGGCAGCGAGTTCAAAACGCCCGAGTACCTGCTCAAGTCCGCGGAGCGGCTGGACGCCGACGGAATTTGAAGCACAAGCATGGCGATCGCGCCACCCGCCGTGCTCAGCCGAAGGTTGGAAAAGGCGCAATGTTGGCAAACGCGAGCGGTGGGCCAGAATGCCCGCAGCGTAGCTGGGGCCCCGTCTCTGGAGGTTGGGGTCCAGAACTCAGCGCCGTGACCGGCGCCGCTTGCAGTCTCCTATCTTGCAGAGAGGGAGTCACCTTTCACGGCCCCCAAGAAGGCGCCCCAGGCGTAGGGCGCGTGGAATTGGACCCCACGGCCGAGGTCCTTGCTGTCCCGAACGGCGCAGCCGCCGTTGGCTATTGGCGCCAACTCCACGCAGTCTCCTTGCTGATCCGAATAAGACGACTTAGAGAAGGAGTCGACAATCTCAGGTGTCACGATTACTCTTCCTTCATTCTTGCTAGTGGTCGCTGATTAGTTGCCGGATTCGCTTCACACTCGCCTCCGGGGACATGGCTGCCGAGCGTAGCTGGTCAAAGACGTTGATGTAGGTGGAAAGATCTTCCACCGACTCCACCACCGTCGTGTTAGCGACATTTCGCACAGTTACTGCCTCGACGTTCGGCTCGGCCCCGAACGAGAAGGCAACGAAAGCGCCGGACATGCCCGCTGCCATGCTTGCTGACTCCGGGAGTACCTGAACGGTGACATTCTGTCTATGGCCTGCTTCGATGAGCCTCGCCCACTGCGCTTCGCAATACTCTGGGGCATCCACTAGTGAGGTGATGGCGGGCTCCCAGATGATGGCGGTGAAGTGTGTCCTTCCCTCTTCGATTCGCCTTTGGCGCTCCTGGCGTACCTTGACGAGCTGCCTGATTCTCTCCGGGGTAATGAATGTTGGCCCGGATGTAATGACCGCCTCTGCGTACTCCGGAGTCTGCAACAGTCCAGGGATGAGGGCCGGCTCCCAGGAGCGAATGTAAGTCGAATCATTTTCGAGCGTGATGTGATCCGCATAGTCCGGCCGGACCGTGTCCTGATAGTCGAGCCACCAGCCGCGCTCATTGCTGGAGCGTGCCCAGCGTTCCAACCTCGCGCGTTCGTCGGCGTCGTCCAGCCCATAGCGGTCCATGAGTGTCCGGACCTCCAGCGCTGATGCCGACACGGCCCCGCCCTCAAGGCGACTCACCTTGCTGACCGACTTCATGATCGCCTCAGCGGCGGCGGCTTGATCCAAGCCTGCCGCCTCGCGGTATCGCCTCAGTGCCGCCCCGAGCCGTCGGCTCCGAACGGTGGGCCTCCCACCTGCAGGCATGGCCACTCCCCTCTCAATGTCCGCCCCAGTGTGCCGCTTTGAGCTGTGCCGGAGCCAGTCCGCTCGCAGAGTCGTCCTCGCAAATTTGCAGGCGTGAGACTTGCGATAGCGATTCGAACACCTCTAGCGTGGCGGCGCGATGTTCCGGTCGTCGTGATGCGCATCGCGTGATCTCGCACGGGACAGCAAAAGCCCCCGCGACCAGGCAGGGTCCGGGGCGTGGCCAACGCTTTGAAGGAGCGTCGACATGCTGAATTCTATCGGTCGGGCATTACGGCGGGTGCTCGCCCTGCTGCTGACTCCTGGGTCGCCATCGCTCATCCCGCCCGTGTGCCCCCGGCGACCTGTCCCCGTCGCGTTCCACCCGCGTCGGCTGGTGGTCAGCCGTGGCGTGGTGGACGTCGGCTCACCGCTTCGGCCGGCTGAAGGGCCGTTCTCACAGGCGGCGTTCGACCGTTGGCAGCGGGCTGAGAATCGGTGGCGCAGGGAGCGGCAGCGGGCGCTCTGGCTGGCGTTGCACGGCATTGATGTGGGGCCGAGCGTGATTCACGGCGTGGTGGTGCGCTGATGAGCAACGCATCGGGGACTTCGGTGGTGCGGCGTTGGAGTCGGCACCCGCGCTGTGTCGGGCTTGCCCGCGCCGAGTTGCTTGCGGCGCTGGAGGGTTGGGGGCTGGTGGCGTTGCGGGACTCGGCTGCGCTCGTCCTTTCGGAGCTGCTGACCAATGCGGGGCGTCATGCCCGTGTCTCGCCCGGTCGCGAGATTGAGACCCGCTTCCTGTCGGTAGACGGTGGCCTGCGCATCGAGGTGCACGACGGTTCCGAGAGCCCGCCGCAGGAGTGCAAGCCGGACGTGGACGCGTGTGAGGGCAGGGGGCTTCTGCTCGTCAGCGCCCTCGCCGACGCCTGGGGCTTCGGGGATCGGGGTGGCCCCGGCAAGGTCTTCTGGGCGGAAGTCGGCACCAGTCATCGTGCGGATGGTGGTGATCGTGATGGTGCATAGGCTTCACGCGTGCGCCATCGTCGTGAGGCGCGGAGACCTCGTCCTGGTTCGGGGGCAGTGGCTCGCCGTGACCGGATCGCGCCTGGACCGGTTCGCGACCGGGGGAGTGGTCGTGGTCCTGAGCTTCGAGTCGGGGCGTCCGTTGCGGCTCCCCGTCTTCATGCCGCTGGCGGTGTCGCGACGTACTGGGCGGCTGGTGCAGCCACTCTCTGTTGTCCCGGCCCGGAGCTGGGCGCTGGGGGCGGACACGTCCGGTTCTCCGCAGATCTTCGAGGTGGAGTGCACGTCTTGTCATGACGGGTGCGACCCTTCCAACGACGAGGACTCCGCCGAGCGGGCCCAGTGGTGCCTTCGGCACGCGCGGGAGACGGGACACACCGGCTACCGGGAGATCTGGACCGGCTTCCTGCGAGTCGTCGCGCACGCGGCCGAGGGGAGGGGGCCGGGTGAGTACACGTAACCGTCTCGTCCTGGTGTTCCTCGCGTTGGACGCGGGCCGGTGGTGGGCGGCGGACTGGGCCCGCGAGTGCCTGCGGCGTGCTGGTGGTGCCGTGGACGAGTGGTGGTGCTGGGTGCGTCAGGCGGCGCTGTGCCGTTTCGAGGAGAGTTGGTCGCGGCGCCCCATGGACGAGATCAACGCGTTGGCGATGGAGGAGATCGAGTGGGTGTTCTTCGCGGCCAAGCATCGCGCTGACGATGCCCGGCGCGATACCTCCCTGAGGTAGGCCGCCGTTCGCTGTTCGAGTGGACAGCGGGCCCCTAACCGGTCCCGATTGCTTCTCCGTTTCGAGGAGTGATCGGGACCTTCCGTTTGTCGGGGTGGCCGTGGGGCTCCGGCATGCCATCCGCGTGAAACCACGGCGCCCTGCACTCGTCTGTACGCGCCACACCGTGTTACGTGGCCTGCCCGGTGGACGGAAAACGCTCCCTGCCGGTCGTAGAGGCCGCGAGAACGTCGGGGCGACCAACACCGGATCTCCGTTTCGTGTGAGGCATCACCGCGACCGACCCGACACCTTGTTCCTGTCAGGTACGTCAACTGGCTACCTATCGAGGCCCGTCCGCGTTGCGGCGGCGTCCGGTGCGTCACGGGGGAATCGATGTCCATGAGCCAGCGACGTCAGCCCGACCAGGTTGCCGACGGGCAGGCGTGCACGTACCGGAGCGGCGTCGATCGGAGGGCGGTGGAAGCGGAAGGGTTCAGGCGCGCGGCAGCACGCCCAGGAGTGCTGAGGCGAAGGAGACGCGCAGGGCGTCACGCAGCTCCAGGTGGAGCACGCCGAGGGCGGGCTCGTCCGCGTAGGCGGCGAGGAGGCTGGGCGGCGGTGGGACGTATGCCGACAGGGCGCCGGCCGAGACCAGGCTCATCAGGCAGAACAGCTGTGCGCCGTCGCCGAGTTCGGGCACATGGCGGCGCACGAGTTCGACCATGGTCGCCAGGCGCTTCAGGGCGGAACGCTTGTGCTGCTTGACCACCTCGACCGAGACGTTGTGCTCCAGGACGCCGCCCTGCGCGCCGAAGAGGTCGCACAGCACCACCCGGTCCGCCAGCGACCGGCTGAGGACCTCGGCCAGCTGGTCTGCCCGCACCTCCGGCGCGGCGTGCGCCTCGATGCCCGCCGCCAGCTCGTCCGCCAGCTCGGCGAGCCAGCTCGCCAGGAAGACGTCCAGCAGTTCGAGCAGCACCGCCTCGCGCGACTCGAAATACCGCAGGACGTTCGACTTGGCCAGGCCCACGCGCCGGCTGAGCTCGTTGAGGCTCACCTCGGCCACGGGCATCTCGTCGAGCATCGTCGCCGCCGTGTCCAGGATCGCCCGGCGGCGGATCTCCCGCTGCTCCTCGCTTCGCGCCCGCTGGAATGTCACGCCCCCAGCCTAGCTTAAAGACCGCCGGTCCCTTGACAAGAGACCGGGAGTCTTTTACGTTGGCAACCACTAACAGACCGATGGTTCCTTAAGGAGTGCGTCATGAGTGACAACTGGACCGAGCAGCACATCCCCGATCAGCGCGGCCGGGTGGCGATCGTGACCGGCGCCAACACCGGTCTGGGCTTCGAGACCGCCCGGATGCTCGCGGAACGCGGGGCGGTGGTGGTCCTGGCGGTCCGCGATGTCGAGAAGGGCAAGCGGGCAGCCGCCCGCATGACCGGCGACGTCACCGTGCAGGCCCTGGACCTGACCTCCCTGAACTCGATCCGGTCCGCGGCGGCCGACCTGCGCGCCGCCCACCCGCGCATCGACCTTCTGATCAACAACGCGGGCGTGATGTACACCCCCAAGCGGACCACCGCCGACGGCTTCGAGCTGCAGTTCGGCACCAACCACCTCGGCCACTTCGCCCTCACCGGCCTGCTGCTGGACCGGCTCCTGCCCGTCCCCGGCTCCCGCGTCGTGACGGTCAGCAGCACCGGTCACCGCATCCGGGCCGCCATCCACTTCGACGACCTGCAGTGGGAGCGCGCGTACAGCCGCATCGCGGCCTACGGCCAGGCCAAACTCGCCAACCTGATGTTCACGTACGAACTGCAGCGCCGGCTCGCGTCGCACGGCACCACGGTCGCGGTGGCCGCTCATCCCGGTGTGTCCAACACCGAGCTCATCCGCAACGCACCCGCCGCGCTCCGCCTGCCCGTCACCTGGCTCGCGCCGCTGCTCACCCAGAAGGCCGAGATGGGCGCCCTGCCCACCCTGCGCGCCGCCACCGATCCGGCCGTCACGGGCGGCCAGTACTACGGCCCCGGCAACGGGGGGCAGATCCGCGGCTACCCGAAGCCGGTCACCTCCAGCCCCGGCTCCCACGACCAGGCCGTCCAGCAGCGCCTGTGGACCGTGTCGGAGGAGCTCACCGGGGTGACGTTCCCGGCCGTGGCTCCGCAGCTCAGGGCCTCCTGAGGCCGCAACCGGAGTCAACGGCTGCGCAACCGCTTTGCAGGCGGTTCGGTCGAGGGGGCGAATCAGCTTCGGGGTTCAGCCGCGGCGGGGCGAGGTGGTGTCCGGCGCGGTGGCCGGTCCTAATGGTTGAGCTCCGCCAGCACCCGCAGTGTGTGCGGGTCCGGCGCCGTCACCAGGAGGTCCGTCACCGGGCCCTTGCGCCACAACTCCAGTCGTTCCGCGATGCGTTCGCGCGGTCCGACCAGGGAGATCTCGTCGGCGAAGGCGTCCGGCACGGCCAGTACCGCCTCCTCCTTCCGGCCCTCCAGGAACAGTTGCTGGATGCGCCGCGCCTCCTCCTCGTACCCCATCCGTGCCATCAGGTCCGCGTGGAAGTTGCGGGCCGCGGCGCCCATGCCGCCGATGTAGAAGCCGAGCATCGCCTTCACCGGCAGCAGGCCCTCCGCTACGTCGTCACAGACGTGTGCCCGGGCCATCGGCGCGATCATGAACCCCTCGGGGAGGCCGCTCAGGGACGCCTCGTACACGTCGGTGCGCATCGGTGACCAGTACAGCGGGAGCCAGCCGTCCGCGATCCGGGTGGTCTGGGCGATGTTCTTCGGCCCCTCCGCGCCCAGCAGTACGGGGAGTCCGGCGCGCAGCGGATGCGTGATCGGCTTCAGCGGCTTGCCGAGGCCGGTGGCGTCCGGGCCGTTGTACGGGTGGGAGTGGAACCGGCCGTCCAGGGCGACGGGTGCCTCGCGGCGCAGCACCTGGCGCACCACGTCGACGTACTCGCGGGTCGCGGTGAGCGGGCTGCGGGGGAACGGCCGGCCGTACCAGCCCTCCACGACCTGGGGGCCGGACAGCCCGAGGCCGAGCATCATCCGGCCGCCGGAGAGGTGGTCCAGGGTCAGGGCGTGCATCGCGGTCGCGGTCGGGGTGCGGGCGGCCATCTGCGCGATGGCGGTGCCCAGCCGGATGCGGGAGGTGTGGGCGGCGATCCAGGTCAGGGGGGTGAAGGCGTCCGAACCCCAGGCCTCGGCCGTCCACACCGACGCGTAGCCCAGCTCCTCCGCCTCGCGGGCGAGGTCCAGATGGGCCGGGTTCGGGCCGCGGCCCCAGTATCCGAGTGCGAGTCCGAGCCGCATTCCGCCTGCCTCCAGCATTTCTGACGATGCATCAGATGTAGTCGGAGGGTACGACAGTGGCCCCCCGCCCGGAAGGGGCGGGGGGCCACTGTCGATGACCGCGTGCGCTGTGTCGTCAGCCGCGCTGGATGCCCGTGGTGTCCTGGAGCACACCGCGACGGCCGTCCTGCGTCTGGGCGATGAGGCCCGGACCGCGCTGCTCGACCGCGAGGTACCAGGTGCCCGGCGCCAGTTCGGCGATCGGAGCCGGCGAACCGTCCTCGCCGTACAGCGGACGGGCCACCGGCACCGCGAACCAGAACGGGGTGAAGTCACCGGCGGGCGCCGCCTGCTGGGCCGGAGCCTGGGCCTGCTGCGGGTCGGGCTGACCGGCCTGCGGCTGACCGCCGAACGCCGGTGCCTGGCCCTGCGGCTGACCGCCGTAGGACGGCTGCTGGGCACCCGGGTAGCCATAGCCCTGGCCCGGCTGGCCACCGTACGGCGGCTGAACGGCCTGCGGCTTCGGGGCGCCCGCAAGCGGGGCCTTGAGGGCCGGCAGCAGCGGGGAGGCGACCGCGCCCCCGGCCAGCGCCAGGGAGGCGATCAGGCCGAGGATCAGGCCGGCACCGGCGTCGATCTGGCCGAGGTCGATGATGGTCCAGAAGAGGCTCCACGCGGTGAACACCGTGGCGGCGATACCGAACTGGGCGAGGTCGAGACCGGCGACCTTGCGCGGCTGCGGCTGCGAACGGGACAGCACGATCAGTGCGGCACCGATCACTCCGACCATGTAGACACCGATCGCGTTGCCCAGGGAATCCCAGGAGTTCGGCGCGTCGATGCTGGAGCTTCCGTAGGAGAAGTAGTCGAGGAAAGAGGCGATGAACAGCACGACCGCTGCTCCGATCACCACGCCATCGCCTCGAGTGAGGGAGCGGATATTCACGTGAAGGTCCTTAGTCGGTCGTCTCGTCGGGGCGGTCGTCGCTGCCACCGGTACGGCGGGTACGGCGCGAAGCTCGGGAGCGGCCCCCCATCGTACGGATGAATCTATCGTCTGCCCGGGCGGGTTGTGTCCCTGCCCGGTCCTTGGGCGGGCATCCTCCCGAATTCATCGCAGAACCACCTCTTACTACCCCTTGAGGTGGCTGCTGACGCCGTCGGCCGCTACTCCTTGAGGTAGCTGCTGATGCCGTCCGCGATGCCCTGGGCCGCCTTCTGGCGCCAGCCCGCGCTGGTGAGCAGGGCGGCATCCTTCGGATCACGCATATTGCCGCATTCGATGAAGACTTTGGGGACGGTGGACAAATTCAGTCCGCCGAGATCCTTGCGGGTGTCCAAGCCGGTATTGCCGCCGATGTAATTGGAAGGCGCACTTCCGGTAGCGCGTACGAAGAGTCCGGCGATGCGGGTGCCCAGATCGCGCGAAGGACCCACGATCTTCGAGGTGTCCGCGCCGCCGCCGCGCACCGATGCGGGAAGAATCACATGGAAGCCGCGGTTCCCCGCCGCCGAACCGTCCGCGTGGACCGAGATGACGGCGTCCGCCCCGGCCTTGTTGCCGATCCGGGCCCGCTCGTCGACACAGGGCCCGAACGCCCGGTCGTCGTCGTACGTCAGGACCACCTTCGCGCCCTGTGCCTGGAGCAGCGTCCGGAGCCGGTGCGAGACGTCGAGCGTGAACCGGGCCTCCGCGTAACCGGAGTTGGTGGAGGTGCCGGTGGTGTCGCACTCCTTGTGCGTGGTGCCGATGTCCACCTGTCGGTTGATCTCGGCGGTGTGCAGGTGGTTGTCGGGGTTGTGGCCCGGGTCGATGACGACCGTCTTCCCGGACAGCGGCCCGGACGCGGTCGCCGGCGTGGAGGGGAAGGGCGTGGCGGGCTTCCTCGACGGGGCGGGGCTCGTGCGCACCGGTGACGGCGTTGCCGGGGAGGCCTTCGCCGGTGCGGACGCGGCCGCCGAGGACGGGGCCGCGTCGCCGCCCTTCCCGGGCTGCGCCTGCGCGCCGCTGTCGCCGCCGCAGCCGGAGACGCCGATGCCCAGACACAGCACGGTCAGCGCCGCCGCGGCGGCCCGCTTCGGCCGGCGGGGGGTGGGGGGAACTCTCTCGTCGTGACGCACCCGGCGATGCTATCCGGGAGCCCGCGCGGTGTCGGGGGCGCTCAGATTCCCGTCCCGGTACGCCGCAGCACCCGCAGTGAGTCCGTGACGGAGATCTCGGTGAACGCCCCCGACTCCAGCGCCCGCAGATACACCCGGTACGGGGCCTGGCCACCGTGCGCCGGGTCGGGGAACACGTCGTGGATCACCAGCAGGCCGCCCTCGGCGAGATGCGGGGCCCAGCCCTCGTAGTCGCCGTTCGCATGCTCGTCCGTGTGGCCTCCGTCGATGAAGACGAGGCCGAGCCGGCCGCCCCAGACGGCCGCCACCTGCGGGGAACGTCCGACGAGCGCCACCACGTGGTCCTCCAGGCCGGCGGCGTGCAGCGTCCGGCGGAACGTGGGCAGCGTGTCCATCCGGCCCACCTCGGGGTCCACCACCGTCGGGTCGTGGTACTCCCAGCCGGGCTGCTGCTCCTCGCTGCCCCGGTGGTGGTCGACGGTGAGGGCACTCACGCCCGCCGCACGCGCCGCGTCGGCGAGCAGGATCGTGGAGCGCCCGCAGTACGTGCCCACCTCCAGCAGCGGCAGACCGAGCGCGGCCGCCTCGGCGGCGGCGGCGTACAGCGCGAGTCCCTCGACCACCGGCATGAAGCCCTTGGCGGCCTGGAACGCGGCGAGAATCTCCGGCTTGGGCTCGGCGGCCACGGGTTCCTCCTGGTGGGACGGGCGATTCGATGGCGCCCCATCGTGCCGCACACCCCCGTCGACGAGGTCGGCGGGGGTGTGCGGCCAGGTAGGAGGGGGCGGTTCAGCAGCTCTGCCAGAGCCGGGTCATGACGCGGACACCGAAGCGGAGTCCCTCCAGCGGGACGCGCTCGTCCACGCCGTGGAAGAGCCGGCCGTAGTCCAGGTCGTGCGGGAGCTTGAGGCCCTTGAAGCCGAAGCAGCGGATGCCGAGGTGGGTGAAGGCCTTGGCGTCCGTGCCGCCGGGGTTGCAGTACGGCACCGGGTGGCCGTCCGGGTCCTCGGCGCGCACCGCGTCGCACATGGCGTCGACGAGCGGGCCGTCGAACGTGGTCTCCATCGCGATGTCGTGGTTGACCCACTCGCGGCTGACCGAGGGGAGCAGCAGCTTGTCGATCGTGTCGATCAGCTCCTGCTCGTGGCCCGGCAGGAAGCGGCCGTCGACACGGGCGGTGGCCTTCCCGGGGATCACGTTGGTCTGGTAGCCCGCGTTGAACATGGTGGGGTTCGCGGAGTTGCGGAGCACCACCTGCATGAAGTCGGAGACCGGGCCGAGCTTCGCGAGGCTGCCCTCGATGTCGTCCTCGTCGAACTCGACGCCGTAGAGGCGGGCGGCCTCCTCCAGCAGCGCGCGGACCGGCTCGATCAGCCGGATCGGGAAGGTCTCGCGGCCGATCCGGGTCAGCGACTCGGCGAGGTCGGTGACCGCGTTCTCGTCGTTGGGGGAGGAGCCGTGGCCGGCCCGGCCCGTCGCGGTGAGCTCCATCCAGGCCATGCCGCGCTGGGCGTTCTCGATCGGGTAGAGGCGACGGGTGTCGTCGAGGGCGAAGGAGAACCCGCCGCCCTCGCCGATCGCCTCGGTCACTCCGGCGAACAGCTCCGGACGGTGCTCGACCAGCCAGTGGGCGCCGAACTTGCCGCCCGCCTCCTCGTCAGCGAGGAAGGCCAGGACCAGATCGCGCGAGGGCTGCGTGCCGGTGCGGGCGAAGTGGCGGGCGGTGGCCAGCATGACGGCCACCGTGTCCTTCATGTCGATCGCGCCGCGGCCCCACAGGTAGCCGTCCCGGATCTCGCCGGAGAACGGCGGCACCTGCCACTCGGAGGCGTCGGCGGGCACCACGTCCAGGTGGCCGTGGACCATCAGGGCACCGCGCTCGGGATCACGGCCCGCGATCCGGGCGATGACGCTGGCCCGGCCGGGGGCGGACTCGATCAACTCGGACTCGATGCCGACCTCGGCGAGGCGGCCCACGACCCACTCGGCGCTCGCGCGCTCGTTGCTCGTGGGGTTGGAGGTGTCGAAGCGGATCAGCTCGGCGCAGAGGTCGACGACCTCGGCCTGGGCCTCATCGGAAGCCGGGACCAGGGGGGCGGTGTCGGGGACGGTGCTCATGCTGCTCCCACGGAAGTGGTGGTGCGGGCGGCGGGGGCTGCGTCGCCCTCGTCGTCCAGGGTGGAGGTGCCGTACGGCTTCACCCAGCCCAGCAGGCCGAGGACGCAGTACAGGACGAAGGCGGTGGCCAGTGAGTTCAGGGCCGGGATGCCGCCGTCGTAGAACTTGCCGACGCAGAACGCCACGATCCAGATGACGATGGACATCGGCACCCAGGTCGGCGAGGTCTTCGGCAGGGTCTGGGACTCCCGGGTGTCGTCCAGCGGCTTGCGCATCTTCTTCACGACCCAGTACTCGGCCACGATGATGCCGCCGATCGGCGGGATCGCGACGCCGAGGATGGTGAGGAACTCGGTGAAGTGGGTCATGATCCCGACCGCGGACAGGAGCGTGCCCGCGATGCCGAGGACGATCGTGACTGCGCCTCGGTGGACGCGCTTGCCGAAGACGACCTGGAAGAAGTTGACGACGCCGAGCGAGGAGCCGTACAGGTTCCAGTCGTTGATCTTGGCGGTGGACATCAGGACCACGATCACCCCGAAGGCACCGGAGGTGGAGAGCACGATGTGCGAGACCTCGTTGCTCTTGACCAGGTGGCCGAGCAGCACGCCGGTCAGTCCGACGATGTACTCGGACAGGATCATCGACGAGGCGCTCTGCAGGAAGACGTGCGAGCCCCGCTTGTTGTAGCGGGTCATCTCCGGGGAGACGATCGCGCCCGTCATGTAGCCACCCGCGATGGCGGTGGCCGCGACGGCCAGCGGAATCGTTTCGCCGGGCGGCGGCGAGTGGATCAGGTCGCTGAACGAGTGGTCGTTGAGCGTGGTGATGACGGACCAGGCGACCATCGCGAAGAACAGCGGGGTGACGATCTTCGCGAAGTTGGCCATGTACTTGAAGCCGAAGATCACCAGGGCGGTGATGGCGATCCCGGCGAGCACGCACCACATCCAGGACGGTCCGCCGACCAGCGCCGAGACGCTGTTGCCGAAGATCGTGTTCTGGACGCCGAACCAGCCGACGAGGCTGACCGCGATGACGAAGCTGACCAGTGCGGAACCGTTCCGGCCGAAGCCCACCCAGCGGGTCAGCATCGGGGTGGCGAGACCTTCACGCATGCCGGCCAGGCCGATCGCGAAGATCACCACCTCCAGGATCACCGCGCCGAGCGTGAAGGCGAGGAAGGCGTTGCCGAAGGTCATGCCGACGCCGATGGTGGCGCCGAGCGTGAACTGCGAGATCGAACCGGACTGGGCCAGCCACTGGAGCAGCATCGACCAGAAGCCGAACCGCTTGTCGCGCGGGACGCGCGAGAGCGAGTAGTCGTCGCTGCCGATGCTCTTGGTCTCGTGGACCACGGCGTCGGCCTGCGGGGCGTCTGCCATCAGGACTCCTGGGGGGTGCGGCCGAAGGTCTGCAGGTGAGCCAGCGACCCGTAGCGGTTGACGAGGTTGTCGAACTCCACCGCGTTGTGGAAGTCCAGGTGGCCGCCGCCGTAGGCCTTGGCGACCTCCACGGCGTAGCGGGCGGCGGACGCGATGTCGCTCTCGTGACTCGCGCCGGTGCCGCAGCCCGGCACCGCGGCGGCCGAGGTGATGGCCAGACCGACGACGGGGGCGGCCGTCGCGGTGGCGGGCTGGAGGATCGAATTGATGTGGTGTGCACCGTTACCGTACGGCGTGATGTCCTGCGTGGTCACGGGGTATGTGACCAGCGGCTCACCGGTCACCACGGCCAGCAGCTCGCCGAGCTGCTCGCTGACGCGGAGCACCCAGCCCTCCTTGACGGTGGGCGAGAGGGCGAGGCCCTTGTGGTTGATGATCCGGTTGCCCTTGGTGGTGTCGATGGAGAGCACGGCCTCCATCTCGCCGGTCACCTCGTGCCGGTTCATGGTGGCGATGTCCACGGGCGAACCCATGAACGGCACCGGCTCGTGCGGCTCGGTCGGCGCGTTCGGGCAGATGTGGGTGGCGACGATCACATCGCCGGGCAGCACGTCGCCGCGGCGGCGCATGTCGAGCAGCTTGGCGGCGGTGGCGACGGCCGAGGCCGCGCCGTCGGCGTCGGAGACCATGCCGGTCACCTCGGGTCGGGCGCCGATGCCGCCGAGCCGCCCGACGACGCCAAGGGTGCGGGCGTCGCCTCCGGCCGTACGTCCCCGGGAGCCGGGAATGCGGACCATCACGAAGTCCGTCGAGCCCTGCTCGCCGGCGACCGTGGTGACCTCTGCGGACGAGCCCTCGGCCCCCGCTGCGGAGTCGAGGTACTCGACGACCGTCTTGCCATTGACCTGGGGGTCGTCGAGGAGATCGACGACGTCCAGTACGTACTTCAACATGGGGGGCCTTTCTCGCGCATCCATCACACCCGTCCGGCGCCCGGCAGGGAGTGGGACGCCGGACGGGGTGCTGAGAGCAGATTCGGGATCGGATAGCGTTGAACGCAACTGTTTCCCGTTATCTGCAATTCAGGTCTGAATGGTGAGATGGGTGAGATGACGATGGCGGACTTCGATCTGGACCGGCGTACTCCCGCCGGGGCCCTGCAAACCGTCGACCGGGCGCTCCTCGTGCTGCTCGCGTTCGAGCGGACCAGACCCGACTGGGGCGTCACCGAGGTCGCCGAGGAGTTCGGCTGGGACACCTCGGTGGCCCAGCGGCTGCTCGCCACCCTCGCGGGACGCGGCTTCCTGGTCTCCGACCCGGCCACCCGCCGCTACCGCATCGGCCCCGCCGTGCTGCGCCTGGGCAGGCTCTGGGAGCGCTCCGGATCGCTGGAGCTGCTGGCCGGTCCGGTCCTGGCGGAGCTGCGCCGGGTCACCGGCGACACCGTGTTGTTCTGCCTGCCGGACAGCTTCCACATGCGGTGCGTGGCCGCCGAGGAGGGCGAGACCGGGCCGCTGCGCTACTACCCGCTGGTCGGTGAGCTCTACCCGGCGCACGCCGGGGCCACAGCCAAGTCGTTCTACGCCTACCTGCCGGACGAGCAGCGCCACCGGCTCTTCCGGGGACGCCCGATGGCCCGGTTCACCGAGCGGACCGTCACCGATCCGGACCTGCTGGAGCAGGAGCTCCTGAACGTCCGTGCCCAGGGGTACGCCTGGACGGTCGGCGAGTACGACACCGGCATCGCGACCGTCGCCGTACCGGTCTTCCTCGGGCGTGAACCGTACGGAAGCCTCAGCCTGGGCGGCGCGAAGGAACGCTTCGAGGGGGCGCCGGACAACCGCCTCGAAGCGCTGCGGCAGGCCGCCGACCTGCTGGAGAAGCGCCTGACCCACCCGCCGCAGCGCCCGAAGCCCAAGGCCCGCCGACCCCGCGCGACGTGACCCGGCGCCCGACACCCGCACCCGCACGACCTGATCCAAGAGAACCCCGAAGAGGAACCCCGTGAATCTGCTCCTGCTCTCCAACTCCACCCAGTACGGCTGCGGTTACCTGGAACACGCCCTCGACACGGTGGCCGCCTTCCTGCCCTCCGGCGCCCGGCTGGCCTTCGTTCCCTACGCGCTCGCCGACTACACCACGTACACGGCCCGCGTTCGCGATGCTCTCGAACCGGCCGGCGTCAGCGTCCGCGGTGTGCACGAGAACGCCGACCCGGTCGCCGAACTCGCCGCGTCCGACGCCGTGTTCATCGGCGGCGGCAACTCGTTCCGGCTGCTGAGCGCGCTCTACCGGACCGGTCTGCGGGACGCCGTCATCGAGGCGGTGCGCGAGGGGCTCCCGTACATGGGCGCCAGTGCGGGGACGAACATGGCGGCGCCCACCCTCCGTACGACCAACGACATGCCCATCGTGCAGCCGCCGTCCTTCGAGACGCTCGGCCTCGTCCCGTTCCAGATCAACCCGCACTACCTGGACCCGGACCCGGACAGCACCCACAAGGGCGAGACCCGTCAGGAGCGGCTCACCGAGTTCCTGGAGGAGAACGACGTGCCCGTGCTCGGTCTTCGCGAGGGCTCATGGCTGCGGGTCAACGGTCGCCAGGCCCGGGTCCAGGGCGCCCGTCCCGCCCGGCTGTTCGCCCGCGGCGCGCAGCCGCAGGAACTTCCGGTGGGGACGGACGTCTCTCATCTGCTCACGACCGCGCCGCGGTTCGACGCTCCGGTGCGCTGACCGGCAGCACCAGATCGGTCTCGGCCCGCGTCCCGTCCGCCGGGTACGACGCGGGGCGGGCCCGCGGCGCGTGTCCGGCGGCCGAACCGGCCAGGACGAAACTGCCGTTGCCGGGGGCGGCGAGCGCGTAGCGGCCCTCCGCGTCCGTCGTGGTGAGCCCGGCCTGCCGGCCGTGCCGGTCGATCAGGGTCACATTGGCCCCGGCCACCGGTGTCCCGTGCGCGTCCAGTACGCGGCCGCGGAAGCCGTCGGAGCCGGCGAAGGGGTGCGGGACGGCGGGGAGTGGCTCGCCGGCCTCGCGCGCGGCGTCGTCGGCCGCGCTGCTCGCCAGCAGCAGCGGCGCGTTGGCCTTCCGCGGCGACGGCAGGAACGCCGCCAGGACGAGACCGACCAGCACCGCACCCGTGGCGATCATGAACGAGGTGCGGAACCCCTCCATGCTGGGCACCGCGACCGGCCCCATCCGCACCGAGGTGTTCGCCAGCACCATGCCGATCACCGCGCTCGACACCGAGGTGCCGATCGAGCGCATCAGGGTGTTCAGCCCGTTGGCCGCGCCCGTCTCCGAGGCGTCGACCGCCCCGATGATCAGGGCGGGCAGCGAGGAGTACGCGAGTCCGATACCGGCCCCGAGCAGCACCGCGATCACGATGGTCTGCCAGGCGGCGCTCATCAGGCCGAGCCCGGCCCCGTAACCGATCGCGATGATCGCCATGCCGAGCATCAGCGTCATCTTGGGGCCGTACCGGGCGGAGATCCGGGCGTACAGCGGGGCGACGAACATCATCGTCAGGCCCAGCGGGGCCACGCACAGTCCGGCGACCACCATCGACTGGCCGAGCCCGTAACCGGTGGACGCCGGCAACTGGAGCAGCTGCGGAAGAACCAGCGAGACGGCGTAGAAGGCGACCCCGACCATGATCGAGGCGAGGTTGGTGAGCAGCACCTCGCGCCGGGCCGTGGTCCGCAGGTCGACCAGGGGCGCGTCGCTCCGCAGCTCGAAGACGCCCCAGAGAACGAGGACCACCAGGGCGGCGGCGATCAGGCCGAGCGTGGTGCCCGAGGTCCAGCCCCAGTCGCTGCCCTTGGTGATCGGCAGCAGCAGGAGGACCAGGCCGAGCGAGAGGCCGAGCGCGCCCGTGACGTCGAACCGCCCGGGGGCGCGCAGCGAGGTCTCCGGCACCGCGAGCACGGTCAGTCCCATGGCGAGCACGCCGAGACCGGCCGAGCCGAAGAAGAGGGTGTGCCAGTCGGCGTGCTGGGCGACCAGCGCGGCGGCGGGCAGTGCGAGTCCGCCGCCCACCCCGATCGAGGAACTCATCAGGGCCATCGCCGAGCCGAGCTTCTCGCGCGGCAGTTCGTCGCGCATGATCCCGATGCCCAGCGGGATGGCGCCCATGGCGAAGCCCTGGAGCGCACGGCCCACGATCATGATCACGAGGTCGTCGGTGAACGCGCATATCAGCGAGCCGACGACCATCACGGCAAGGCTGGCCAGCAGCATCTTCCGCTTGCCGTTGAGGTCTCCGAGCCGTCCCATGATCGGGGTGGACACGGCGCCGGCGAGCAGGGTCGCGGTCATCACCCAGGTCGCGTTGGACGGGTCGGTGTTCAGAAGGGTGGGCAGGTCTTTGATGACGGGGACGAGCAGGGTCTGCATCACTGCGACGGTGATGCCCGCGAAGGCCAGCACGGGGACGATCCCGCGACCCGCCTTCGATGTCCGTGGATCAGGAAGCTCCGCGGCGGGCTTCTCGTGCGTCGTCTGTGCCATGCGTGCGGCCTCCGGGCAGCGGAAGAGGGGAGCGGGGGCGGTCGTGCGGTCCCTGCGGCGGACTGCGCTGACCGCCAAGTGCGTGCACGGTGCAACCTTCCGGACGATTGAGGTATTCCGGTGAATGGGGCAAGAACAGGTCAAGGCGGCCTGCCCGGTATCCGGCCCGGTCTAAGTCGATGCTCATCTGACCTTCCGTCAGATTGGAACGTGTTCTACTCTTGCGCCGTTCCAGTGGCTGCGACCGGCGAGGATCCGCATGGGCATCGGAATCACCGAAGAACACAGGGAGCTCGCGCAGGCCGTACGGGGATGGCTGGCGCGGGCCGTACCGCCCGGAGAAATCCGCAAACTGCTCGACGCGGACGCCCCCGCCGCCCCCGGCGCACGCCCCGCGTACTGGGACGGCCTCGTGGAGCAGGGCCTGCTCGGCATCCATCTGCCCGAGGAGTACGGGGGAGGGGACGGCGATCTCCTCGACCTGGCCGTCGTCCTCGAAGAGGCGGGGCGGGCCGCACTCCCGGGCCCTTACCTGGCAAGCTCCCTCGCCTCCGCCGTCCTGCACGCCTCGGGCGCCGGTGAACTGGTGCGCGAGCTGGCGGCCGGTACACGCGTCGGGGCCGTCGCCCTTGCCCCCGGCGGCCTCACCGCCGTCGAGCACGAGGACGGTCACCTCCTGGACGGCGAGCTGCCGCCGGTCCTCTCCGGCGCCGAGGCCGACCTGCTCCTGCTCCCGGCCGCCTCGGCCACCGGCCTGTGCTGGTTCGCCGTCGACACCACCGCACCGGGCCTCACCGTGCGCCCGCACCGCAGCGCCGACCCCACCCGGCCCACGGCCGCGGTCCGCGCCGACGGGGTCCTGGTCCCGGCCGGCCGCGTCCTGCGCACCGACTCCGGCCTCGTCCGCGACCTCGCCGCCGTCCTCCTCGCCGCCGAGGCCTGCGGCACCGCGGGCCGCTCGCTGGACACCGCCACCGAACACGCCAAGGTCCGCGAACAGTTCGGCCGCCCCATCGGACAGTTCCAGGGCGTCAAGCACCTGTGCGCCGACATGCTCGTACGCGTCGAACAGGCCCGCGCCCTGACCTGGGACGCCGCCCGGGCGGCCGGTGAGCCGGAAGAGGTGCGGGCCCTGACCGCCGCGCTCGCCGCCGCGACCGCGCTGGACGCCGCGTACGGCTGCGCCAAGGACGCCATCCAGATCCTTGGCGGCATCGGCTTCACCTGGGAGCACGACGCCCACCTCTATCTGCGCCGCGCACTGGTGGCACGGCAGCTGCTGGGCGCCGGGGACGAACACCGGCAGCGGGCCGTCCGCCTGGCCACGGGCGGTGCACGCCGCGAGCTCACCCTGGAACTCCCCGAGGAGGCGGCCGCACACCGCTCGGCGGCCCGCGAGGCCGTCACCGCCGCCCACGGCCTCGACCCGGGAGCCGCCCGCCGTGCCCTCGCCCCCACCGGCTACGCGGCCCCCCATCTGCCGGAGCCCTACGGACTCGGCGCGGGGCCCGTACAACAGCTCGCCGTCCAGCAGGAGTTGCGCGAGCAGGGCGTGCAGCTGAGCGGCCTGGGGATCGCCACCTGGGTGGTGCCCTCCCTCATCGCACACGGGACCACCGAGCAACAGGACCGCTACCTCCTGCCCACCCTGCGCGGCGAACTCCTGTGGTGCCAGCTGTTCTCCGAGCCCGGCGCCGGCTCCGACCTCGCCTCCCTGCGCACCCGGGCCGAACGGACCCCCGAGGGCTGGCGGATCAACGGCCAGAAGGTGTGGACGAGCGCCGCCCAGTGGGCCGACCACGGAATTCTGCTCGCCAGGACCGACCCGGACGCACCCAAGCACCAGGGGCTCGGCTACTTCCTCGTCGACATGAAGAACACCGAGGGCGTCGACATCCGCCCCCTGAAGGAGATCACCGGCGACTCCCTCTTCAACGAGGTGTACTTCGATGACGTCCTGCTGCCCGACGACGCCCTGGTCGGGGAGGCGGGCGGCGGCTGGCAGGTCGCCCGCAACACCCTGGGCAACGAACGCGTCCACATGGCCGACCAGGTGGCCTTCGACACCGGCCTGGAAGCCCTGATCGAGCGCGCCGCCGGACTCGACGGCGCCTGCCGGGCCCGGATCGGGGCGCTGGCAGCGGAGGCCCACGCGTTGGGCTGCATCGGACTGCGCACCACGCTCCAGCAGGTCTCCGGACTGGAGCCCGGCGCGGGCGCCTCCGTACGCAAGCTCGTCCAGACCGTCCACCAGCAGAAGGTCGCCGAGCTCGCCCTCGAACTCCTCGGCCCGGACGGGGCGGTGTGCGAAGGGGCGGGGGAGCGGGCGGTGCACGGTTTCCTGATGTCCCGCTGCCTCACCATCGCGGGCGGCACCACCCAGGTCCAGCTCAACGTCGTCGCCGAGCGCATCCTCGGCCTCCCGCGGGACTGAGAGGAATCGACATGAAGGCGTACATCGTCGGCGTAGGCATGACGAGGTTCGAGAAGCCCGAGACCCGCGACTGGCAGTACTGGGACATGGTCAGGGAGGCCGGTACCGCCGCCCTCACCGATGCCTCGGTCACGTACGAGGAGATCCAGCAGGCCGCCGTCGGCTACTGCTTCCAGGCCTCCACCGCCGGGCAGCGCGCCGTCTACGGGCTCGGACTGACCGGCATACCCGTCTACAACGTCAACAACAACTGTGCCACCGGCTCCACCGCCCTGATGATGGCCCGCCAGTTCGTCGAGGGCGGTGGCAGCGACTGCGTGCTGGCCCTCGGCTTCGAGAAGATGGCGCGCGGATCGCTCGGCGGCGGCGGATCCGACGGCGGAGCGGGCGACTTCAAGACATCCCCGGTCGCCCGGCACTACGGGATCATGGCCGCCGCCCACGGCTTCGAGATGACCCCGCCCACCGCACAGATCTTCGGCAACGCCGCACGGGAACACATGGAGCGGTACGGCACCACGGAAGCACAGCTCGCCGCCGTCGCCGCCAAGAACCACCGCCACTCGGCCGGCAATCCGTACGCCCAGTTCCAGGACCCGTACACGGTCGACGAGGTGCTGGCCGCCAAGCCCATCCACCGCCCCCTCACCCGGCTCCAGTGCTCCCCGACCTCCGACGGGGCGGCGGCGGCCGTCGTCGTCTCGGAGCGCTTCGTCGAGCAGCACGGCCTCGGCGACCGGGCCGTCGAGATCGCCGCCCAGGCCATGACGACCGACACCGGGGCCTCCTTCGCCTCCGGGACCTGCATCGACGCGGTCGGGCTGCCCATGTCGCGGGAGGCGGCACGGCAGGTGTACGAGAGGGCCGGCGTCGGCGCCGACGACCTCGACGTGATCGAGCTCCACGACTGCTTCTCCATCAACGAACTCCTCACCTACGAGGCGCTCGGCCTGTGCGGCGAGGGCGAGTCCGGGGCCCTCGTCGAGTCCGGCGCCACCACCCACGGCGGCCGCTGGGTGGTCAACCCGTCCGGCGGGCTGATATCCAAGGGGCACCCCCTCGGCGCCACCGGGATCGCCCAGGCCGCCGAACTCACCTGGCAGCTCAGGGGCGAGGCCGGCCCCCGCCAGGTACCGGGCGCCAGGACCGGGCTCGCCCACAACATCGGGCTCGGCGGCGCGGCGGTGGTGACACTCCTGCGGCGCTGAACCCCTGGAGTCCCGGTCCTACGCCGCTGGACCGAGACCGGTACGGTCCGGAAACCGATGTACGGGGTGCGGGGCGGCTGCGAGTATGACGCTCATGGTTGACGTCTCGACGCCCACACGCCGTAGCGGCGGCACCCGGACCCGTACCTGGGCGGTCGTGCTCGCCGCCTGTACCGGTCAGTTCCTCGTCGTCCTCGACGTGTCCGTCGTCAATGTGGCACTCCCCTCCATGCGCACCGACCTGGGGCTGAGCGCCGCGGGGCTGCAATGGGTGCTCAACGCGTACTCGATCGCCTTCGCCGGGTTCATGCTGCTCGGCGGGCGGGCCGCCGACCTCTACGGCCGCAAGCGGATGTTCCTCGTCGGCCTCGGCCTGTTCACCGCCGCCTCCCTCGCCGGCGGACTCGCCCAGGAGGGCTGGCAGTTGCTCGGCGCCCGCGCCGCCCAGGGACTCGGCGCCGCGGTGCTCGCCCCCGCGACCCTCACCCTGCTCACCGCGGCCGTCCCCGAGGGGCCGGCCAGGACCAGGGCGATAGGCACCTGGATGGCCGTCGGCGCGGGCGGCGGCGCGGCCGGCGGGCTGATCGGCGGAGTGCTCACCGACGCCCTGTCCTGGCGGTGGGTCCTGCTCATCAACGTGCCCGTCGGGGTGCTCGTCCTGGTAGGCGCCACCCTGTGGCTCGCCGAGGGCCGGGCCGGCGAGCGCAGTGGCCGTATCGACCTCCCGGGCGCGTTGCTCGTCACGGCGGGCCTGGCCGCGGTCGCGTACGGCATCGTGCACACCGAGGAATCGGGCTGGACCGCCGCCGCGACCCTGGTTCCGCTGCTGGCCGGACTGGCGCTGCTCGCCCTGTTCGTCCTGGTGGAGGCCCGGACGGCAAAGCCGCTGATGCCGCTACGGGTGCTGGCGGCGCGTGCGGTGGCGTCGGCGAACGTGGCGATGTTCGTGATCGGCTCGGCCACGTTCTCGATGTGGTACTTCATGACCGTGTACGCGCAGAACGTCCTGGGCTACTCCGCGCTGGAGGCCGGACTCGCCCTGATGCCCACCTCGGTGGCCATCGTGGCCGGCTCCAAGTGCGCACCGCGGCTGATGGCCAGGACCGGCGCGAAGAACCTGGCGCTGATCGGCACGGCGATGGCCGCCGCGGGCTTCGGCTGGCAGTCCACGATGACGGCCGACGGCTCGTACCTCACCGCGGTCTGCCTGCCGGGCATCCTGATGATGGCCGGCACCGGCCTCGCGGCCACCCCGCTCGCCACCCTCGCCATCTCCGGCGCGGCCTCCGGCGAGGCGGGCCTGGTCTCCGGCCTCGTCAACACCTCCCGCACGATGGGCGGCGCCCTCGGCCTGGCCGTACTCTCCACGGTCGCCGCGGCCCGTACGGCGGGCTCCCCGGACGCGGTGGACCTCACGGCCGGCTACGCCCTGGCCTTCCGGACGGCGGGCGGGGTGCTGCTCGGCGGGCTGCTGCTGATGGTCCTCTGGCTGCCCCGCCACGGGTCGGCGAAGCGCTGAAGGCCACCTCTCGGGTCAGAGCCAGCCCTGCTGCCGGGCCGCCCGGACCGCCTCCATCCGGTTGCGCGTGCCCGTCTTCCCGATCGCCGCGGACAGGTAGTTGCGGACGGTCGACTCCGACAGGTGCAGCTTCAGCGCGATGTCGGCGACCGTCGCCCCGTCCACCGAGGCGACCAGCGCATCGCGTTCCCGCGCCGTCAGCGGGCTCGGGCCCGCGCTCAGCGCGGCGGCGGCCAGGGCTGGGTCGATGACGGTCTCCCCGGTCAGCACCCGGCGGATCGCCGCCGCGAGCTCCTCGACCGGACCGTCCTTCACCAGGAACCCCGCCGCACCCGCCTCCATCGCCCGCCGCAGATAGCCGGGCCGGCCGAAGGTGGTGAGGATCAGCACCCGGCAGTCCGGCACCTCCTCCCGCAGATCGGCGGCCGCGTCCAGCCCGCTGCGGCCCGGGAGTTCGATGTCGAGGAGCGCCACATCGGGCCGCGACGTCAGGGCGGCGGCCACGATCTCGTCGCCCGCGCCCACCTGGGCCACCACCTCGATGTCGGGCTCCAGACCGAGCAGCAGGGCGAGCGCACCGCGCATCATGCCCTGGTCCTCGGCGAGCAGCACGCGTACGGACTTGGACGGCCGGTGATCCTGCGGCATCTCGTTCACGTGAACAGGGTATGGCGGGTGGGGTGTTGGGGCGCGTTCCGGCAGGGCTGTGTGCACGTGCGAAAGCACCGATTGTCGCTGCCGGGGTGCGTCATACGGGCCGGCGACGTGACCCCACTCCGCCACGCTGATGAGCAGCGCACCGGGCCAGGCCGCGCCGGCGTCCACGTCACTGCCGGGCGATGACAGCGAATTCGTACAGCGTGGCTCCGTCCGGCGCGGCTGGTCGACGGTGTACCCGGCGTGGGTCTGCCGTCGACCAGGTGGCACGGTTCAGAGCAGCGCGTGCGGGTACTGCTCGGCGCGGTGCTGGAAGGCCAGAACCGCGGGGTTCTGGACGGTGCCGTCGCGGATCTCGATCGCTCGGCGAATGGTGCGGTCATCGTCCCAGCCGGCCGGCCCTTCGAGGACCGGCCGCAGGAACGGGATCAGCGCCTCGCTGTTCTCCCAGGTGGCCGCATCCCACAGATAGGAGGGGCTGTGGTCCACGGCGTAGTAGTGGACGTTGTCGCCGACGGTGAACATCGGCTCACTGAAGGTAGTGGGCCGAGCCCAGGTGAAACCCATGCCCTCGTCGCAGGAGACATCGATGACGAGGGTGCCGGGCGCGAGCTTTGCCAGATCCTCCTCTATGAGGAACATCAGCGGCGCAGCGGTGTCCTGGAGTACGCAGTTGACGATGATGTCGTGTCCGGCGAGGAACTCGGCCAGTGGCTCCGGGCCGTCCTCGGTGAGCGCGATGCTGCGCCGCGGGTCCAGGGTGTCGTCGGCCACGTCGTGGTCGAAGCGCACGATCCGTGCCGAGTGGATCGGTGAGCTGACGGCGGTGGTACCGCGGGCAGTCAGCACGTCCACGTCGTGCACGCCGAGCGCGCTGAGCGCGGTCACCGCGCCGCGGGCGGTGGCGCCGAAGCCGATCACCGCAGCACGCCGCCGGCGCCCGTAGTCACCGGTCGCCCCGGTCAGCTGCATGGCATGCAACACCGACGAGTAGCCGGCCAGCTCGTTGTTCTTGTGGAAAACGTGCAGGTTGAATCCACCCGTCCGGTTCCAGTGGTGCATCGCCTCGAAGGCGATCACCGTGAGCCTCCGGTCGACGGCGGCCTGCGTGACCTTCTCGTCCTGCACGCAGTGCGGCCACCCCCACAGCACCTGGCCCTCCCGCAGCTCCGCCAGATCCTCGTGCAACGGTTTGGCCAGCAGGATGACGTCACACTCTGCGATCAGTTCCTCGCGTGTGCGGAAACCGGCGACCTGCGAGGCAAGCTGACGGTCCGAAACGCCGAAGTGGTCTCCGTAGCCGGTCTGCAGATAGATGCTGGACCGGAGGTCGACGTCGATGCGTTCGAAGTGTGCTGGATGGATCGGCAGACGGTGCTCGTTCTCTTTACGGGCCTGCGACATGATTCCGAGCTTGAGCTGCTGCAAAATACCCCTCTGATTGCCACCTGTCTAACACACTCCCGCAGTGCGCGGACCTGGCCGGCGGCCTTCCTTCGGGCCGGGCGCTCCGAGGAGCACCCGCCCCAGGTCCTTCAGCTGTGGGCGTCGGTCGTTCGACGTGCCCGTCCACGTGCAACCGATCAGCGGATCCCGATCGTGCCCGGCGCGGTGGGGCTACGCTGTGGCGCTGGTCTTGTCACCGTTCAGCCGTCACCGGCCGCACCGCCTTCCGGCGCCCCTGGCACATCCGCAGGGAGTTCCGCCGTCACCACGAAGCCGCCTGACGTTCCGGGCCCCGCTTCCAGCGAGCCGCCGGCCACCGTGAGGCGTTCGGTGAGGCCCTTCAGGCCGGTGCCGCCGATGCCCGGGGTGGGCGGGGCGGCCGTCGTCCGGCCGTCGTCGGTGACCGTCAGGCGGACCCGGCCGGAGGCGCCCTCGACGACGAACGCGCAGGTGGTCGCGGTGGAGTGGCGGACGACGTTGGTGACGGCCTCCCGCACCACCCAGCCCAGCAGCGCCTCCGTCTGCGGCGCGAGCGGGGGGCCCGAGCGGCGGACGGACGGTTCGATTCCGGCGGCGGTCAGCGCGGACCTGGCCCCGTCGAGTTCGGTGGCCAGGCTGCCCTCGCGATAGCCGGAGACCGCCTCGCGGATCTCGGTGAGCGCCTGGCGGCCGACGGACTCGATGTCGGCGACCTGGGAGAGCGCGGCATCCATGTCGCGCGGTGCGAGCCTGCGCGCGGCCTCCGACTTGACGACGATCACCGAGAGCGTGTGGCCCAGCAGGTCGTGCAGATCGCGGGAGAAGCGCAGCCGCTCCTTCTCGACCGCGGTACGGGCCAGCTCCTGCCGGGTGTCGCGCAGCTCCATCACGGTCTCCGACAGCGTGAGGATCGCGGCCGTCACCGCACCCGAGATGAACGTCCCGTAGCCCAGCGTCCAGGGCGTCGGCCCGCCGTCCTCGCGCCACACGGAGATCAGACACGCGGACACGGCGAGGCCGAGCAGCCCGACGGCGAGCAGTCGGTGGCGCAGGATCGTTCCGCACGCCAGCGAGAGCAGCGGGAAGAAGAGCAGCCAGCTGCCTCCGTAGCCGATCGCCAGACCGAAGGTGACGACGGTCATCGCGCCCAGCAGGACGTAGGACACCGGGCTCTCGCGCTTCTCCTTGACGAATCCGCGGAACACCACGGAGATGTAGAGGGAGTTGAAGGCGAGCAGCCCGAGGCCGCCGATCCACGGGCTGGGGGTCTCGCCCTGGAACAGGTTGGAGAAGGAGCCGAGGCCCATCAGGAGCCAGGGCATCAGGGCGTACGGCCCCGGCGGGCCGGGGCGGCGCCCCTCCTCGCGCAGCCGGCGCCGTTCCTTCCGGGCTGCTCTTCCGTTCCTGGACATGTTCACTCCCGTCACACGGTCCTCGCGGACCGACGGTACGAGATCACGGCGTACGTGCCGAACAGCAGGAGCCACGCGCAGAGTACGCCGACGGTCGTGGCGCCGGGCGCATGGCCGTCGGTGGTCGCCCAGCCGAGGTCGGCGAAGCGGTTGGCGGGGGTGAACCTGCCGATGGAGCGCAGCCACCCGGGAAGCAGTTCCAGCGGGAACCACAGCCCGCCGACGACGCCGAATCCCATCAGGCACGCGACGTTGACGACTCCGGTGCCCTGCGGGGTGAGCCGGTAGCCGTTGCCCAGGCCGAGCAGGGTGAAGGGCAGTGCGCCGATCCAGAGCAGCAGGACCAGGGCGGCCCACTGCCAGGCGGCCATCCGCACGCCGTTGAGCAGTCCGCCGGCCAGCAGCACCGTCAGGATCGTCGGCAGCACGGTCACCGAACCGCTGATCGCCCGGCCCACGACCGCGTGGGTGGGGGAGAGCGGGGTGATCCGCAACTGCTGGAGCCAGCCCAGGGACTTGTCGGACGCGACGCCCGTCCCGATCGCCATGGCCGAGCCGAGCGCCCCGTACGCGGCCATGCCGACCATCGAGGCGGTCTTCCAGCCGTCGACGCCCCCGCCGCCGCCGATGTTCGTGAAGATCAGGTACATCATCACGGGCATCCCGGCACCGAAGATCAGGAAGGTGCTGTCGCGCAGGGTGCGGCGGATCTCGAGCACGATGTAGTGGAACATCAGACGGACTCCTTCGCGGAAAGGGGGGCGCCGGCGGCCGGCGCGGTGAGGGAGAGGAAGGCGGCCTCCAGCGTCGCCAGGGACACCTGGAGGCCCCGGACCAGACCGAGCCGGGCGAGCTCCACCACGGTGGCGTCCGAGTCGGTGGTGTGCAGCACCGCCCGGTCGCCGGTCACCTCGACGGTCACGACGCCGGGCAGCAGCTCCAGCCCCTCGGTGGACCGGCCCGCCAGGTCGAAGGAGACCTGGCTGTGGCCGGCCGCGGCCTTGATGGCCTCGCCGCTGCCGTCCGCGACGATCCGGCCGCGGTCGATGACGACGATCCGGTCGGCGTTCTCGTCGGCCTCCTCCAGGTAGTGGGTGGAGAAGAGCACGGTGTTGCCGCGCCGGGCATAGGCCCGCATGGAGTCCCAGAAGGCGCGCCGCCCCTCCACGTCCAGGGCGGCGGTCGGCTCGTCCAGCACGATCAGCTCCGGATTCCCGGCCAGGGCGACGGCGAACCGGACCCGCTGGGTCTGGCCGCCGGAGAGCTTGTCGATGCGCCGGTTCGCGTACTCCGCCACGCCCGCCAGGGCCAGCGCCTCGGCGACCGGCATCGGCTTCGGGTAGGTGGAGGCGACGAAGGTGATCAGCTCGCGGACGGTGACCCGCTGGATGGGCCGCCCGTCCTGCAGCATGGCCCCGACCAGGCCCGCCCGTACGGCCTGTTCGGGGGTGCGGCCCAGCACCCGTACGCTGCCCGCGTCCGGCTCGTTCAGCCCGAGCAGCAGGCTGATCGCGGTGGACTTTCCCGCGCCGTTGCGGCCGAGCAGCGCGACCGTCTCGCCCCGCTCGACGGTCAGTCCGATCCCGTTCACGGCCCGCACGCTCTGGCCGGCCCGTCCGAAGGTCTTCACCGCCCCGGTGAAGACCACCGCGGCCCCGTTCCCCGTTGTCTGCGTCATGCATACGACGCTACGGAGCCCGAACGCGCCGCGGCAGATGCTCATGTACGGACTCGGCGATGACAAATGTCATGGCCCGCGACGGAGGGTGAAATGGCTGCGCCGCAATGAATCTGACGAGACGTCAGGAGTCTTCACAAGTGCTGGGCGCTGCGTTATACATAGGGCCAACCGGCTAGAACGCGTTCTAGAACGGGCGTGGTCTCCGGTCCCCGCACGACCTCGGTGCGGCCGACGGTGCGGACGGCCGCACCGAGGTCTTTCACCGTCGAGGAGCAGCTTCCCCATGCCCATTGATGCCGAAAAAGCTCTCGCTGCCGAACCCCGGACCAGCCGGATCAGCTGGGACCACAAGGACGTCCAGCTCTACCACCTCGGGATCGGCGCCGGCGCCCGCCCCGATCTGGCCGACCCCGCCGTCGACCCCGGCGAGCTGCGCTACACGCTGGAGTCCCGGCTCCAGGTGCTGCCCTCCTTCGCCACGGTCGCGGGCGCGGGAACGGCCATGGCCGGCGGCCTCTCCGCACCCGGTGTCGACATCGACCTCGCGGCCGTCCTGCACGGCGGGCAGAGCGTACGCGTGCACCGGCCGGTCCCGGTGAAGGGCAGTGCCGCAGTGGCCTCGAAGGTCGCCGCGGTGTACGACAAGGTCAAGGCGGCCGTGCTGGTGCTGCGTACCGAGGCCGCCGACGACGACGGCCCGCTGTGGACCAGCGACTCCCAGATCTTCGTGCGCGGCGAGGGCGGATTCGGTGGCGAGCGCGGCCCGTCCGAGCGCGTGGCCTACCCCGCCGTCGCCCCCGACCACGTCGTGGAACGGCCGGTCCGCCCCGACCAGGCGCTGCTGTACCGCCTCTCCGGGGACTGGAACCCGCTCCACGCCGACCCGGACTTCGCGGCGCGGGCCGGCTTCGCCCGGCCGATCCTGCACGGACTGTGCACCTACGGCATGACGCTCAAGGCCGTCACCGACACGGTGCTCGGCGGCGATGCGACCCGTATCCGCTCCTACCGCACCCGGTTCACCGGGGTCGTCTTCCCCGGCGAGACCCTCCGCATCGAGATGTGGACCGCCGAGAACCAGGTGCGGGTCGAGGTGAAGGCCGTGGAGCGGGACAACGCCACGGTCCTCGGCGACACCTTCGTCGAGCACTCCTGAATCTTCGTCGACTACTCCTGAACCAGTATCCGAACCCACTCCACAAGCACCGCAGGCCCGTGAGGGGAGCCGCACCATGCGCGCAGCCGTACTGCACGAGATAGGCCAGGACAAGCTCGAAGTACTCGACGACGTCGAGGCGGTGGGCTTCGGCCCCGGCAAGGTCAGGCTCCGCATCCGGGCCACCGGGCTGTGCCACTCCGATGTCTCCGCGATGAGCGGGGTGCTGCCGCAGCCCGCCCCCTTCATCCCCGGCCACGAGGGCGCCGGCGAGGTCGTCGACGTCGGTGACGGGGTGACCGGGCTGAGCGCGGGGGACCGGGTGCTGGTCTGCTGGCTGCCGGCCTGCGGCACCTGTCCGGCCTGCAAGCGCGGCCAGACCCACCTGTGCCTCGCGGGTTTCATGAACGCGGGCACCCCCAACTTCAAGCGCCCGGGCGGAGATGTCTTCGGCTTCGCCGGCACCGGCACCTTCACCGAGGAGGTCGTCGTCGGCGCGGGCTGTGCGGTGCCGATCCCCGACGACGTGCCGTTCGAGATCGCCGCGCTGATCGGCTGCGGGGTCACCACCGGCCTCGGCGCCGCCATCAACACCGCGCAGGTGGAGGCCGGTTCGTCGGTCGCCGTGATCGGCTGCGGCGGTGTCGGCATCTCCACCATCCAGGGCGCCAGGGTGCAGGGCGCCGCCCAGATCGTCGCCGTGGACCCGGTGGCCTCCCGGCGCGAGGCGGCGCTGCGGTTCGGCGCGACCGAGGCGGTCTCGCCCGACGAGTTCGCCGACGCCAAGCAGCGGATCACCGCGGGCGAGGGCTTCGACTACGTCTTCGAGGTCGTCGGCAAGTCCGCCACGGCCCGCACCGCGTACGAGCAGACCCGGCGCGGCGGCACCCTCTGCATCGTCGGCGCGGGCGCCATGGACGACAACTTCCAGGTCAACATGTTCGAGCTGTTCTTCGACGAGAAGCGGATCCTGCCCTCCATGTACGGAGGCGGGGACGTGCTCCGGTCGTACGAGCGGGCCATCGCGCTCTGGCGGGCCGGCCGCATCGACCTGGAGTCGATGATCACCCACCGGGTGCGGCTCGACGGCATCAACGACGCCCTCGACCAGATGCGGACCGGCGAGTCGCTGCGTACCTGCATCGAACTCTGACCCACCGCCCCGCCCCCTCCCGAGAGGACCCCGAGAACCGATGTCACTTCCCCTGGACGGACTGTCCGCGATCGTCACCGGAGCCGGCCGCGGCCTCGGCCGGGCCGAAGCGCTGGAACTGGCGCGGCTCGGCGCGGCCGTCGTCGTCAACGACTACGGACAGCCCGGCCGCGACGGTTCGGGCGAGGCGTCCGCCGCCCCGGCCGAGGAGGTCGCCGAGGAGATCCGCACCGCCGGCGGCCGGGCGGTCGCCCACCTCGGCGACGTCTCCGACCACGAGCAGGCCCGCGCCCTGGTGGCGCTGGCCGTCGAGACGTACGGCCGGCTCGACGTCCTCGTCAACAACGCGGGCATCCTGCGCGACCGGATGATCTTCTCGATGACCGAGGACGAATGGGACTCGGTCCTGCGGGTGCACCTCAAGGGCCACTTCAACACCACGCACTTCGCCGCCGCGCACTGGCGGACGAGGTCCAAGGAGTCGGGCGGCCCGGTCTACGGCCGGATCATCAACACCTCCTCGGAGGCCTTCCTGGCCGGCTCGGCGGGCCAGCCCAACTACGCGGCCGCCAAGGGCGGCATCGTCGGGCTGACCACCTCCACCGCGCTGGCGCTGGCCAAGTACGGCGTCACCGCCAACGCCATCTGCCCGCGCGCCCGGACGCGGATGACCGAGGACGTCTTCGCGGGCTTCCAGGAACCGCAGGACGGGCGGCTCGACGCGCTGGCACCCGAGCACGTCTCGCCGCTCGTCGGCTATCTGGCCTCCCCGGCGGCCGCCAAGGTCAACGGGCAGCTGCTCGTGGTGCACGGCGGGATGGTCGCGATCGTCGAACGCCCCAGGGTGGCGGCGAAGTTCGACGCGGCGAAGGAGACGTTCTCGTTCGACGAGCTGGACGAGCTGATCTCCCCGTACTACGCGGACCGGCCGCCGAACGAGACGTTCGCGGCGGCGGAGGTGCTCGGCCTCAAGCGCGGCTGACCGTCGTCCCGACGCGAACAGGGGAGGGCCCCCGTAGCCGGCCGGCTACGGGGGCCCTCCCCTCCCTCGTTGCATTTCCTGGGCGGTCAGGCCGCCCTGCTGCCACCTTCCGAGGGGCGGCGGTGACGGCCGAGCGGTTGAGCCGCCGAGTCGTCCCTCGCCACACCCCCTCGGTGCTTTCCGGAGCCGCCGGCTTCGGCCCGTCGCGCGTCCGCCCCCGGCGGACGCGTCTGGGTCGTGTCGGATCGCGCCTCAGACATCTGGGAAGTCACCCCGTTGTGATCGCTTACGTGTTGGTCTGCGGGGCCCTCGCACCACCGCCCGGGAACGGTCACCGTCGGCGACCGCGGTGCGCGGTTGCGTGAGATCCCCGGCTCAACTCTAGTCAGGTGTCGTGCGCCCCACGAGAGGCGCCTGCCCCAGTGGAACAGGTCTGCACACAGGAGGAGGCACCAAAGCGGCGGACGGTTGCCTACCACTTTCCGCGCAGCCCGCCGGGGCCGCCTCCGGGGCCACGCCTCCGGTCGGCTCCATGTCCGCTAGGGCCGTCAGGAACGCCCTCGGCTCCATGTCCGCCGGGGCCGTCAGGAAAGCCACCGCGCAGGCCGTGTCCCCGTTCGCGTACGGCAGTTTGAGCACGCCGTCCCGTGACCAGAGCCCGCTGCCGGCCTGCCAGCCCTCGGGCGCGGCGAGCTGGTGCAGCCGACGGCCCGACGGGCGCCAGATCCCCACCCAGCTGCCGGCCGCCCCGTCGATCCGCAGGGCCACCGCGCAGCTCTCCGGCATCAGCATCTGCCCCGGCTGCACGGCGAACGGCGTCACGGCGACGTCCGGCAGCCGCAGGCACTCCGGGAAGCGCACCGGCAGACAGCTGCCCAGCACCCCCCAGCCGAGCCGGTCGTGCCCCGGCGCGTCGGAGCGGATCAGCAGCAGACCGCTGTCCGGATCGGCGAGCAGCAGGCGGTCGTTGCTGCCCGGTGCGATCTGGAGCAGGGGCGTCATCTCGGCGCCGCGCCCCAGGTCCACCGCGACCGCCTTCACCGGGCCGCCGCCCGCCGGTTCCCGGTCCAGGGCCAGCAGTCGGCCCGCCCGGTCCAGCCAGACCCCGCCGGAGCAGTGCCCCGGCAGGTCCGCGACGTGTTCCGGCCCGAACGCGCCACCCGCCACCAGCCAGAGCCCGGTGGAGTACGCACCGGCCGACAGGGCGTACGCGCTGACGCCGTCCGGTGATGGCGGCAGCAGGGTCAGCTCGTCGCATTCGACGGCGCCCAGCGGGAGTTCGCCGGTGCCGGGCCCGGTCGGGTAGAGCAGCGAGAAGGTGTGGCGGCCGGCGACCCGGCGCCGGATCAGGACCCGGCCGTCGGCGAGCGGCAGTACCTGGGAGTCGGCCTCCTCCGGCTGGTCCAGCGGGAGCGGCACGGCATACGGCTCGGGGCCGTCCAGCGTCCAGCGCTCCGCGTACCAGGGGCCTCGGCGGCCCGCTTCCGTCCCGGCGGCGTTGCCGCGGGGGGCCGTGAGCCGCGCCGCGTAGGCGCCGTCGGCGGTGAGCGTGAACGCGGGCAGGACCGTTTCGCCAGGTCCCTGTTCCACCGACTCCGGTTCGTCAGGGCCGTGCTCCACCGGCTCCGGCGGACCTGTCACGCCCCCGGCCGGATCCGGTGCCTCCTCGGCTCCGTCCGGCTCGTCGGACTCCGGCTCCACCGTCTCTCCGGTTACGGCCGCCTCAGCGGACCCGTCCTCGATGGCACAGGCAGTCATCGACTCGTCACCTCCGGCAACCGAAGCTAGTTTTCGCACTTGCTGCCGAACAACACGAGCCACGTCACTTCACACATAAGGGTGACAATGCCCGGATTCACCTGAGAAGGCAGAGGTGGTTGTGCTCTGGGGGGTGAGGGCGCCCAAGGACGGCTGGTCTAAGGTTAGGCATTCCTAAGTGTTACCTGTGGAACCCTCGACTGGAGCAAGTGATGTCCCTTCGTCGCCGCGGCACCGCCGCAGTCGGCCTGGCCGTAGCGGCCGCCCTGTCCCTCTCGGCCTGCGGGAGCGGCGACGACGGCGCCACCAGCAAGCCCGAGGCCGGCGGTGACAAGAAGGCCGCCGTCGCGACGGGTGGCAAGGACTTCGGTGACGCGGCGAAGAAGACCGCGGAGTACGGCACGGACGCCCCGGCGGGCACGTTCCCCCGTACCGTCACGCACGCCATGGGCAAGACCGAACTCAAGGCGGCCCCGAAGCGGGTCGTCGTGCTCGACGTCGGCGAGTTCGACAACGTCGTCTCGCTCGGCGTGAAGCCGGTGGGCTACGCACCGTCCGAGGGCGACGCGGCGATCCCGTCCTACCTGAAGAAGGACGCGGGCGACCCCAAGAACGTCGGCACGATCAACAACCTCAACCTCGAGGCGATCGCCGGACTCAAGCCCGACCTGATCCTCGGCAGCCAGCTGCGCGCCGCGGACAAGTACGACGAGCTGTCCAAGATCGCGCCGACCGTGTTCTCCATCCGCCCGGGCTTCACCTGGAAGGAGAACTACCTCCTCAACGCCGCGGCGCTCGACAGGACCGCCAAGGCGAAGTCGGCGCTCGGCGCCTACGAGGCGAACGCGAAGAAGCTCGGCGAGGACATCGGCCCGAAGAAGCCGACCATCTCCATGGTCCGCTACCTGCCGGACAAGATCCGCCTCTACGCCAAGGCCTCCTTCATCGGCACCGTCCTCGACGACGCCGGCCTGCCGCGGCCCAAGAACCAGCAGATCAACGAGCTCGCGGCGGAGATCAGCCCGGAGAAGATCGACGAGGCGGACGCCGACTGGATCTTCACCGGTGTGTACGGCGCCGTGAAGGCGACGAAGCGCGACACCACCCAGGCCAACCCGCTGTGGAAGAACCTGAAGGCCGTCAAGGAGGGCCGGGCGAAGAACGTCTCCGACGAGACCTGGTACCTCGGCCTCGGCGTCACGGCCGCGAACCTGGTCCTGGACGACCTGCGCGCCGACCTCGTGAAGTAGCCGCACGGCACAGCGACGCGAAGTAACGATTCATGACCGTCCGCGGTCCGTCCCCACGGGTCGCGGCGGCCATGGCCTGCGGGGCACGGAGGCCAGGTAGCCTTTCCTCCGTGCCCCGTCTGTCTGAAGTCATCTCCGAGCTCGACGCTCTCTGGCCGCCCGAGCGGGCCGAAGGATGGGATGCGGTCGGCACCGTCTGCGGTGATCCGGACGCCGAGGTCACCCGGGTGCTTTTCGCCGTGGACCCCGTCCAGGCGATCGCGGACGAGGCGCTGGAGCTCGGCGCCCAGCTGATCGTCACCCACCACCCGCTCTATCTGCGCGGTACGACGACCGTCGCGGCCGGCACCTTCAAGGGCCGGGTCGTGCACACCCTCATCAAGCACGACATCGCGCTGCACGTGGCCCACACCAACGCGGACTCCGCGGACCCCGGCGTCTCGGACGCCCTGGCCGGCGCCCTCGACCTGCGCGTCGAGCGGCCCCTCGTCCCGGACCCCACGGACCCCGCAGGCCGCCGCGGCCTCGGCCGGATCTGCACGCTCGACCACCCCGAGACCCTCGGCGCGTTCGCCGCCCGTGCCGCCGCCCGGCTGCCCGCCACCGCGCAGGGCATCCGCCTCGCCGGCGACCCGGAGGCCCTCGTGCGGACCGTCGCGGTGAGCGGCGGATCGGGCGACAGCCTCTTCGACGCGGTGCGCGCCGCGGGCGTGGACGCCTTCCTTACCGCCGACCTGCGCCACCACCCGGCCTCCGAGGCCGTCCAGCACTCGTCGCTCGGCCTGGTCGATGCCGCACACTGGGCCACCGAGTGGCCGTGGTGCGAGCAGGCCGCCACGCAGCTCGACGCGATTTCCGACCGCCACGGATGGGACCTGCGGGTCCATGTCTCGAAGCAGGTCACCGACCCCTGGACCACCCACCACTCTTCTGGAGCCCCCAACTGAACGCCGCGCCCGCCGACCAGATCCGACTCCTCGACGTCCAGGCCCTCGACCAGCGTCTCTCCCAGCTTGCGCACCGGCGCAACTCCCTGCCCGAGCACGCCGAGATCGAGTCGCTCACGGCCGACCTCGCCCAGCTCCGTGACCTCCTCGTCGCCTCGACGACCGAGGAGAGCGACACCGCCCGCGAGCAGACCAAGGCGGAGCACGACGTCGACCAGGTGCGCCAGCGCGCCGCCCGCGACCAGCAGCGCCTGGACTCCGGCGCGGTCACCTCGCCCAAGGACCTGGAGAGCCTCCAGCGCGAGATCGTCTCCCTCGCCAAGCGCCAGGGCGACCTGGAGGACGTCGTCCTCGAAGTCATGGAGCGCCGCGAGTCCGCGCAGGAGCGGGTCACCGAGCTGACCGACCGGGTCGCCGCCGTGCAGGCCAAGGTCGACGACGCCACCGCCCGCCGGGACGCGGCGACCCAGGAGATCGACACGGAGACCGCGACGGTCACCAAGGAGCGCGAGGTCGTCGCCGGTTCCGTCCCCGCGGACCTGCTCAAGCTGTACGACAAGCTCCGCGCCCAGCAGGGCGGGGTGGGCGCCGCCCGCCTCTACCAGCGCCGCTGCGAGGGCTGCCGTCTCGAGCTCAACATCACCGAGGTCAACGACGTGAAGGCCGCGTCCCGCGACACGGTGCTGCGCTGCGAGAACTGCCACCGCATCCTGGTCCGCACCGCGGACTCGGGCCTGTAATGACGCAGCCGCGCCGGTTCGTCGTCGAGGCCGACGGCGGCTCCCGGGGCAACCCGGGACCCGCCGGTTACGGCGCGGTCGTCATCGACCCGGCGACGGGGGAGACCCTGGCCGAGGCCGCGGAGTACATCGGCGTCGCGACGAACAACGTCGCCGAATACAAGGGCCTCATCGCCGGACTCCGCGCCGTGCGCGCGCTGCTGCCGGACGGCCCGGCGGACGACGGTCCGCAGGTCCGTGTCCGGATGGACTCCAAGCTGGTCGTGGAACAGATGTCGGGCCGCTGGAAGATCAAGCACCCCGACATGAAGCCGCTCGCGGCCGAGGCGGCGAGCATCCTGCCGGCCTCCGCCGTCACCTACGAGTGGATCCCGCGGGCGCAGAACAAGCACGCGGACCGGCTCGCCAACGAGGCGATGGACGCGGGCAAGCGCGGCAAGCAGTGGGAGCCGTCCTCCTCGACGGCCGGCCTCGACACCCCGAGGTCCTCGGTGGCCGCCGCCCTGCCGCCGGTCTCCGGACCGCCCGGCGACGCGGCGGCCGGTGCGGCCAGGGCCAGAGCGGCGCTGAACCGTCCCGCTCCCGCCGCCACGGACACCCCGCCGGTCGGCTGGGGCGCAGCCCCGGACCTCGGCGCGCCCGCCACCTTTGTGCTGCTCCGCCACGGCGAGACCGCACTCACCCCCCAGAAGCGGTTCTCCGGCAGCGGCGGCACCGACCCCGAGCTCTCCGCCGCCGGCCGCGGACAGGCCGAGCACGCCGCCGACGCCTTCGCCGCCCGGGGGACGATCCAGGAGATCGTCAGCTCCCCGCTGCGCCGCTGCCGCGAGACGGCCGGTGCCGTCGCGGCTCGGCTGGGGCTGGAGGTCCGGATCGAGGAAGGGCTGCGTGAGACGGACTTCGGTGCCTGGGAAGGCCTGACGTTCGGCGAGGTCAGGGAGCGGTACGGCGCCGATCTGGACGCCTGGCTCGCCTCCGCGAAGGCAGCCCCCACCGGGGGCGGCGAGAGCTTCGCCGAGGTCGCCCTCCGCGTCGCAGCCACCCGCGACCGCCTCATCACCCGCTACGCCGGCCGCACGGTCCTCGTGGTCACCCACGTCACGCCCATCAAGACCCTCGTCCGGCTGGCGCTCGGCGCACCGCCCCAGGCGCTGTTCCGCATGGAGCTCTCGGCGGCGTCCGTGTCGGCCGTGGCCTACTACGCGGACGGCAACGCCTCCGTACGGCTGCTGAACGACACGTCCCACCTGCGGTAAGGCGCTACGGACAGCACTCGGCCCCATCGGCGGGGGGAGTCCGATGGGGCCGAGGCGGTTCCGGGAGGCCGGGGGATTGCCTGCCGGAACCCGGGTCACCCGGAGTCCGGGTCACGTGTCCCTGAAGGGACTCGTGCCCCGGCTGCCGGGGAGCATGCGCGCGAAACCGCGCCACTTCGCAGAAATCAGCCGCGCAACGCCGCCGCCTCGGCGGCCAGCCGCTCCACCCGGGCCCAGTCCCTGGCCGCCACCGCGTCGCCGGGGACCATCCAACTGCCGCCCACGCAACCGACGTTCGGCAGGGCGAGGTAGGACGGCGCCGAGGCGAGGGAGATTCCGCCGGTCGGGCAGAACCTGGCCTGGGGGAGCGGGGCGGAGAGGGCCTTCAGATACGCCGTGCCGCCCGCCGCCTCCGCTGGGAAGAACTTCATCTCGGTGACCCCGCGCTCCAGCAGCGCGACCACCTCGGACGTCGTCGAGACACCCGGAAGGAACGGCACCCCCGACGCCTTCATCGCGTCCAGCAGTGCGTCCGTCCAGCCGGGGCTCACCAGGAACCGGGCGCCCGCGGCCACGGTGTCGGAGACGTTCCGCGCCGAGATCACCGTGCCCGCGCCGACCACCGCGTCCGCGACCTCCGCCGCGATCGCCTTGATGGCGTCCAGCGCGGCAGCGGTCCGCAGTGTCACCTCGATCGCCGGGAGCCCGCCCGCGACCAGGGCCCGGGCGAGCGGCACCGCGTCGCCGGCGTCCTCCAGCACGACGACGGGCACGACGGGGGCAAGGTCCAGTACGGAGGAGGTCATGACCCCATCCTGCACCGCGCACCGCACCGTACGCAACGAACGTTGCGCAGGGTGCAACGGCTGGCCGGCCGGGCTCAGTGGATCTCGGTCACCACGACATCGAGCTCCCATGTCCGCCCGGGCCGTGCGGGGGCCTCGGCCTCCACCACATACCCCAGGTCCCGCAGGGCCGTCACCAGCTCCGCCGGATCCTTCGGCCGGGCTCCCGCCTGCAGCAGGTCGCGGACCATCCGCCCCTTCGTCGCCTTGTTGAAGTGGCTGACCACCGACCGCTTCTCCACCCCGCCCACCAGCTGGGAGTGCAGCACCCGCACGCTCGCCGTGCGCTCCGCCACCGCACCCTTCGGCTTCCACGCCGCGGTGTACGCGGACGACCTCAGGTCCAGCACCGGTCCGTCCCCGGCCGCCTCCGGCATGACCTCCGCCATCGGCGTGCGCCAGAACGCCCCGAGAGCGCCGAGCCCGGGCAGCTTCACGCCCATCGCGCAGCGGTACGGCGGAATCCGGTCGCCCACCCGCACCGCACCCCACAGCCCGGAGAAGACCAGCAGTGACTTCCCGGCCAGGCGGCGGGCGGCCGTGTCCAGGGACGCCAGGTCCAGCGCGTCGTACAGCACCCCGGTGTAGAGCTCGCCGGCCGGACGCGCGCCCGCGGTCCGCAGCTCGACGTTCTTCGCGATCTCGCCGCGCAGCCCCTCGCTGAGCCCCAGCACCACGCGGGCCTTCTCCTCGTCCGCCGCGCACAGCTCCACCAGCCCGTCCAGCACGGCGGCCCGCGCCCCCGCCAGCCCCGGCAGCGAGAGCGACTCGGGCTTCAGGGGTGCTCCGCGCCCCGAGGCGGCCTTTCCTTCGGAGGGCGGCAACAGCACGAGCACGGCGGTTCTCCTTCGTACGTACGGAAAAGGGGCCCCGGCCTGCTCACGCAACCCTGGTAACAACCCCTCGCGCCAGCGTACGGGGAACGGGCGACCGCCCCCTCCGCCACCCGGGATGCCGCCCGCACCGCCCCGTCCTACGCTCGGTCCATGCCCCGCCGCCAGCTCCACATGACCGGCGCAGCCGACACCCCGCTGCGGGCGGCCCTGCGCGACCTGCGCACCGAGCTCGGACTCACCGACGGCTTCCCGGCCGACGTGCTCGCCGAAGCCGCCGACGCGGCGCGCGACCCGGTGCTCTCCGGGCACGAGGACGCCACGGATCTGCCGTTCCTCACCATCGACCCGCCCGCCTCCACGGACCTCGACCAGGCGATGCACCTGGAACGCCGGCCCCACGGCTTCCGCGTGCACTACGCCATCGCCGACGTCGCCGCCTTCGTCCGCCCCGGCGGCGCCCTCGACACCGAGGCCCACCGCCGGGTGACCACCCTCTACTTCCCCGACGGCAAGGTGCCGCTGCACCCCGAATCGCTCTCCGAGGGCGCCGCCAGCCTCCTGCCCGGCGAGACCCGCCCCGCCGTGCTCTGGGAGATCGACCTCGACGCCGAGGGCCGCGCCGTCACCACCCGGGTGCGCCGGGCCCTCGTGCGCAGCCGCGCCAAACTCGACTACGCGGGCGTGCAGCGGCAGATCGACGCGGGCACCGCCGAGGAACCCCTCGCCCTGCTCAAGGACATCGGCACCCTGCGCGAGGAACAGGAGATCGCCCGCGGCGGCATCTCCCTCGACGTGCCCGAACAGGAGATCGTCGAGCGCGACGGGGCGTACGGCCTCGAATACCGCGCCCCGCTGCCCGCCGACGGCTGGAACGCCCAGATCTCGCTCCTCACCGGCATGGCCGCGGCCCGGCTGATGAAGGAATCCGGCACCGGCATCCTGCGTACGCTCCCGGTCGCCCCCGACGGCGCCGTGGCCCGCCTGCGCCGCTCGGCCGAGGCCCTGCACATCGACTGGCCGCACCACGTCCCGTACGCGCAGGTCGTCCGCTCGCTCGACCCGAGGAAGACCAACCACGCGGCCTTCCTCCAGGACTGCACCACGCTGCTGCGCGGCGCCGGCTACACCGTCTTCGAGCACGGCGAACTGCCCACCCCGGCCGTGCACGCCGCCGTCGCCGACCTGTACACCCACTGCACCGCGCCGCTGCGCCGCCTCGTCGACCGGTACGCGTCCGAACTCTGCGTCGCGGCCGCCGCGGACCATGAGCCGCCCGAATGGGTCCTGACCGCACTCCCCGGCCTGCCCAAGGAGATGGCGGAAGGGACCAGGCGCGCCAACACGGTGGAGCGCGAGTGCGTCGACCTCGTCGAGGCGGCGCTGCTCAAGGACCGGGTCGGTGCGGTCTTCGACGCGTACGTGGTGGACGTGAAGGAGCGAGAGCCGACGACCGGCACCGTCCACATCGACGACCCGGCGATCGTCGCCCGCATCGAGGGCGGCACGGCCGAACTCCCCCTGGGGCAACGGCTGCGGGTCCGGCTCACCCAGGCAGATCCGGGATCGTCGAAGGTGCTGTTCGCCCCCGCGTGAGCGCGGCCACGGCAGCGCGCGGATCATCGGCGTGGAACCGGACCGCGAGAGCCTGCCCGCGCCTGCCGAGCGGCCGTACGAAGCCCAGCGGCTCGGTCAGCTCGACCGTCACCGTCGTCTGGCCGCCGACCGCGAGATCGAGTACCCCGTCCGGGGCGAGCTGTACCAACCGGCCTTCGGGGAAGCGTCGTTCGACCCGCGCGGCGGCGATCGACGCGGCCGGCACCCGCAGATCGAACAGTGCCCCGTAGCGAATGCGCAGCGAACCGTCCGGGCCCACGACATGCGGGCGGGCCACACAGGCGGCGTGCAGGGCGAGCACCAGCAGCACCCCGTACACATCCAGCACGAGCAGAATCCGGTGCACGACCGGCCAGGGGATCAGCAGGGCCAGCATCACCGTCTCCACCACCGAGACGAAGACCAGGCCGTACATCATCGCGGTCTGCGGCCCGGTGTACGGGACGGGCAGCGCCCCCTCCGGCACGCCGTGACGCCGCCGCACCAACCACAGGCGCAGGCTGTGCAGAGCCCGCAGCTCATGCACGACGAGCCGGCGCACCGCCACCGGTACGACGGTCCGAAGCGCCGCACCCATCGCCTCCCGCCGCCCCGCACCCGCCCGGCGCCCCGCACGCCAGAGCCGCCCCAGGACGACGGCCTCCAGGACGAACGCGAGCAGGACCGCCCCCTCCGCACCGGCCAGCACCGCGCCGGGTATCCGCACGCCGGCCACCAGGCACACTCCCAGCGCCAGTTCGGCAGGCAGCACCGCCGCGGCCACGAGCCGCGCGCCCCGCACCCCTCTCATCCCCGCGTCCTCCCCGTCATCCGTTCCGTCAGCGCCACCATCACCCGGCGGACCACCTCGGCCTGCGCGGGCGCATAGTCCGCCAGCAGGGCCTCGCCGAACCCCGTCATCGCCGGCCCGTCGTCAGGGATCGCCGCCAGCACCTCGTCCGGCACGAGGGCGGCCATCCGGGCGGCCAGCGGTGCGACGCGCGGATCGTCCACGGGCGCCACGTCGAGCGCGTCCAGCTCCTCGTACAGCGAGAGCACGACCGGATCACCGGCCAGCGTCCGCAGCACGGTGTAGACCTCGCTGCTGCCGCCGCCCGCAGCATCCAGCAACGCCAGATGTTCCCGGTCCTTGGCGGCGGCGGGGGAGTCCGTGGCGGGCCCTGCGGCCAGCAGCTCGGCCAGCGCGGGCGACACGGGCCCGGCACCGGTCAGCGGCCCCTCCATCAACTGCGCCAGCCGCAGCCGCCGCTGCCGGATCTCCTGCTCCTGCCGCGCCAGGTCGCTGTCCAGCTCACGCAGTACGTCCCCGAGGGGACGCCCGGCGTCACCGGCGAGCACCTCCCGCACCTCGTCCAGGCCGAGCCCCAGCTCGGTGAGCCGCCGGATCCGGGCCAGGATCACGGCATCGCGCACGCTGTAGGAGCGGTAGCCGTTGGCCCGGCGGGCGGGCTCGGCCAGCAGGCCGATCTGGTGGTAGTGCCGCACGGCCCTGGGGGTGAGCCCGACGAGCGCGGCGATCTCTCCGATGCGCATGGGGCCAGTAGAAACCCTGACGCTGCGGCAAGGTCAAGGGCGCCGGGCCACGCACCACGACTCGCACCGCGTTGCCCCGGCCCACACGCCGCGAGAGCCGCCGATTCCTCCAGTCTCCCCTCGTCCGGAGGCTGACCGGGGCAGTGGGTGGCGGGTGTGGCGTCAGGGTCGGTGCGGCTGGGCGCCTCCGACGGCCACCGCGGTGCTGTTCAGCGCACTGCGCCCGGCCAACCCGGATGCCCCGCTGTGGAGTTCGACCGCGATCGCCATCGGGGCCGGCATCCTCCTCGGTGCCGCGTTCCTGTGGTGCCGGCTGCGTTTCACTATCGGGCGGGGAGTGTTGTCCGGGTGCGCGATCATGCGGCGCGCGCGTCCGCGGTCAGCGGGAACTCGGTGCCCGTGAGCCGTTCGGAGACCTCCCAGAGGCGCCTGGCGGTCTCGGGATCCTTTGTTCGAGTGGATGGCTCGGCAAGTGCGGCAGGGCCGCGCACGCCACCGAAGCGGCTCGGGCCGGCGAAGCTGCCGGCGGGGACATCACCGGTTGACGCCAGCAGGGTCGGGAGCGCGCCGCCTTGCGGGCCGTGCGCGAGGAGCGGCGTACTGATCGCCATGAGAGTGTCGAAGAGCCGGTTGCCACTGGTGATCCGGAACCCGGTCGACGCCCATCCGGGATGCGCGGCCGTGGCGATCACCGGTGCGCCGACCTCGGTGAGTCGGCGCTGCAGTTCGGATGTGAACAGCAGGTTGGCCAGCTTGGACTGGCCGTAGGCGCCGAAGGGGCGGTAGGGGCGCTGCTCCCACTGGAGGTCATCGAAGTCGATGTGCGCCGAACGGTGGGCGCTGGACGAGATCGTCACCACTCGGCCGGTGATGCGATCCAGGAGGAGGTTCGTCAGCGCGAAGTGGCCGAGGTGATTGACGCCGAGCTGGCTCTCGAAGCCGTCCCGCGTCTCCTGGCGAGTGGCGGTCATCGCTCCTGCGTTGTTCACGAGAACGTCGACCGGCTCGCGCAGGCCTTCGGCGAACTCTCGGATCGAGGCGAGCGAGGCCAGGTCGAGTGCGCGGACCTCGGCCTGGCCTCCGATGTCGCGTGCTGCCGCACGGCCCTTTGCCTGATCGCGGACGGCGAGGATCACACGCGCGCCCCGCACGGCGAGTGCCGAGGCGGCGGATTTCCCGATGCCGCCGGCCGCACCGGTGATCACGATGGTCCGGCCGGTCTGGTCAGGGATCTGCGACGGAGAAGAGAGAGTGGACATGGCGTCAATGTAGCCACTGGCTACTATGTTGTCAATGGAAACTACTCTGGTAGCCTGGCCGGATGACCTCGCCTCGTCCGTATCACCACGGCAACCTGCGTCAGGCGGTGCTGGATCGTGCTGCGATGAAGCTCCACGAGAAGGGGGCGGCAGAGCTCTCCCTTCGGGAGCTCACCGGGGAGATCGGAGTGAGTCATGCCGCGCCGCGCCGGTACTTCCCGGATCGCCAGGCGTTGCTCGACGCCCTCGCTGTCGAGGGGTTCGTGCGGCTCCGTGCGCGCCTGCGGGAAGCAGCCGCGACCGCGGGCGGGCTCGCGGAGCGGATCCGTTCGATCGCGGACGCCTACATCGGCTTCACGACCTCCGAGCCGAACCTGGCCGAGTTGATGTTCGCGCACAAGCACGGCGCAGGCGCGGAAGCCATAGCGCGCAGCGCCGTCGAGGCCTTCACGCCGATCCTCGACGTGTTCCAGCAAGCCCGGCCCGAGGACGTCCCCGGTGCGCAGGACGCGCAGCGGGCCGGTTTGGTCTTCCTCGCCACATTCCAGGGTCTTGCGGGCTTGATCAGCTGCGGGATCGTCCGGCCGCACCAGATCGACGATCTCATCGCCGACGCCGTCGCCCGGTTCGACGACCCGCACGTGCCCACGCGCGCGCAGTGATGCGCCGGGCCCATGTCGCTGGTGCGCCGTCACCGGTGGGCCACCGCGTTGAGGGAGGCAGCCTGCTTTGAGCTTCTCTGCTGACATCCTCGGAGCCGCCCGACAATGAGCGCGACGATCTCTCCGATGCGCAGGGGGCCAGTAGAAGCCCTGACGCTGCGGCAAGGTCAAGAATCCGTGCCCCGCACCCCGGTCCCCGCCGCGCCCCTCACCTCTCGTACGATCGCGCCTTCGGCCCACCCCGAGCCGGCAGGGAGAGGAGGACCGGGATGACCGACCCCGCGGCCCGGCCGGCCACCGACCGTGCCCGCCAGATCCTCGCTGCCGCGCGCACCCTGCTGGAGCGGGAGGGCCCGGACGCTCTCACGATGCGCCGCCTCGCCGGATGCGTGGGCATCACGGCGCCCTCGCTCTACAAACACTTCCCGGACAAGTCGTCCGTGGTGCACGCCCTGGCCGACGCGATGCTCCGGGAGACCGCCGACGCACTCGCAGCGGCCGAGGCCGCGGCCCCCGGCTCCTTCCGGGCCCTCGCCACCGCCTACCGCACCCACGCCCTGGCCCACCCCCACCTCTACCGCCTCACCACCGGGCACCGGCTTCCGCAGGACCTGGAGGAACGCGCCGCGGCCCCGCTCTTCCGCGCCCTGGCCGGCGACGAGGCACGCGTCAGGGCGGCGTGGGCCTTCGCCCACGGGATGGTCGTGATGGAGCTCAACGGCCGCTTCGCCACGGACGCCGACGTCGCGGCGGCCTGGGCTGCGGGGATCGCGGCCTTCGCTTCGGTCCGCCTCTGACAACGGCGTGCGGTCCTGTGCCACGATCGGGGGAAACACTCCCATCTCACGGACGGCGGATTCCCCGATGTCCCACTCTGGCGAGCGATCGAGGAAGGGGCGTGACATGTCTGCCATGCCGCACGAACCGCTCTCGCAGGCGGAAGTCCTGCTTGAGGGCTTCCTGGCGCTGGACACGCCGGAGGGCTTCCGGGCCGAGCTGATCGAGGGGGAGATTGTCGTGACGCCGCCGCCGGACGGGGATCATGAGGACTACATCGGCCTGATTCTTGAGCAGGTGATCACCCGTTCCCGTACCAAGATGCAGTTCTCCGGGAACAAGGGGCTGAAGCTGCGCAGTGGCGGGGGGTGCCCGAAGAACCACGCCATTCCCGATGGCACCTTCGCCCCCACCGAACTGCGCCTGTACCGCGGAGCGGATCCCTGGATGCCCTGTGAGGGGGTGGCCCTCGTCGTCGAGGTCACCTCGTCCAAGCCGGCCGCCGACCGTACGGGCAAGCGGCACTGCTACGCCCGGGGACCCGTTCCCCTCTACCTCCTGGTCGACCGCGAGCAGTCCTCGGTGACGCTGTTCAGCGATCCGCAAGGGGACGACTACCGCCAGCACTGCACGATTCCGTTCGGCAAGTCGATCCGCCTCCCGGCGCCCTTCGCGCTGGATCTGGAGACCGAGGCGTTCATCTGAGCCGCCCCCGCGCCCTGTCGGGCGGCCCCGGCCGGGCGGGTAGCATGGGCCCCACGGCAGACGAGCCGGGCGGACGGCCGCGTGAGGATCTTCGGACCCTCCCGAGGAACGTCCGGGCTCCACAGGGCAGGGTGATGGCTAACGGCCACCCGGGGTGACCCGCGGGACAGTGCCACAGAAAACAGACCGCCTGGGACTTCGGTCCCCGGTAAGGGTGAAACGGTGGTGTAAGAGACCACCAGCGTCTGAGGCGACTCAGGCGGCTAGGTAAACCCCACCCGGAGCAAGGTCAAGAGGAGCCGTCGCAAGACGGCTCTGCGCGAACGTTCGAGGGCGGCCCGCCCGAGTTCGCGGGTAGACCGCACGAGACCGGCAGCAATGCCGGTCCTAGATGGATGGCCGTCTCCCCGGCCGCCGCGAGGCGACCGGGCGACAGAACCCGGCGTACAGCCCGACTCGTCTGCCGCTCAGGCTCCCGCCCCTCGCGGGCGCGCCGCCCGGATCAACCGTGGCTCAGTACGTTGACGACCCGCCCGTTCGGATCGCGTACGAAGAAGCGGCGCACCCCCCACTCCTCGTCGGCCGGGCCGTACACGATCTCCGCGCCGTCGCGCACCACTGCCGCGTACACCGCGTCCACGTCCTCCACCTCGACACTCATGTCCGGGGTGACGGGTCCGGTCCGGTCGGTGGTCATGATGCTGACCTGGGCCGTGGGGTGGGTGGGCGAGGCGAGCGTCATGATCCAGCCCTGGTTCATGACCTCTTCGAAGCCCAGGAGCCCGTAGAACGCGGCGTTGGCCCGCATGGCTGCGGGATCGCTTCCGGTTTCGTCACCCGTGCCGGTCGGGATGTTGGGGACTACGCGGCGGACGGACATCGGCGGCTCCTGTCGGTGACTGGTGCTGAGCCATCGACCCTACGGAGCGGGCAGTCGTTCGTGGTGCTGCCACGGGCACCGGTTGCGGACCGTGCGGTCTGGTTCCGCGTGGCAAAGGGGTGCCGCAGGAGGTCAGTTGGGGGCGCCGGCCTGGCTCGGTACGGTTTCGAAGCTGCGGAGCAGACGCTCACCGCGATCTTCGGCCATATCCAGAGTGGCCAGAACGGCCGGCGTCGACATGCTCGGCAGTACGTAGTGCAGCAGGACCGAGATCCGCCGGCCCAGGTCCTCACGGTTGGACAGGACCTGGGACATCACCTGGATGCCCGAGAAGGACCCCGCCAGCATTTCGGCGGCCTCGCCCGGATCGACGTGCGGCAACAGCTCGCCCTGCCCCTTGGCGGCCACCAGAAGGTGTTCGAGCCGGTCTATCCAGCCGCGAAAGGGGGTGCCGCGGTCGAGGCCCTCCACGGCCTGGTCCATGGCCAGGCCGACGCTGGCGCGCACCAGTGGCTCATGGCGCAGACGGTAGGCGAGGAGCATGCCCTGGTCCACCAGTTCCTGCAGCTTCGTCAGCTGGGGCGGCAGCGGGTCGCTGTGCAGCTGTATGTCCATCACCCCGAGGGCGAGGTCCTCCTTGGAGGCGAAGTGGAAGTACAGCGCGCCCTTGGTCACCCCCGCACGCGCCAGGATCTCGCTGATGGTGGCGCTGCTGTAGCCGCGCTCGTCGAACACTTCGGCGGCCGCCACCAGGATCGACCGGCGGGTCTGGATCGCGCGCGCCTGCTGTGCCATCAGCTTCTCTCTAATGGTGGCGTGGTTGGTGCCACAGGGGGTTGGCTGGAAAGGAAAACCGGGCTGTCAGTATCTTACTGCGGGGCGGCTCGGCCCTTTGACTCGGATCCTCCTGGGGGAACTTCATGGTTCAGCTCACCTCACGCAGCGCTTCGATGTCGGTGGAGAGCGTCGAGCAGGCCGGACACTCTACGGGCGCCGGCCGTGCCGAGGCTTCCTCCGGCAGCCCGGAAGAGGCAGCCCTCTCCGCAGGAGAGGGGCCCGGTCGCAGAGGCGGATCGCCCGACCGGCTGAGACAGCTGGTCCACCGGACCGACCCGCTCGACGTCTTCCCCACCGGGCTCACCCGGCTCACCGACACCCAGTTCTCGGTGCCGGCCCACTGGCCCCGGGCCCACCGCTTCTTCGCCCCCGTCGACGGCCGGCACCAGGACCCCCTGCTCATAGCCGAGACCATGCGGCAGACGACGATGCTGATCGCCCACGCCCAGTTCGGTGTGCCGGTCGGCGACGCCTTCGTGATGTGGGAACTCAGGTACACCTCCGCGTCCGAACGGCTCGAACTGAGCGACGACCCCTGGGACATCACGGTGGACGTGTCCTGCTCCAGGATCCGCCGCCGGGGCCGGGGCCTCGGCTCCATGCACCTCGAACTCCTCCTGCACCGTCGCGGCACCGTGCTCGCTACCGGCGGCGGCCGGATCAGCTGCACCTCGGCCGGGGCGTACCAGCGGCTGCGCGGCCACCGCGGCGCCGTGCTCGACACCCCGATACCCCTCCTGCCCGCCGTCGCGCCGCGCACGGTCGGCAGGACCTCCGAGAACGACGTCGTCCTCTCACCCGGAACCGAGCCCGGAACCGAGCCCGGAACCTGGCTGCTGCGGCTCGATACCCGGCATCCGACACTCTTCGGCCGCCCCAACGACCACGTGCCGGGCATCCTGCTGCTGGAGGCGGCCCGGCAGGCCGCGCACGCGGCCACCGGCTCGACCTTCCTGCCGACGGCGATGCAGGCCGACTTCCTCCAGTACGTGGAACTGGACCGCCCCTGCCGGATCGAGGCCACTGTGCTCCCGGCGGACGACACGGACACGCTCTCGCCCGCCGGAGTGTTCATACGGGCCGTTCAGGACGGCGAACCGGCTTTCACCTGCACCCTCCGCTCGCCGGGCCCCCGCCCGGCCGGGCCCGGCGATGTCAGAACGGACCTCTCATGACCCCGCGCATCCTCATCACCGGTGCGACCGGCTTCATCGGCAGCCGGGTGGCCGCGGCCGCCCGTGCGACGCCCGGGATCCAGCTGCGCCTGATGACCCACCGGACCGCGCTCGACGTCCCGGCGGACGGGCCCGGCTGCGAGACGGTGTACGGGGATCTCGCCGACCCCGGATCGCTGCGGGGCAGCTGCGAGGGCGTCGACGCCGTGATCCACTGCGCCTCCCGGATCGGCTCCGACGAGCAGACCGCCCGCACCGTCAACGATCACGGCACCCGCGCCCTGGTCGACGAGGCCGTGCGCAGCGGAGTCGGCCGGATCGTCCAGCTGAGCACCGCCTCCGTCTACGGCCGAGGCCCCTTCACCGCGCTGCTTCCCGGTGTGGCCGAGCCCGCCCCCGTATCCGCCACCAGTCTGACCCGGGTCGCCGCCGAGCAGCACGTCCTGGCGGCCGGGGGAGCCGTCCTGCGTCCGCACATCGTGCACGGGGCGGGGGACCGGTGGGCGATCCCCGGACTGGTCGCACTGCTGCGGTACCTGTCGGCGGCCCCGGCCGGCTGCGACGCCCGCCATTCGCTGATCGACGTGGAGACGCTGGGCCGCGCCCTGCTCGGGGCGGCGCTCGCCCCGAAGGCGCCGTCCGGCGTCTACCACGTCAACCACCCCGAGCCGGTGACCTGCTCGGACCTGCTGTCCACGGTGCTCGGTGAACTCCAGCTGCCCTGGGCGGGCACGGAGATCGGGCTGGACGAGGCCCGCGCCCGGCTGGCCGGTGTCCCGTACGCCACGCACCACTTCGACATGCTCACGGTGGACCACTGGTTCGCCGACGAGCGGGTCGGACCCGACTTCGGCTGCGCGCCGGGCCCGGACTTCCGGACGTCCTTCGCGCAGCACGCCCCCTGGTACCGGGAGTTCCTCAGCCGCTGACGCGGGTCCTCACGCGCGCGGGTCCGGGATGCGGGCCCCCGTCCCGCTCACCCGCACCCGCGCGTCGCCCGCCCGCAGGGTGACGGTCAGCGTGCCGGGGCGGCCCATGTCCTCACCCTGGTGCAGGGTCAGTGCGGCGGTCTCCGGGACCAGGGACAGGGCGCGCAGGTATGCGCCGAAGGCGGCCGCCGCCGCGCCCGTCGCCGGGTCCTCGACCACACCGCCGACCGGGAACGGGTCGCGGACGTGGAAGACGGTGTCCGACGCCCGCCACACCAGCTGGACCGTCGTGAGGTCCAGCCGGTGCATCAGCGCTTCGAGGCGCGCGAAGTCGTAGGAGAGCGCGGCCAGCCGCTCACGGCTCGCGGCGGCCAGCACCAGATGGCGGGCGCCCGCGTAGGCGATGCGGGGCGGCAGGGCCGGGTCGAGATCGGCGGCCGGCCAGTCCAGGGCGGCCAGCGCCTCCGCGACGTCCTCCGCGGCGGCGTCCGTGACGTGCGGCTCCACGCTGGTGAGGGTCGCCCGCAGTTCGGTCCCCTCGCGGACGACGGTGACCGGCACCGGGCCCGCCGCGGTGGCGAACTCCAGGTCCCCGGGGCCGTCCCGCTCGGCGAGGGCCAGGGCCGTGGCCACGGTGGCGTGACCGCAGAACGGGACCTCGGCCTTCGGGCTGAAGTAGCGGATCGCGTAACCGCGTACACCGGCCTCGGACGCCTCGGACGCCTCGGACGCCTCGGACGCCTCGGACGCCTCGGACGCCTCGGTCCGGCCGGTCAGGAACGCCGACTCGCTGTAGCCGAGCTCCGCCGCGACGGCGAGCATGGCCGCCTGGTCCATGCCGGAGGCGTCCAGCACGACCCCGGCCGGGTTTCCGCCCGCGGGGTCGGCGGAGAAGGCTGTGTAGCGCAGGACCGCGGCCCGAGGAAGATCAGTCATGTGCGGCACAACCGCGCCGCGGTCCGGGGCATTCCCCCGTGGACCCGCCCGCCCCCTCGCCGGGCGGGACCGGGAAGGACCCGGACCGCGCAGCCGGCTCAGTGGCAGTTCTTGGTGCCCTTGCTCGACTTCGTCCAGGAGCACGAGTCCAGGAGCTTGCCGTTCGGCTTGATCAGCCGCGCCTTGTCGCCGGTGTTGTTCCAGACGTACGAGCCACGGTTCCAGTACAGGTGACCGGAACTGTTCTTCGCCTTGCCGGTGTGGACCCGGACGGTCCTGCCCGCGCCGACGCTGTAGGCGGGGAAGGTGTAGGTGTACCCGGTGTTGTCCTTGAGCTTGTAGCCCTTGAGCTGGAACTTCGCCTTGGTGTTGTTGTGGATCTCGACCCACTCGGCCTTGAGCGAGGTGTTGGACCGGGTGTCCTTGCCGGGGCTGTCGTACTGGATCTTGCCGAGGTGCACCCCGCTCTGGTGCTTCGCGGCCGAGGCCGGGGTCGCGAGGAGCAGCGAGCCCGTGAGGGCGGTGGTGGTGGCCAGGGCGAGTGGCACCGCGGTGCGTATGCGCATGCTGTGTTCCTTGTGTGGAGTTCCGGTGAAGAACAGTGAGCATAAGGGCAGCACGCGCTTACCGGGCCGGCCGGGGTGCGAATCAGGCGGACATCGGTCGGACCGACCTGAGGGGTGTTCAGTTGTGGTCGGGACGAGGCCGGTTCCGGCCGGGTGCCGTCAGCCCCGGCCCACGTACGGCATCGCCGTCGCCATCACGGTGGCGAACTGGACGTTCGCCTCCAGCGGCAGCTCCGCCATGTGGACCACCGTCCGGGCCACGTCCGCGGCCGCCATCACCGGTTCCACGGCCAGCTCGCCGTTGGCCTGGAGGATCCCGGTTTGCATCCGCTCCGTCATCTCGGTCGCGGCGTTGCCGATGTCGATCTGCCCGCAGGCGATCCGGTACGGGCGTCCGTCCAGCGACAGCGACTTCGTCAGGCCGGTCATCGCGTGCTTGGTCGTGGTGTACGCGACGGAGTGCGGGCGCGGCGCGTGGGCGGACACGGAGCCGTTGTTGATGATCCGCCCGCCCTGCGGGTCCTGCTCCTTCATCTGCCGGTACGCCGCCTGCGCGCAGAGGAACGCACCCGTCAGGTTCACGTCGACCACCGCCCGCCAGTCGTCGTAACCGAGGTCCTCGACCGGTACGGCACTCGGTCCGAAGGTGCCCGCGTTGTTGAAGAGCAGATCGAGGCGTCCGAAGCACTCCCGTACGGAGGAGAACAGGGCGTCCACATCGCCGGGGTGCGACACATCGGCGGGGACGGTGATCACCCGGGCGTCCGGCCCTGCCAGCGCGGCGGTCTCGGTGAGCGGCTCCGGGCGGCGGCCCGCGAGCGCCACCGACCAGCCGGCGCCGCTCAGCGCCAGAGCCACCGCACGGCCGATTCCGGAGCCCGCGCCCGTGACCACAGCCGTCTTCGTCGCGGAGTTCAACAGATTGTTGCTCATGGGGCGGCAGCGTACGCCCAGCCGTTCGGAGGCCGGCTTCCGGAGGGGCGCGCGGCGCCAAAAAGTGCGTCCGTACGGGGTGTTCGCGTCCCGGGGAGTGATTCCCCGGTGCGGCACCGGCGATTCCGCGGGCGCCGCGCGCGAAGTTAATGATCATGGTTTTGCCGCGTACGCGGAGTTTGCCCCTGGGGATCCATTCCTGCGGCGTTCCTCATCCAGGCGACGCCCGTGCGACGCGAGCACGCCAACCGCCCGATGTGCCGGTCCGGTGGACTTCCCCCACATCACCAGTCAGGGGAGGGACAGATGACGCACTCAACGCACCAGCAGGAGCTGCGCGACGCGGTCCGGCACACCGGTCGCCGCCGCTTTCTCACCGTCACCGGAGCCGCCGCCGCGCTCGCGTTCTCCGTCGGCCTGCCGGCCGCGGGAGCGGCGAGCGCCGCCGAGCTCGACAGCCGGAAGATCGGCGAGGACCCGTTCACCCTCGGCGTCGCCTCCGGGGACCCGCTGCCCGAATCCGTCCTCCTGTGGACGAGACTCGCGCCCCGCCCGTTCGAGCCCGACAGCGGACTGCCCGCCTCCCGCGTCGAGGTGCGCTGGGAACTGGCCCGCGACGAGCGCTTCCGGCACATCGTCCGGCGCGGCACCGCCACCGCCCACCCGGAGTTCCACCACAGCGTCCACGTGGAGGTCAAGGGCCTCGCCCCGGACCGCGTGCTCTACTACCGCTTCCGCACCGGACAGTGGACCAGCCCGGTCGGCCGGACCCGCACCGCGCCCGCCCCCGGCGCCCACAAGCGCGAACTGCGCCTGGCCGCCGTCTCCTGCCAGGCCTACCACGACGGCTACTTCACCGCGTACAAGCACCTCGCCCAGGAGGACGTCGACGTCGTCTTCCACCTCGGCGACTACCTCTACGAGTACGCCGTCTCCGCGACCGGCGGGGCCCGCAACTACACCGACCGCACCCTGCCCGCCCTCTTCAACCGGGAGACGACCACGCTGGAGGACTACCGGCTGCGGTACGCCCTCTACAAGTCCGACCCCGACCTGCGCGCCGCCCACGCCGCGCACCCCTTCGTCGTCACGTGGGACGACCACGAGACCGAGAACAACTACGCGGGCGACACCCCCGAGAACAGCGTGCCGCCCGAGGAGTTCCTGATCCGCCGGGCCGCCGCCTACCGCGCGTACTGGGAGAACCAGCCGCTACGCGCCCCGCAGCAGCCGGACGGCCCGGACATGAGGCTCTACCGGCGCCTGCGGTTCGGCCGGCTCGCCCAGTTCGACATCCTCGACACCCGTCAGTACCGCAGCGACCAGGCGTACGGCGACGGCTGGCAGACCCCCGGGCCCGAGTCCGAGGACCCCTCGCGCACCCTGACCGGCGCCGCCCAGGAGCGCTGGCTGATCGACGGCTGGCGCCACTCGAAGGCCACCTGGAACGTCGTACCGCAGCAGGTCACCTTCGCCCAGCGGCGCGATGTCCCGACCGACGCCTACAAGCTCTCCATGGACTCCTGGGACGGCTACCCGGCGTCCCGGGACCGCGTCCTGAAGGGCGCCGAGGCCACCGGGGTGGACAACCTCATGGTGCTGACCGGCGACGTGCACGTCGGCTACGCGTTCGACCTGAAGCGCGACTTCGACGACCCCGCCTCCCGCACCGTCGGCACGGAGATCGTCGCCACCTCCATCACCAGCGGCAAGAACGGCTCGGAGAAGCCGGCCAACTGGACGAACCTCACGACCGCCAACCCGCACATGAAGTACTACAACGGGCGCCGCGGGTACGCCGTCGTCACGCTCCAGGAGCACCGGGCACGCGCCGACTACCGCACGGTGTCCGCCGTGACCACGCCCGGCGCCCCCGTGACGACGGCCGCCTCGTTCGTCACGGAGGTGGGCAACCAGGGCCTGACCCCGGCCTGACCCATACGGACCCGTACGAAGGGCGTCAGGACGCCACGCCGTCCACGGGGTAGCGGACGCCGATGCGCTCACGTACCGCGTCGAGCGTCCGCATCACCGCGAGTGAGCCGTCCAGCGGCACCAGCGGGGACTCCGTCTCGCCCGCCCGGACCGCCCGCATCACCTCGGCCGCCTCGAACTGCATCCCCGTCAGACCCTGCGGCCCCGGACCCGAGGTGATCTCCTCCGGCTCCTTGCCGTCCCGGTGGAGCACGAAGCGCTTCGGGAAGAAGAAGCCCTCGGGGAAGTCCACCCGGCCGGCCGTCCCGATGACCGTGGCGGCCGTCGGGTGGTGCCCGACGAGAGAGCAGGACAGCAGTGCGTTGGCCCCCGAGTCCCAGCTCAGCAGCATCCCGGTGTTCAGGTCGACGCCCTCCGGCGACAGCAGCGCGTCGGCCTGTACCCGGTCCGGCTCACCCAGCAGCAGCTGCGCGAACGACACCGGATAGACCCCGAGGTCCAGCAGCGCCCCGCCGCCCAGCGCGGGATCGCGCAGCCGGTGCTCGGCGCCGAAGTCGCCCGCGAAGCCGAAGTCGGCCTGCACGGTCCGGATCTCACCGATCGCCCCGTCCCGCACCAGCTCCGTCATCCGCCGGATGACCGGGTTGCAGTACGTCCACATCGCTTCCATCAGGAACAGGCCACGGTCCCGGGCGAGCTTCACCAGCTCCCCGGCCTCGCGCTCGTTGAGCGTGAACGCCTTCTCGCACAGCACGTGCTTCCCGGCCTCCAGCGCCAGAGCGGCCGCCTCCCGGTGCGCGGAGTGCGGCGTGGCCACGTACACCACGTCGACCGCCTCGTCGGCGACGAGCCCGGCCCAGCTCCCGTAAGCCCGCGGTATCCCGAACCGCTCCGCGAACGCCGTCGCCGAGGCGTCCGTACGGGAGGCCACGGCCACCACCTCCGCGTCGGGCATCGCCTGCAGGTCAGCGGTGAAAGTCGCCGCGATTCCACCTGTCGCCAGCACGCCCCAACGGACAGTCCTGCTCATGCACGCTCCCAAAAAGGTGTCGACCATTCCGGCTGAGCTGAGAGCATATAGAGGCGGATTCAACAACTGTGACTCCTCCTCGCCCTGGAGGGCGGGGCTTCTCGCTATGCCGTGTTGGCGTGGCGACGGACCAGCCCGGCCCGTAGGACGTTGAGAGCCCCGACCTCGTCGGCGTGGGCCTGGTGGCCGCAGTCGACGCAGTGGAACTTTTCTTGTGTGGGCCGGTTCTCCTTGGCGGTGTGCCCGCATGCGGGACACGTGCGGGAGGTGTTGCGGGGGTCCACGGCCACTACTTCCCGCCCGGCACTCTCAGCCTTCGCGTTCAGGATCGTCAGGAACACCCCCCATCCGGCATCAGCGATCGAACGGTTCAATCCAGCCTTGGCCGCAGCCCCGTTCGGCAGAAGCACGCCCGCGCTATCGGGGTCGGTTTTCGGTGCGGGGGCTTTGCTCATGTTGCGGATCTTGAGGTCTTCGTGCGCGATGAAGTCGTGCTCGCGGACCAGGGTGAGCGCGGTCTTGTGTGCGTGGTCGAGGCGCCGGCGCCGCACCTTGCCGTGCAGGGCCGCGACCTTCTCCACCGCCCGCTGGTGGTTGCGGGTACGGTCCTTGGCCTTGCACCGTGGGAACCGGGACAGCGCCCGCTGCGCGGCCTCCAGCCTCGTGGCAGCCTTGCGGGCATGGCGCGGGTTGGGGATGTGGGTGCCGTTGGAGTCGGTGAGGAACGAAGTGATCCCGAGGTCGATGCCGATGTCGGAGCCGGTCGCGGGCAGCGGTTCAGGCAAGGGCTGGTCCGTGGTGAGGACGACGAACCATTTGCGGCCCTCGCGTTTCACGCTGACGGTCCTGACCGTACCGACCACTGGGCGGTGCTGGTTGACCCTGACGTGCCCCACGCCTTGGAAGCGCACCCGGGTGACCGGGTCGTGCGGAGTGGAGTCCCAGCGACAGCCGTCCCCGTCCCGGGGGAAGTCCACCGTGTCGAACCAGTTCGCCCCGCGAAAGCGGGGGTAGCCGGGCTTGTCCCCGGCCTTGACCCGGCGGAAGAAAGCGGTGAACGCCTTGTCCAGCCGGCGAAGCGTGGCCTGCTGGGAGCTGAACGACCAGCGGCCGTGGCATTCGGGGTCGAAGGCCCGGATGTCCTTGAGCTGCCCGGACTGCATCCCGTACTTGATGCTCGTCCTCGACGGATGCCGGTAGGCGTCACGGCGTTCCTGCAACGCACCGTTGTAGAGCGAGCAGTGATCACGCAGCATCTCACTGAGTGTGACTGCCTGACCCGCGGTGGGCCGTAGGAGAAACTTGTACGCACGAATCACCCAGCCCACCCCCTTAGCCCGGCTTTACGAACCAACGTACCGTCGACAAACATCAGCACGGCGGGAACCAACCCGCCTCACTCGCAGGAGTGACACGCCAGTCCTGCGAAGCAGAAAGCCCCGTCGTACCTCGCAGGGACTTGCGGCGGAGCACCGTTCAGCATCGTCGAGCAGAATCGTCCGCTCTGATCATCACGTCGGAGTGGTCAGGAGATCGCATTCCCGCCCGGCCCGAGGCCGGGATTCCCTGTGAAGACCAACTATGGAGATAAGAATGCCGGAGAGCGGCGTCAGCCGAGCCCAGCAGATACCCACGCCCGACACCGGGGCCGGACTTCCCATCAAGACCGCCCCCCTTTCCCCGCGCCCCGCCGTCACCGCCCGGCGCACCGGACTTCTCGTCACCCTGGTCCTCGGCGGACTGACCGCGTTGCCGCCGCTGTCCATGGACATGTACCTCCCGGCGCTCCCCGCAGTCACCGACGCGCTGCACGCACCCGCCGCGACGGTCCAGCTCACCCTGACCGCCTGCCTCACCGGCATGGCACTCGGCCAGGTCGTCGTCGGCCCGATGAGCGACCGCTGGGGCAGACGCCGACCGCTGCTCGTCGGGATGATCGTCTACGTCTTCGCCACCGCGATCTGCGTCTTCGCCCCGACCGCCGAACTCCTCATCGGCTTCCGACTCCTCCAGGGCCTCGCGGGCGCGGCCGGCATCGTCATCGCCCGGGCGGTGGTGCGTGACCTGTACGACGGCGATTCGATGGCCAGGTTCTTCTCGACCCTGATGCTGATCTCCGGAGTCGCCCCGGTGATCGCCCCGGTCATCGGCGGCCAGGTCCTGCGGATCACCGACTGGCGGGGCATCTTCGCCGTCCTCACCGTCATCGGCATCCTGCTCACCCTCGTCGTCTGGAAGTGGCTCCACGAGACCCTGCCGCCCGCCGAACGCCACACCGGCGGTGTCGGTGACGCGCTGCGCACCATGCGCGGGCTGCTTGCCGACCGCGTCTTCACCGGGTACATGATCGCGGGCAGCCTCGCCTTCGCCGCACTCTTCGCGTACGTGAGCGCCTCCCCGTTCGTCGTCCAGGAGATCTACGGTGCCTCGCCGCAGACCTTCAGCCTGCTCTTCGGCATCAACTCGATCGGGCTGATCGCGGTGGGCCAGATCAACGGCAAGATCCTCGTCGGCCGGGTCAGCCTCGACAAGGCGCTCGGCTTCGGGCTCGCGGTGATCGTGCTGGCCGCGACGGCGCTGCTGCTGATGACGTCCGGGGTCTTCGGGGACGTCGGACTCGTACCGGTGGCCACCGGCCTGTTCGTGCTGATGTCGGCGATGGGCCTGGCGATGCCGAACACCAACACCCAGGCGCTGATGCGCACCAAGCACGCCGCCGGTTCCGCCTCCGCGCTGCTCGGCACCTCCCAGTTCCTGATCGGCGCCATCGCCTCGCCGCTCGTCGGCATCGCGGGAGAGGCCACGGCCGTGCCGATGGCCGTCGTGCAGCTGGTGTGCGCGGTGGGCGCGATGGCGTGCTTCCTGGGGCTGTGCCGGCCCTGGCAGCAGGTGGCCGCCCGGCCCTGACCGCTTCTGCGGCCACGGCCACGGTGACAGCCGCGGCCGCGGTCAGTCCGCCCGCGGTCAGTCCGCCCGCGGTCAGTCCGCCCGCGGTCAGTCCGCCCGCGGTCAGTCCGCCCGCGGGTAGCCGATCAGGTGCAGCCGGTCCTTGTCGTCGGTCCAGCGGAACAGCCCGGTCCCTTCGGCGCTCTCCGCGCCGGGCATTCGCGCGTTCGGCGACAGCATCTGCGTCGTCCCGGTCGAGAGGTCGGCCTCGACCGGGAAGCCGCCCCCGGCCAGCGCATCCGACGCGTTGCGCACGTTCGTCGCCCCGTACGCCGTTCCGCCGTCGGTCACCGATGCCAGGGCGAGCGTCCTGGACCCCTCGTCGTCCTCGAAGCAGAAGCCCTTGCCGGCCCCCAGATCGAACGCGAGGTTCCCGGCCACCAGATAGTCGCCCGACGGCGAGACGACGGCCGGCGGGTACTGACCCGGCGCGATCGCAGGCTTGTGGCACCGCACGGAGACCAGCGCCTTGCCCGTCTCCATGTCGTGCACCGTCCACAGGTCATGGGTCGCGGCGAGCTTCGCGCCCTTCGCCAGCTGCCACTTGGCCAGCACCAGGCCGGGGGCCACGGAGGCCGGGACGCCGCTCTGCCGGTCGGCTCCCTTGGGGGCCACGTTCCGGCTGAACCAGCCGCCCTGCACCCAGAACTCCCGCGCCCCGCTCACCAGCAGGCCCTTCGACGTCAGCCCGCGCACCTCGGTCAGCTGCCTGCACGACGTGCACCCCGCCGGGTACTTCAGCTCCTTGGCCGGAACCCTGGTGATCCTGCCGGTCGCCGGGTCCACCACCACGCTCGTGGCCCCGCCGTCACCGATCACGATGCCTGGGCCGGTGGCGGTGACCGTCGGAACCGAGGCCCACGGCACCTCGACGCGCTGCCGGCCGCCGTCCTCCACGGTGTACACGTCGAGCGAGACGATCCGGTCGGCGGGCGCCGGTGCGTCCTCGCCGACCTTCCCGTACGACCAGGTCACGAAGTACTCCTGGTCGTCCACGGTGACGGTGAGCAGCTTCGGGAAGTGCGCCGCGGCCGGCGGGCGCCAGGGGTCCCCGCTCCAGCCGGCCCGCCCGGTCCCCGCGTCGATGGTCCGCAGCCGGTACTCGCCCTCGGCCGTCCGCACCAGATAGGCGAGCCGCCCGGTCGTCCGGGAGAGCGCGTAGTCGGGAGAGGTGCCGACGAGCTCCCAGCCGCGCCGTGTCGTGTACGCGGCCGGGACGGTCAGCTGCGTCGCCGGGCCCGTGCTTTTGCGCACCGGCTCCTTCGGCTCGGCGTCGTCCTTCCCGCCGCCGCCACCCAAGGTGGCCAGCAGGAGCAGCAGAGCCAGCACCAGCAGCCCGCCGACCAGAGCCAGGCGCACGACCCGCTGCCTCGTGGTCCCTCCCCCGACCGGAGCCAGGCGCCCGAACTGCAGTCTCATGGTCCCCCCGATGAGCAGTACCCGACCTCGGGCCTTCCCTCGGGATCAGGATCGATCCGGAGCGAAGTCCCTGGCGCCGGTCAGCGTAGCAACCGGCCGGTACGCCTTCGCAGTTCGGTTCTGTCCCCGTTCCGTCCCGATTCCGTACGGAGCCCGGCCCGGGCGCGTACGCCTACAATTCCTCGGTGAACGTCACCCTCCCCACCGCGGAAGCCCTGCGTGCGGCCCTGGCCGGACTCCTCGACGGGCTGCCGCCCAAGCAGGCCACGCAGGCCGTCGACCGGCTCATCGCCAACTACCGGGGAACCACTCCCACCGACACGCCGCTGCTCCGCGACCGCTCGGACGTCGCCGCGTACGCCGCGTACCGGATGCCCGCGACCTTCGAGGCGGTACGGTCCGCCCTCGACGCCCTGCGCGACGCAGCCCCCGACTGGGCGCCGGCCGCGCACACCGACGTCGGTGGTGGCACCGGCGCGGCGAGCTGGGCGGTCGCCGGGGCCTGGGACGGGCCGCGGACCACCGTCCTGGACTGGGCCGAACCCGCCCTCGCGCTGGGCCGCGAACTGGCCGGGGCCTCGGCCATCCCGGGACTGCGCGCCGCCGAGTGGCAGCAGGCCCGCATCGGCAAGGACCTCGTCCTGGACGCCACCGACCTGGTGACCGTCTCCTACGTGCTGGGCGAGATCACGCCCGAGGCCCGCACCGCCCTCGTCGACGCCGCGGCCCGTGCGGCGCAGGCCGTCGTCATCGTCGAGCCCGGCACCCCCGACGGCTACGCCCGCGTCATCGAGGCCCGGGACCGGCTGATCGCCGCCGGACTCACCGTCGCCGCACCCTGCCCGCACAGCGACGCCTGCCCCATCGAGCCGGGCACGGACTGGTGCCACTTCTCGGCCCGGGTCAGCCGCTCCTCGCTGCACCGGAAGGTGAAGGGCGGCTCGCTGCCGTACGAGGACGAGAAGTTCAGCTACGTCGTGGCCACCCGCTTCACCCCGCGGCCCGTGGAGGCGCGGGTCACGCGCCGGCCGCAGATCCGCAAGGGCCAGGTGCTGCTGGAGCTCTGCACCCGGGACGAGGCGCTGCGACGCGCGACGGTCACCAAGCGGCACGGTGCGCTGTACCGCGCCGCCCGGAACACCGACTGGGGCGACGCCTGGCCGCCCCCGCAGGACACCCCCTAGGCCCAATGCCGTTCGGTTAGCCCTCTGACGGGTTTGGCAACGTGCTGATCTCGATGTGGACGGTGGTCCTGCGGGTGCGGTGGTCGATGTCGCGGCCGACGGCGCGGTACTTGGAACTGATCGCTCGTTTCTTCACGCGGGGCCGGGACCGTTCTCGACGGGCGGGTAGGAGGCCGTTGAGTATGGCGGTGCCGATCCGGCCGACGAGGTCGATCCGGGTGTGGGCGATGATGCCGGCCGCACGGATGATCTGGTCACGTGCCGTGTTCAGCGCGATGGTGAATGCGGCGCGGTCGGGGTCGATGTCGGGCCGGTGCAGGACAGCGTCGCTCATCGCGGTGCGTAGTACCTGGTAGGCGACCAGGAGTGCCCAGGTCTCCTGGGTGACGGCTGCCGGGTAGCGTCCGCGCAGGACTCTGCCACCGAGGATGGTCGATTTCAGCTCGCAGTAGCTGGTCTCGATTTCCCAGCGTTCGCGGTAGAGCCTGACCAGTGCGGTGGCGGGTGCCTCGTCCGGATCGAGCAGGCTGGTGACGAGCCGGTAGGTGCTACGAGTGACGGGGTGCTTGCCGGTGCCGTCGGTGGGGGTGAGGGTGATGGTGGCCTCGATGACGCGGACGGTGACTTCCCCTATGCGGGACAGGAACGTGCCGTCGGGCAGCCGGCGCCGGATCGGCAGCTTGAGCGCTGTGGTGTGGGTCCTGGCGCGGATGAGGAAGTCCGCGCCGGTGGAGGCGACCGTGCTCACGAAGGCGGTGGCGGAGAAGTTTCGGTCGCCCAGCAGCAGCGTTCCGGGC